>DEKS01000078.1:0-10856 GCA_002354005.1 Bacteroidales bacterium UBA2716
AAGACCGGCGTCTCTGAACGTCTGAAGAAGGGACGTTATGTTTCGCTGGTCGGCGCTCTCCGGGTATGGGAAAACATCAAGGACGGCAAGTCTTACATCAATCACGATGTTTGGATTTACAATCTGGATGTGCCCTCGCTCTCCGGAGGTGAGTGAATCATCAAACGCTTTTCTGTAGACCTTACTTCCTGCGATGGTTGTCAAGATTTACAAGGCGGCGCCAAGCTGTAGTTCGGCCGTCACCTACAATGAACAGAAGGTTGCCGAGGGTCATGCCTCGGTAATCTTCTCTTCTGGTATAGAAGACCCCTCCAAAGCGATGGAAACGTTCTCCATATATGAGCGGGGGAGCCTAAGGTGCCAGAATCTGTCTTTTCATGCGTCCGTCAATCCCGGGAAGGATGACAAGATGAGTGATGAGAAGGTCCGTGAAATGATTAAGGACTATATGGAGAAAATGGGTTATGGGAAGCAGCCCTACATTATCTATAAACACACAGACCTGGAACGCCTCCATTACCACATCGTTTCTGTCCGGGTGGATAAGAATGGGAGGAAGATTCCCGACTCATATGAACGTAAACGCAGCCAGGAAGTCCTGAAGGAACTTTCCAAAGAATATGGCTTTGCAGTTGGGAAGAAGAAGGAAATGGAAGAGGTGCTGGAGCAGGATGTCAAGGAAGAGAAGAAAGAACAGAAGCGGGACTTCAATCCCTATAATGGTTTTGACCCGGCCAAGGGGGATGTCAGGAAACAGATAGAGGCTATCACCGACCTGGCGCTCAAGTATTATTTCAAGGAGCCGCAACAGTTTGACATGATCATGGAGGACCTTGGCGTAAAGGTGTCACGGGGAAGCACTGGAGGGCGTGAGTGGATTCTCTTGCAAGGCCTGGATCAGAAAACTAAGGGCCCCTGCACCCCGCTCATCGACCTCTCGGAGAAGTACGGTGATCTGCATGATACTGTCGCCCAGCATGCCGAGCAATGTAAAGGGCAGCGCAAGACCAAGGAAAAGGAGAAAGTCGCCAACATCGCTAAAACCGCTCTGACTAAGGTAAAATCCGAAAAGCACTTCAAGAACTACTTGAAGAAGTTTGGCATTGCCGTGGTTTTGAATAGGAATGTGAACAATCAAATCTTCGGCGCCACTTTTATCGACCATAAGAATAAATGCGTCTTCAAAGCCAGTGACCTGCCCAAGTTTAGCGTCAAGATGATTGAAGAGGCGCGTCAGGAGAAATGGTATGGGGAGGAGCGGAAGAATTCCGAACACACCAAGCACTTCCAGCATTCCCAGCAATCCGAGCATACCTCCAAATCTTCAGCAGAGGAAGCCACGGACCTTTTGTTAACAGCGCTGGGCTCTGAAAGCAGCCGTCGGCACGAGGATGAAAAAATCATGAGAAGGGGCAGGAAAGGGCCCAATTAAAACAAACGCTTATGGATTCAAGAACCAAACCTATGTTTTCAATGTTCCTGATGCTTTCAGGAGCGTTATTGCTTATTATCCTGTATTACTATGCTTACCCGATGTGGGCGGAACTGGGGCTTCGTAGCAGTCTCACGGATTCTTTGATGCTTGCCATGTATCATTCGGGCAGCTTCAGGAATCCCTACGCCGTCCGTTTCGTCTGCTTGTTTTTTTGCTGTATCTCCGTCATCATCCGAAGCGGCAGTTCCAAGGATTCGTCATGGAAGGAAATCCTGATTCCGCTGGTCTTTGGTCTGTCTCTATTCTTCGCGGCTCCTCTGTTGGGGAACCGGTGGCTGTTTGTGCTGGCGACATTCACTGGATTCGTCTTGTTTTTTGTGGGAGCCGTCCGGCTGGGGAGGAAGTATCGCAGCTTCGATGCGCATCTACCGGACTATTGGGATACATTCGAACAGTGTGAGCAACTTATCGAAAATGAGTACAGCGTCAATATCCCGATGACCTATCAGATAGAGGGGAAACTAAGGCAGGGCTACATCAATGTCGTCAACCCGTTCCGCGGCTCGATGGTCATTGGAACGCCCGGTTCCGGTAAATCATACAGCATCTATGGCCCGTTCATCCGGCAGATGATACAAAAGGGATACTCTCTGTTTGTTTACGACTACAAGTTCCCGGACCTGACTACTCGCGTGATGAATGAGCTCCTGGACAATTATGGATGCTACGGGGAGCTAAAGCCCAAAATGTATATTGTCAACTTCGATGACCCGCTGTACTCGCACCGATTCAACCCCATCCATCCGCGCTACCTCCAGGACCCTATCGACTCAACGGAAATTGCCGAGGTAATCCTCAAAAACGCCAACCGGGAAAACGCAAAAGGCGATAACTTCTTCAGTTTGTCGGCCCGATGCTACCTGGACCTCCTGATTTGGTTCCTCAAAATCTATAAAGGCGGCATTTACTGCACGTTCCCGCATTTAATTGAACTGATGGGACAAGACTATCGGGAAGTCCTGGATGTTCTGAAGAAGTTCCCGGAACTGGACGTCAAGCGTACCACTTTTGCCGATGCCATGAAAGACCAGGCCTATGAGCAGTTACAGGGACAAATCGCCTCGGCTCGTGTTCCGCTGATTCGCTTCTCTTCCAAAACCCTCTATTGGACGCTTTCCGGAGATGATTTCTCACTTGAGATGAACGACCCCAAGGCGCCCAAAATCATCTGCGTAGGCAACAATCCCAAGCGTCAGTCCGTCTACGGCACCACGCTTGCCATGCTGATGTCACAGCTTTTCAAAATCATCAACAATCCCGGCAAGCGTCACAGCGCCGTGCTCATTGATGAGCTGCCGACCATCTACCTGAAAGGGCTGGACAACCTCATCAATACAGCCCGTTCCAATCACGTTGCCGTAGTCATCGGTGCGCAAGATAAAAGCCAGCTGGTAAAAGACTACGACCAGAAGGAGTCCGATGTCATCTTCAACACAGTAGGGAACGTCTTTTCCGGAGCGGTGAAGGGGAGTACGGCCGAAAGTCTCAGCAAATCCTTCGGCAAGGTGGAACGGGAGATGCGCTCTTATCAGGAAAGCGAATCCTCAGACCATGTTACGTATTCTTATCAGCAGCGAGAAGTCTTGCCTCCGAACAAGATAGAAGCCCTGTCACAGGGTTCATTCTGCGGCTATATTGCCGATAATTATGACCAGAAGATCCATCCCAAGATATTCTGCGGAGAAGTGAATGCAGGGGAGGGGCCGAGGCATAATATGTCCATACCCAAAATCGCCAGTCTGAGCCGCAGGCAGATAGAAAACGAAGTGGCCAAGAACTACGATAAGGTCCGCATCGAAATTGCGAACCTTATCTGGTCTGAGATAAATGAGCCGTGATGTTACTTTTCTTCGGGTACTTCCTCCCAGCTCCAGACGAACTTATAGCCAGCAGCATCGGCCATTTCTTCCATCTGGGACATCATGCAAACCCCTTCACGGATTCGGAAGGCCATGCCTCCGGGGGTCAGATTGCATTTCTTGGCCAGTTCGGGAACGCTGATGTTTTTCTCAAAGAGGTAGCCCATAACCGGCTTAAGTAATTCGCTATGGAAGACGGTGAGGGGACGGATGGCACGTTTGGAGGAAATCTCCACAGGACGCACATCTTCCCAGCGCCATACAAACTTATATCCGGCAGCCTCGGCCATGTCCACCATATCGGCAATCAGGCAGTCGCCGACACGGACTCGATAGCCGACACCGCCTCTGGAAATTTTGTGCTGGCAGCGGCGGCTGAGCTCTGACATAGTAAGCCCCTTTTTGAAGAGGTATCCACGGATGGGTTGGAGCCGGTTACTTCCGGCAGTGGTGTTAGCTGTTTCCATTTGAACGCGATATTTTGTTTTTCTCAATTTTTGTCCTTTCCTTTGCGGTTAGTATTGCTAACTGATGCGTAGTAACAATGCAATTTAGCAAGCGAAAGGGCAGTATAAGTGAGTTTTGTGGCATAAGTTATTGCTTTCTTTTGTTCACTATTGCTCACTAATACTAAGCAAAGGTACAAATTATTATATTAAATGCAATACTTTTATTGACAAAATTTTTGAAAAATGTCAGAAGAAATTTTAAGATACCCCCTGGAGAAGATTCTGGAGTCTTTGGGAAGCCAGAAGGGAAGTGCCAAGAACATGTGGATGTCTCCTTTCCGGCAGGAAAACAATGCCTCTTTGCACGTGGACCCGGCAAAGAATGTCTGGTATGACCATGGGGCAGGCATCGGTGGCTCCAGCATCCAGCTGGTGATGTTCGCCAAACATTGCAGCGCTAAGGAAGCCGTAAATTATATAGCCTCCCTCAGTCCCGCCCTTGCAAATGAGATACGGTCCGAAGAGTCATCGGAGCCCTCAATCGAAATCAAAAAGGTGGAGCCCCTGACCAGCGGATACCTCACACGCTATGTAGAGAGCCGAAAGATTCCGCTAAATCTGGCCCGTATCTATCTGAAAGAAGTCCTTATCTATAGTAGGATCAAGGAGCGTCATTTCAAACTGGTGGGATTCCCTAACAACATGGGTGCATACGCCCTCAGTGCGCCAAGCGGATTCAAACAAACCACCAAAGCGGCCATCACTACCATCAATACAGAAGGTAAGATGTCCGTATCACCCAGTTCCAAGCGCGTAGCCATCTTTGAAGGATTCTTTGATTTCCTGTCCTGGCAGGTGATGCAGTCCAGCATGAATCCCACCTGTGACGTTGTCGTGTTGAATTCGGTGAATAATCTGGAGAAGGCACGGGCCTACATAAGCGCACACGACAGCGCTCTCTGTTTTCTGGACAACGATGCGGCCGGGCAGCGCTGCACCACTGCTATCGAGAATATGATGAAGGGGAAGGAAGTAATTGACATGTCCGATCTCTACGGCTCACACAAAGACCTGAACGAGATGCTACAGGCCTCACGTGGCTATACTCCTCAAATGCGTTTAACCCCAAGCTTGTGAAGCGATGACAGAAGAATACATGGAAAATCTGGCGGGCCGAATTCTGCGCCAGCTCAGCAGCCTCCGGAAAGAGGTTCGGGGCATCCGTCAGGCCGTCCTGGAGGAGAAGAAAATCTGCTATACCAATAAGGAGGTCATGGACCTGCTGGGAACCACCTCCCAAATGCTGAAAACCTGGCGTGATTCCGGTCTGCTCGGTTATTCCATGATAGGCCGATTCTACTACTATACACGTGAAGACATCCAGAAGCTCTTGCAGCAAACCCACTTCGATGCCTTCACCATCGACAAAACCGATAATGAGACAAGTGATGGAAACAGTTAAGAACATAATGCAGGAGTTAGAGCAGTGCTCCAACCTGATTGCCGATGCCATTATCAAAAAAACGACGCCCTGTGAGGATGACTTGAGTGAGAACCAGGCAAAAAAAGCCTATGGAGACAGGTGGATTCGCAAAATGCGGAAGTACGGACTTGCAAAATGCACCCGCGTTGGTGGTCGCATCCTTTATAGCCGACATCAACTCGATTGCCTGAGAGAAGCCGAGCGAGAATATGTTAAAGTGACATATAATCAAAGAAAAAACGGCCCCAAATAAGCCTGGAGGGCCGTGTACAACTGATACCTTTCGAAGGGCCGATGTCGTGATGATACCGGCCCTTTATTTACTAGGCAGCCCAATTAAAGCTGCTCAGAACCTTCTCATTTGCCTTCCATAAGACGCTCCAATCCTTTTTGATATAGATGTCGGTCACTTTCACATCTCGATCCACGTGGCAAAGACAGTCATTTATTACACCCTTCGTGACACCCTGCTCATATGCGATAGTTGCCCAGGAATGGCGAGCAGAATAGAGGGTAAGCTTTCCATTATAGCCAACACGTGATGCGAAAGCCCTAAGACCAGCATTTACGTTTGCGCCGAATATCTGGTAGGTAGTGTACCGTTTATTGAAGTCAAACGTAAGACCATCCTTCCCGTGATATTCATCTACAATGGGCTTAATGGCTTTCATTATTTTTACTTGCATTTCGGCTTCGTCATCACGACGGTCGCGCGTCTTCGTTCTGTTATACGTTATAATATTATTTTCCGGCGCCTTGCATGTATATAGATCCGGGCTGTTCATGCCCATCAGGCCAAAGCTGATAAGGAATACATCTACCCCCAGCTTTTCGCGACCAGTCAGGGTAGCGCGCAAGTCAATCATCTGTTGAATGAGCGTTGCATCTATGTTCCGGTGTTTAGCCACCTTTTGGCGGGGCGGTTTATAATACATGAAAGGATTGTTGATGTTGATGAGTCCTGTCTCCTCATTATTGTATTTGAGCCTGGCTTGACCGTGAAGAAAAGAAATGCAGGCCGTATAGGCGCTGACGGAACGGGCATTGTTGCCGTACTTCTCTTTAAGCCATGCTTCCCATCCATGCATAAACGAAGATGTTATCTCTGAAATATCCATCTTCTCCTTGTCAACATAGGTCTTCAATGAGTTGACTGCACAGCGGTAAACCTTCCTAGGTTGTCCTTGTTTTGCTTCAATAATGGTGTCGGCAAATTCAAAGAAGTCCAGACGGAAGCGTCCATCGTCATCAGAGTTATTCAGGAAGGACATCACATCGTCAATGGTCTTATCTTCATTCTCCAAGGTGTCCAGCTGCATGCATTCCACCTTTTTCTCAATTTTTCGCACCACATCGGCGAGCTTGTAAACAACAGCCCGTTCTTTGGGTTGTCCATCCTCGTTCAAATCAGAACGATGTACGAGAATCTCTGTTTTAAGGAACTTGCTCTTGCGCTTGTAAGTAATGCGCAGGCGATAGTAGTTAGTTCCATTTTCTTTCCAAGCCCAGTCAAGTAGTACTGGCGTCACAGTGACAGTGTTTTTTTGAGCCATAAAACCTCCATTTTTTTTGCAACATTCTTGCAACATTTTGCAACATTCTTGCAACAAGGCCGTCAAAATGCCATAAAACACCGTGTACAGACTGTCAATTTACTGGCCAAAACAGGTCGAAATACCCTAAAAAATGCGAGCCAAGCTTGTTCAGCCTGGCTCGTAACTTGTTGGTTTTCAATATCTTACCTTTGTGGAGCATAGGAGAATCGAACTCCTGACCTTTTGAATGCCATTCAAACGCTCTACCAACTGAGCTAATACCCCGTTTCCCGTTTGGGATTACAAAGGTACGGACTTTTTTTGAATTACCAAATGTTTTTTCAGTTTTTTTCAAAAAAATTGTCACGGTAGGGGAGTTGTGGACATGAAATAAAAGAGGTATCTTTGCAAATATGAAACATTTGGTATCTGGCATTATGCTTTTATCCCTCTTGGGCCTCTTCTCCTGTAAGGCCCAGAACGTGAACAATTTATCGGTAGAGGCCTTTGCGGAAGCCCTGGCGCCGGAAACGCGCATTCTGGACGTACGTACGGCGGAGGAATTCGCGGCCGGCCATCTTCGCGGAGCCGTGAATGTGGACTGGTTCGGAAATTTCCTTGAGGATGTGGGATCTAACTTCGACAAGGACACCCCCCTGTATGTCTATTGCAGGAGCGGCAAGCGCAGCGCTGCAGCCGCGGAAAAACTCGCCAAAGCCGGCTATGCCGTATACAACCTGCTGGGTGGCTACCTGGCCTGGACGGAAGCGGGCAGGGAAGTGACCCGGTATGAAGTGGAGCGTTTCCGGACGCCCCGGGGGGCGGTGGTGGAAATCACCCTCGTCAAGCACGCCAGCCTGGAAATCCGCTTCAAGGGCCTGTCCATCCAGGTGGATCCGGTGGCGGAACTGGGCAAGAAGACGGATTACGCAAAGGAATTCCCCAAGGCCGACTACATCCTGGTAACCCACGAGCACTTTGACCACTTTGACCAGGCCGCCATCGACGCGCTGCGCAAAGACGGAACGGTGCTGATTACCAACAACCGTTGCGCCCAGATGACCGGATGGGGAAAAGCACTGGCCAATGGGGACAGCCTCCAGCTCGCCTTCGACATGGAGGCAGTACCGGCCTACAACATCACCGAAGGGCACCTTCAGTTTCATCCGAAAGGCCGTGACAACGGCTATGTGCTCACGCTGGACGGCCTGCGCATTTACATCGCCGGCGACACGGAAGACATTCCGGAAATGGCTGCGCTGAAAGACATCGACCTGGCTTTCCTGCCTTGCAACCAACCGTATACCATGACGGTGGAGCAGTGCGTCCATGCTGCGCAAATGATTCAGCCCAAGGTGCTTATCCCGTATCACTTTGGCAATACGGACCTGAGCGGCCTGCCCGCGCAACTGCCCGGGACGGACGTCCGCCTGCGTGCGCTCCAGTAATTAACGGGAGCCCAGATACAGCAGCACCATACTGAGGAACACCAGAACCAGGTCGAAGGCCTTGGCTTTGATGTTCTTCTCTTTTAGGAAGAAAGCGCCAATGACAAAGCTTACCAGCACGGAGCCGCGGCGAATCATGGAGATGACGGAAATGAGGGCGTCCGGCTGGCCCAGCGCCTGCAGGTAGCAAAAGTCGGCCGCACACAGGAAGATGGAGATAAACGGAATGCTCCAGCGCCACTGGAAGGGCGTGGTGGATGCGCGGCGCGGCGCCCACACCAGGCCCAGCAGGGCACTCATCATAATAAGCTGGTAAAACGTGTACCAGCTGAGCACCTGCAAGTTGTCCATCCCAAGGCCGCTGGAGGGGGACATCAGGAATTTGTCGTACAGCCCGCTAGCGGCACCCAGCAGCACCGCAACAATCAGCGACCAAATCCATTTGTTGTGCCTGAAGTCGATCCCTTCTTTTTTCCCGGACATGCGCATGAGGAAATACGCGACGATGGCTGTGCCCACACCCAGACTCTGCAGCAAATTCAGCCGCTCTCCGAACAGCAGTACGGCACCCAGCAGCACCAGCACCGGCCGGGTGGCGTTGAGCGGTCCTACAAGGGTGAGCGGCAAATGTTTCATGGCATAATAACCGGCGAGCCAGGAAGAGAGCACAATGACGCTCTTCAGGACAATCCAGCGTTGCACCTCCCAACTGCCAAAGCCCGTCCGGAACAGAAGGGGAGAGAGTAATAGGGTGGAAACCAGTGTGTTAAAGAACAACACCGGAATAACGGCGTTATCCCGTAACGCCAGTTTCTTGAAAGAGTCGTAACAGCCCAGGAAGGCGGCCGACACGAACGAGAGAATCCACCACATAACACTACTGACTAATCGCGGGTGCAAAATTACAAAATTTGAAGGAAATATCTTAAATAATAACTATATTTGTGTGATTAAGGGCTCAGCTCTTACTAACGTACATGAAAATAGTAGCAGATACCAATATTCCTTTCTTAAAAGGTGTTTTGGAACCCTACGCCCAGGTGGAATACCTGGACGGTCGTTCCATCGACCATAACGCCATGCTGGATGCAGACGCCCTCATTATCCGCACCCGTACCAAATGCAATGAAGAAACCCTCAAGGGCACCAAGGTGCAAATGATTGCCAGCGCCACCATCGGCACAGACCATATCGACCTGGACTGGTGCGCCCAAAACGGCATCGATGTGCAAAACGCAGAGGGCTGCAATGCCGGCGGTGTGGCAGACTATGTGTTTTCCGCCCTGTTTGGCGTGGCTTCCCGCAGGGCCATCAAGCTGAAAGGGAAGGTCATTGGCATCATTGGCGTAGGAAATGTGGGTAAAAAAGTGGAGCAAATGGCCCGGAACCTGGGCTTCGAGGTTCTTCTGAACGACCCTCCCCGTGCCCGGAAAGAAGGCCCGGAGGGCTTTGTTTCGCTGGATGAGCTGCTGGCCCGGGCCAATGTGGTCACCCTGCACGTTCCGCTGGATGCCACCACGCGCGGCATGGCCTCGGAAGACTTCTTTGAGAAAATCCAGCCCGGCACCTTCTTTATCAACGCCTCCCGCGGAGAGGTTGTGGACGAGCGCGCCCTCCTGAGGCACAGGCCCAAACTGGGACCGCTGGTGCTGGACACCTGGTGTGACGAGCCCACGCCCAATCCCATCCTCATAGACACCTGCGACGTTGCCACGCCGCACATTGCCGGTTACTCCTACCAGGGCAAGCAAAACGGCACCGCCATGGCCGTACAGGCCGTTGCCCGGCATTTTGGCATCGAGCCGCTCTATGACTTCCGCCCGGCCCTGGAAGACGAATCCCTGCAGCCGGTAGAGATAGACCTGGACGGAAAAACGCAAGGGGAAATAGCCGCCATCCTGCAGTACAATTACCCCATTTTTACGGACGATTTCCTCTTCCGGAGCAATCCCTCCAGCTTTGAGCAGCTGCGCAGCGAATACACCTACAGGCAAGAATTTTATATCAAACCACATAACACTATGTTTAACCAGAAAGACACCCAACAGATTGAGGAACGCGGCGCCAGCCTGCGTCAGGTCAAACAGCAAGTAGAATACTTCAAAAGCGGTTTCCCGTGGATGAAAATCGTCGGTCCCGCCACGCCGGAACGCGGCATCATGGTGCTGGATCCCAAGGCCGTCCAGGATGCCGTCTCCTATTATAAGAAGGCCGATATTGCCGGCAAGAGCAAATTCGTACCCGCCTCCGGTGCCGCCTCCCGCATGTTCAAGGACATGTTCAGCGGCCTGGCTGCGCTGGAAGAGGGAAAAGATTTGGAGGCCGATGCCCCCGGCGCCAAGCTCGCCGCCCGCATCAAGGACTTCGCCTTCTATACGCCGGAACTCTTCGGCGAGCCGGAGGACAGCGCCGCTTACCGCAAGGACGTCCTCCGCAAACTCCTCAAGGAAGACGGCCTGGCCTACGGCTCCAAACCCAAGGGCGTCCTTAAGTTCCACCGCTACCCGCAGGAAGTCCGTACCGCCATCGCGGAGCACCTGGTAGAGGCCCAGGAGTACATGCGCAACGCAGACGGCACCTGCAACCT
>DEKS01000078.1:10925-22877 GCA_002354005.1 Bacteroidales bacterium UBA2716
TACGAGAAACGCTACGGCGTCAAATACAACATCCGTTTCACCTTCCAGGACAAAGCCACGGATACCATCGCCGTGGACCCGGACAACAAACCTTTCCGTAAGGCCGATGGCTCCCTGCTCTTTCGTCCTGCCGGTCACGGCGCCCTCATCCACAACCTGAACAAGGTGGAAGAGGAACTGGTGAGCATCAAGAACATCGACAATGTGGCGCATGAGAAGCTGCTGCCCGTTACGGCCGAATACAAGCAGGTGCTCATGGGCGTGGCCCTGGAACTGAGGGACAAGATTTTTGACTATTTGCGCAAACTGGACCAGGCCCCTTCCGTGCAGCTGTGCAACGAGATCGAGAACTTCCTGGACAAGAAGCTCTGCGTGCAAATGCCGCTGGCCCATTCGGAGGAGGAACGCGTGCAAATGCTGCGCGCCAAGCTCAACCGCCCCATCCGCGTGTGCGGCATGGTAAAGAACGAGGGTGAGCCCGGCGGCGGCCCGTATGTGATTGCCGGCAAGGATGGCTGCACCAGCCTCCAAATCCTGGAAAGCGTGCAAATCAACCGGGCAGACCGCGGTGCCATGGAGGCCATGGCCCATGCCACGCACTTCAATCCGGTGGATCTGGTGTGCTGCCTGCGGAATTATAAAGGGGAGAAATTCGACCTGCTGCAGTATGTGGACCCGGAGGCCGGTTTCATCAGCTCCAAGAGCTACGAAGGCCGCGAGCTCAAGGCCCTGGAACTGCCTGGCCTGTGGAACGGCGCCATGAGCGACTGGAACACCCTCTTTGTGGAAGTCCCTATTGAAACCTTTAACCCCGTAAAAGTAGTGCTGGACTTACTGAGACCCGCACATCAGAAATAAGATTTCTCCACTCCCTCCGGTCGGTCGAAATGACAATATCTGTCATACCGAGCGAGCGAAGCGAGTCGAGTGTATCTCATGAATGAAACTATGAAAGAAGCAATTGCTGGAACATTAGAGAGCGGTGACATCATGATCACCATCGGGCCGGGAGAGGGCTTGCAGGTGGACCTGCAAAGCTCCGTGGCCGCGCAGTTCGGCCGGCAAATCAAGGCCGTGATAACAGAAACCCTGGAAGGCCTGGGCGTTACAGACGCTCACGTGCAGGCTGTAGATAAAGGAGCGCTGGATTGCACCATCCGGGCCCGCGTTACCGCCGCGGCCGTCCGGGCAACGGGAAAAGACGTATGGAAAGACTAAGAAGAACCATGATGTTCGTTCCGGGCAACAATCCCGGAATGATGGCCGATGCCCACATCTACGGCCCGGACAGCATTATGCTGGACCTGGAAGACTCCGTGACCATGGCGGAGAAAGACGCTGCGCGCCTGCTGGTGCATAATGCACTCAAATCCATCGACTACGGAACTACGGAAATGGTGGTGCGCATTAATCCGCTCAATACGCCCTACGGCAAAAAGGACGTGGAAGCCGTGGTCAAGGCCGGTGTAGACGTTATCCGCATGCCCAAAACGGAAACGGCCGACGAAGTCCGCGAACTGGAAGCAGAGATCCTGAAAGTTGAAACTCAGATCGGACGCGTAGGGGAGACCAAAATTATGGCCGCCATCGAGAGCGCCTTGGGCATTGTGAATGCCTATTCCATTGCCACGGCGTCGCCCCGGATGATGGGCATTGCCCTTGGCGCGGAGGACTACAGCGCCAACCTCAAGACCAACCGTACTCCGGGCGGCGCAGAACTCCTGCTGGCCCGCGAGCAAATTGTGGTAGCCGCCCGCGCCGCCGGCATCTGCTGCTTTGACACCGTATATTCCAACCTGGACGATATGGAAACCTTCCGCAAAGAGGTGGAACTCATCAAAACGCTGGGCTTTGACGGGAAATCCATCATCAACCCGCGCCAGATTGAGGTGGTGAACAGCGTATTCACCCCCACCGAGAAGGAAATCACCAAGGCCCGCGCCGTGGTGGCCGCCATCAAGGAGGCCCAGGCAAAAGGTTCCGGCGTCATCTCGCTCAACGGGAAAATGGTAGACCGTCCGGTTGTGCTGCGTGCAGAGCGAACCATCGCCCTGGCCGTCGCCGCCGGCGTAATTGACAAGGAGGAAGTGCTATGAGAAATTCCAAAGTTGTAACGCTGGAAGAGGCCATTCGCCGTTCCGGCCTCAAAGACGGCATGACCATCAGCTTCCACCACCATTTCCGTGGCGGTGACAAAGTGGTGAACCTGGTAGTGGACAAGCTGGCACAAATGGGCTTCAAGGACCTCAAACTGGCTGCTTCCAGCCTCTCGGACGTACACAAACCCCTCATTGAGCATATTAAGAATGGGGTTATCACCGGCATTTCCACTTCCGGCCTTCGCGGAGAACTGGCCGATGCCATCTCCCACGGCCTCCTCAAGGAACCGGTGGTGTTCCGCTCGCACGGCGGCCGCGGCAGTGCCATTGCTAATGGTGAACTCCGGATCGATGTTGCCTTCCTGGGCGCATCGGCCTCGGATGAACTGGGTAACGCCTGCGGCGTCCCGCGCTCAGAGAATGCCAAAAGCATCTGTGGCTCACTGGGTTACGCCCTTCCGGATGCCCGCTATGCCAAGCATGTGGTAGTGATTACGGACGACCTGGTGGCCTATCCCAACCTGCCTGCCGGTATTCGCGGCGCAGACGTAGAGTCCGTTGTGGTTGTGGACAGCGTAGGGGACAGCTCAAAAATATCGGCTGGCGCCATCCGCGACTCCAAGAACCCGCGGGATATTCTGCTTGCCAAACAAGCTGCTAAGGTGGTGATTAACTCCGGTTACTTCCAGGATGGCTTTAGCATCCAGACCGGTACCGGCGGCGCATCACTGGCGGTTGTCAAATACATCCGCGAGGAAATGCTCAGCCGCGGCATCAAAGCCTCTTTCGCCCTGGGCGGCATCACGGCCCACATGGTAAAGCTCCATGAGGAGGGACTCATCGGCAGGCTCATCGATGTCCAGTCCTTTGACAAGGTGGCGGCGGAATCCATCGCCAAGGACCCTTCCCACGTGGAAGTATCGGCCGTGGAGTATGCCTCCGGGCAGCACCTGGGCTCGGCCACACATGCGCTGGATATTGTGATCCTGAGCGCCCTGGAGGTAGACACCCAGTTCAATGTGAATGTGCTGGTGGGCTCCGACGGCATTATCCGTGGAGCCATCGGCGGTCACCAGGATACGGCGGCAGACAGTGCCCTGAGCATCATCGTGTGCCCGCTTCTTCGCGGCCGCATCCCTTGTGTCGTGCCCAAAGTCACCACGCTTATAACGCCCGGAAAGTCCGTAGATGTGGTAGTGACCGAATACGGTATTGCCGTGAATCCGGCCCGCCCGGAAATCGCGCAAAAACTCAAGGCAGCCGGACTGCCGCTGGTAGACATCCGGGACCTGGCGGCCAAGGCCACTTCCATCATTGGCACGCCGGACCCGCTGCCGTTTGGAGACAAAGTAGTAGGGGTGGTAATGAACCGCGACGGCTCAGTGCTGGATAAAATCTTCAATATTCAATAGTTAAAAGCCCGGTTGATGCCGGGCTTTTTTAGAATTGTTGTATCTTTGTGCCCATGAAAAAGATAACTGCATTTTTCGCCCTGATATTGCTGGCTGTTCCCATGCTGGCACAGAAGACGTATCAATTTGCCACGCGGGATACGCTGAATCTGTATTTGGACGTATATGAACCCGCTCCCGGCTCACAAACCACCTTCGAAGGCCACGCCAAACCCACCATCCTGTTTGTGTTTGGCGGTGGCTTCATCATGGGAGAGCGTAGCAATGCGTTCCAGCGGGCCTGGTTCACCCGGCTCAACCAGGCTGGCTATGGCGTGGTTTCTATAGACTATCGTCTGGGCATGAAGGGATTTAAAGTGGAAAAAGGCTTGTCCGGTGCGCTCAAGTCGTCCGACCAATTTCTCCTGTCGCAGGAGATGGGCGTAGAAGACGTCTGTTCGGCCGTGAATTATCTTGCGGAACACAACGTTGGGGTCGATGTCAACAACCTGGTGCTGGCGGGGTCATCGGCAGGCGCTATCATTTCCGTGGCTACGGAGTATCATATTGCCAATGGCAACGCTCCGAAGCTGCCGGAAGGCTTCAATTTCAAGGGCGTCATGTCTTTTGCCGGAGCTGTCATTTCCACTACCGGCAAGCCTGAATTCAAGGCACAGCCGTGTCCCATCGTCTTTTTCCATGGTACGGAAGACAAAGCCGTCGCGTATGAAAAATATGCCTATTTTGGCCGTGGCATCTGGGGAAGTGCGTACTTTGACAAGCAGTTTGACAAGAAGGGGTACTATCACCTGATTTACCGGTTCGACGGCCGCACGCACGACGTTGCCGCGTACATGAGTGCGCTGTGGGAGGAGGAAATGAATTTCCTGGAGCAGGACGTGATGCTGGGCAAGGCCCGCACCATCGACGCCCTGGTCTCAGACGCCACGCTGCCCTCCTGGGGCAACATTTCCATGGATTCTATTTACCGGAAGTAAGGAAGCGTCCTGCCCGGCCCCTTTCGTCATGCCCAGTCGGGGCCGGGCAAGACGGATAGGCCGGTATGGCAGGGCGCATCAGCGCATGCGGGGGGCTAGGTGGTCGCCGATGAAGAGGTTGAAGGCGGTGGCGAGTTTCTTTCCCTGGAGATAGGGCAGATTGACATGGTAGGACTGGGGCCACATACAGATGGCCTTTCCTGCCATAATTTGGGCGATGCGGTGCATCTGCTCCTTGTGCTCCGGTGTATCCCAGACGGGACCGAAGTACTGCTTTCCCATGGCCTGATAAAAACGCGCAAGCATCTTTCTGTCCATGTGGAAAAGGTGCTTGATCATGGGATTGGGACCGTACCCGCTCATGTGGGAGAGAATGTTGAAATCCAGCAGGGGATTGCCGTAGCCGAAATCGCCCAAATCGATCCAGTACACCTTGCCCTGCGCGGTAATGATATTGCAGGGATTGAGGTCCCCATGCAGGCAGGTGGTTGCCGGTTCCAATTCGTCGATATAGCCCGCCAGCCTT
The DNA here is from genome assembly GCA_002354005.1 of Bacteroidales bacterium UBA2716. GTDB lineage: Bacteria > Bacteroidota > Bacteroidia > Bacteroidales > UBA932 > Cryptobacteroides. Next base: position 15,940 of record DEKS01000078.1, read on the forward strand.
TCCTTGACAGGGCCCGGAATCACCGTGTTCTCCAGAATCATTTTCCGGGTTTGCAACGCTATATCGTCAAAAACATCAATATTGCAGGGAATGGCGTGAAGGGCCTTGGCATAGTCTGCCGTGACACAGGCCAGCTCCTCAAGCCGCTCGGGATGGTCGGCAATAATTCTTCCGAAAGACTGCTTCCCCTGAATCCGCTGGACCGTCATGCCATACCGCTGCCCGTCGGTGACGAATTCGTACGGCTGGGCCGACGGAATCCCCATCTGAAAGACCGCCTTGGAACGGAGAAACTCGTCTTCCGCCTTGTGGGCCGATACGCTGGGCTTGTTCAATTTAAGTATCACGGAGTCGTCCGTCTTGTTATAGAAGGATTCCCCGAATCCTCCGCCGCCAAATGAAACCCATTCCTGCAGGTCAACGATTTTTGCTTCCATAGTTTTGTTTTATTCGTACAAAAATACAAAAGTTTCCCGGGAATGGCGTATCTTTGAGCGCACAAAAAGAACAATGAAAATGAAAACGATAGAAGTGGTTGCGGCCATTATCCGCCGCGGGGACGCCGTTTTTGCCACGCAGCGCGGCTATGGCGCCTGGAAGGACTATTGGGAATGGCCCGGCGGCAAGATTGAGCCGGGAGAGACGCCGGAAGAGGCCCTCCAGCGCGAAATCCGGGAGGAACTGGATGCGGAGATTCGTATCGACAAGTACCTTTATACCCTTGATTGGGACTATCCGGAATTCCACCTGCACATGCGCTGCTACATGTGCGCGCTGGTGAAGGACGCCCTGCACCTGAACGAGCACGAGGCCGCCCGCTGGCTCACGGCGGATACCCTGGACACCGTTCAATGGCTTCCTGCCGATGTCATTCTGCTCCCGCTCATTGCAAAAGAGCTGGAAAAGCAGTAACTTCGTCCCCCGAAAATGGGTGAAATGAAAAAGATAGCAGTCCTTATCCTTGCCTTGCTGCCCCTGCTGGCCTTTGTCCCGGAACGGAAAGCGCTGCCGGAACAGGCAAAAGGGGAGACCCGATATGTGGTGCATTACAACCGCGGCAGCATCCGCGCCAAAATGGCCACGGCCACGCTCATGATGGACGATGGCACTTGGCAGGAAAAACCGGCCTATTACGCGAGCTTCACCGTCCGTGCGGCCAGCATCTTCAAGCTGTTCCTTCTGGGCGAGTACAAGGTGCGCCTCTTCCTTTCCAAGGACGATATGTCCCCGTACTATTATTCCTTCCCGCACAAGAAAAAGGGCAAGCAGCGCAACCTGGAATTCTTTTACAAGGAGGAGGTGGTGGAGTCGGTGCTCAAGCAGGAGGACTATCCGGAGCCCGTCCGTCAGACCTTCCCCAAGGAAGGGAAACTGACCATGGAAGTGGCCTCCTTCGCGCTTTTCCTGCGCTGCCTGGACCCTGCATCCATACGTAACGAACCGCTTCCGGTAAACCTGCTAATGGCTTCAATGTCAGTTCCTTCCGAACTTTCCTATCTTGGGGACGATTACAGCTTCTGGCCCGGAGAAGCGGCACGTCACTACAAGGTGAAAATGCTGGGCAGGGGACTGCTGGAAAACGGTAGCGGCGATGAGATTCATATCTGGGTTTCGCCGGAGCCGGAGCACCCCATGCGCGGCCTGGAAATCCTGCTGGGCAAAGGCTCCGTAACGGCCAAAATGGTGGTGCCGGAATGATTACCCTGGAACAGCTTCTCGCCAGCCGGGATGCCCGGGCGCAGCGTCAGCAGGATTTGCTCGCTGCGTGGCCGGACCATACACTCATTTGTCTTACGGTGCAGTTTCCCGGACCCGTTAAACGGTCGGCATCGTCCCTTGTGGTAGGGGGCGCCGGCTTGGCGGCCCTCCTGGACACTTTTGGCAGCGTAGTGCGCCATGCGCAGGTGCGGGACCTGGAAACCGGCTACGAGGCCTATCTGATGGTTCCGCTGCCCGCCTCTCTGGTAAAAAAGACCTGCTGCCATATAGAGGATACACATCCCCTGGGCCGATTGATGGATATCGACGTGCTCGCCGCAGGCGGGCATCTGCTGGACCGCAGTTCCGTGGGCCTTGAGCCCCGCCGCTGCCTCCTGTGCGACCAGCCCGCCCGCTACTGCATGCGTGCCCATACGCACACGACAGCGGAACTCCTTTGCAAGATTGAACAGATGGTGGCGGATTTTGCTTAAAATCTGTAACAAATCCTTGTTAATTCTCTTATTAATCCGTACATTCGCGTTGTAATTGTTTTACAGGTCAAACCGGGAGTATTGGGAAGCCTGTGGGATAATGGAAGCATACGCATGTAACCCCATACAGGAGATGCCTTTGCGCTCTCCTTTCTTCCGCAGCAAAGTGGAAGGTTTCCTCCAGGCCAACGGCCTTCGGATGGAAACATTGGATGTATATTATACCCTGCAAAATACAGACGGAGCCATCCTGGCAGGCGCAGGCCTCGCCGGGGATGTTATCAAGTGTGTGGCCGTAGCACCGGAAGCACGGTCAGAGGGCCTTGTGGCACCCTTGGTATCCCATATCCTGTCCCAGCATGGCCCCGGCAACCTCAAAGTATTCACCAAGCCGGAGAACGAGGCCGTTTTTGGAAGCCTGGGCTTCCACGCAATTGCCCGTGCCCCGCTGGCCATCCTGATGGAAAACGGCAGGGGACTGGAGGCCTATTGCGCCTATCTGAAAGATACACTCGCTGCGCCTTCGGCTTCGCTCGGTATGACAGGTTCCTTGTCATTTCGACCGACCGCAGGTCCTTTGTCATTTCGACCGACCGAAGGGAGCGGAGAAATCTCCTCTTCTGTCGGCGTTGTAGTCATGAATGCCAATCCGTTCACCCTGGGGCACCGATACCTGCTGGAGCAGGCTGCGGCCCGGGTGGACCGTCTGGTGGTTATTCCCGTCCGGACATCTTATGCATTCCCTTACACCGAGCGCCTGGCCATGATCAAGGCTGGGGCTCCTTCCGGAGTAACCGTGGTAGAGGGCAGCGACTACCAAATCTCTGCCGCCACCTTTCCCACCTACTTCCTCAAAGACCTGTCAGAAGCCGCTGAAACCCAGATGCGGCTGGACCTGGACCTCTTTGCCCGGCACATTGCCCCGGCCCTGGGCGCCACCGTCCGCTTTGTGGGCTCCGAGCCTCAGGACGCCCTCACGGCCCGCTACAATGCCCTCATGCAGGAACTGCTGCCCCTGAAGGTGGTAGAGATTCCTCGCCTGAAAGCGGAGCCTGTGTCAGAGGAAAATTATTTTTTGCAAGGCTTTGCAAAAAACCAATTTTCCTCTGACCCAGTAAAGCCCATTAATGCATCACATACAGCTGTTATTTCTGCATCTGCCGTACGTACGGCGCTGGAGCAGGGGAGTTACTCTCGCGCCGCTGCGCTGTGCCCGGAAAGTACACGGCCCTACCTGATGGCAGCCCTGGCGGAGCGTGCCCTGCGCCGGGAACTGGATACACCCCTCAAACCCGGCCTGGTGGGTCCGGACAGTAGCGGCGCCCATACGGACATGGACTACGCCCTCATGCAAAAAGCCATTGCAGCGCTCCGCCCCTACTGGAGCCGCATGGCCAAGGCCAGTGTGCCGCCGCTGCTGCAAATGATTGGCATCGAGGCAGAGAAAGCCATGAAAAAAGCCACGGGCGGGGTAAACACCCACCGCGGTGCTATCTTTGCCCTGGGCCTGGCCCTGAATGCCCGTGGAATGGAAGTAACTGTAACAGAGGAAGTTATGCAAAATCGTCTGCGCGAAATTGCACAGGCGATTTTGTGTAATTCACTGTCTGATAATGCGTTGCATTCTACGCCCGGTGAGCAGGCCGTGAAGCAGTATGGCGTCAAGGGTGCCCGCGCCATGGCCGCCGAGGGCTACAAGGACCTCTGGGCCGATTGGATGCCGTATTATAGAGATACACTCGGCCTTCGGCCTCGGTATGACAAAGAAGACCGGCTTCGGTATGACAAAGAAGAAAGGCCTCGGTATGACAGGAATGAAGACCGGCCTATGCCCTCTGTCATACCGAGCGAGCGTAGCGAAGCGAGTGTATCTCCTGTCCAAAAGACACTTCTCCGCATCATGTCCACCCTGGACGATACCTGCGTCATTCACCGGGTGGGCTATGAAAGGGCACAGGAGGTGAAGCGGGAGGCTGCTGACGTACTCATGGCCGAAGAAAAATGGTTTTTCGCAAAGCCTTGCGAAAAATATTTTTCTTCGGCAGGAAACATGCTTCAGGACCTCTGCGTCCGCTACGCAGCGGAGGGCATTTCGCCCGGCGGGGCAGCGGACATGCTGGCCCTTACTATCCTTATTGACTCATTAACAAACTGATAACTATTATGGTAAAACTCACTCCTCATGGTGTTTACCTGCTGGACGGAAAAACCGTCGCAGAAAAAGCAGACCTCACCCCGGACCAGGCCCGGGAAAACACCATCACCTATCAAATCCTTCGCGCCCATGACGTGAACGGCTCCAAGGGCAAGTCCCTCAAGATCCGTTTCGACGCCATGGTGTCCCACGACATCACCTATGTGGGCATTATCCAGACGGCCCGCGCCAGCGGCCTGGAGAAGTTCCCGCTGCCGTACGCCATGACCAACTGCCACAACTCCCTGTGCGCCGTGGGCGGCACCATCAACGAGGACGACCACGTATTCGGACTCTCTGCAGCCAAGAAGTATGGCGGTATCTATGTCCCTGCCAACCAGGCCGTTATCCACCAGTATGCCCGCGAGGCCCTCACCGCCTGCGGCAACATGATCCTGGGCTCGGATTCCCACACGCGCTACGGCTCCCTGGGCAATATGGGTGTGGGCGAAGGCGGCGGCGAACTGGTAAAGCAGCTCCTCAAGAACACCTGGGACATCAACGCGCCCGAGGTGGTGCTGGTATGGCTCGAAGGCAAGCCCAAGCACGGTATTGGCCCGCACGACGTTGCCATCTCCCTGGTAAAAGCCACCTTCGAGAGTGGCTTTGTGAAAAACAAGGTGCTGGAATTTGCCGGCCCCGGCGTAAAGGAACTGCCCATCGACTTCCGTAACGGAATTGATGTCATGACCACCGAAACCACTTGCCTGTCAAGTATTTGGATTACGGACGATGAAGTGAAGAACTACTTCACCATGCACAACCGTCCAGAGGCTTACAAAGAGCTGAAACCCGGCAAGGTGGCCTATTACGATGCCATGATCACCCTCGACCTGAGCACGCAGGAGAGCATGATTGCCCTGCCGTACCATCCGTCCAACGCCGTGAGCATCCATGAGCTCCAGGCCAACCCGGAGAAGGTGCTGAAGGCGATTGAGGAGGACACCAAGAAGCGCTTTGGCGATAAAGTGCATCCGGACCTCCTGTCCAAGATCAAGGACGGCAAAGTCCATGCCGACCAGGGCATCATTGCCGGCTGCTCCGGCGGCACCTACGACAACCTGAGCGAAGCCGCCACCATCCTCAAGGGCAAATCCATCGGCAACGATTACTTTACCATGAGCGCTTACCCGCAGAGCACGCCCGTGTACCTGGCCACCACGCGCAATCACATTGCCGAGGAACTGCTGGAGGCCGGTGTGGTCATCAAACCCGCCTTCTGCGGGCCGTGCTTCGGCGCCGGCGACGTGCCCTCCAACAACGGGCTCAGCATCCGTCATACCACCCGCAACTTCCCCAACCGCGAAGGCTCCAAGCCCGGTCAGGGACAAATCTCGATGGTGGCCCTCATGGACGCCCGTTCCATTGCCGCTACGGCTGCCAACGGCGGCGTCATCACCGCAGCCACGGACATCGACTATACGGACACCCACAAGCCCTACAGCTTTGACGGCCGCATTTACGAAAAACGCGTGTACAACGGGTTTGGCAAGGCCGATTTGAGCGAGGAGCTTCGATACGGCCCCAACATCAAGGACTGGCCCACCATGTATCCCATGGAGGAGAACATGCTCCTGGAGCTCGCTGCGGTCATCCACGACCCTGTAACCACCACCGACGAGCTCATCCCGTCCGGCGAAACCTCCAGTTACCGTTCCAATCCGCTCAAGCTCAGTGAGTTTGCGCTTTCCCGCCGCTGCCCGGACTATGTGGGCCTGTCCAAGAACATCCAGGATCAGGACCTCGAACGCCGCGCCGGGAAGGTGAGCGTCCATCTTGCCAAGGCCCTCGAGGCGGTGGGCGCTTCTGCCGGTAACACCTCCTACGGCTCCTGCGTCTTTGCGAACAAGCCCGGTGACGGCAGTGCCCGCGAGCAGGCCGCTTCCTGCCAGAAGGTGCTGGGCGGCGACGCCAACATTTGCTACGAGTACGCCACCAAGCGGTATCGTTCCAACTGCATCAACTGGGGAATCGTCCCGTTCACGATTGCGCAGGAGACTGCCTTTAACTATGAGGTGGGCGACTGCGTGTTCGTGCCGGGCATCCGCCAGGCCATCCTGGACGGCAAGGAAGAGATTGACGCCCAGGTAATCACCACGGGTGGTGTGAAGCCCATCCACCTTTTCTTCCGGAACCTCACCGCCGACGAGCGCCAAATTCTCGCCGACGGCTGCCTGATGAACTATTATAAAAATCGTAAATAATACCATGCAAAAAATCAAAATGACTACGCCGCTTGTCGAGATGGACGGCGACGAAATGACCCGAATTTTGTGGAAAATGATCAAGGATGAGCTCATCCTGCCTTTCGTGGACCTCAAGACCGAATACTATGACCTGGGCCTGCCGTACCGCGACAAGACCTCGGACCAAGTGACCATCGACTCCGCCAATGCCACCAAGAAGTACGGCGTTGCCGTGAAGTGCGCTACCATCACCCCCAACGTGCAGCGCATGAGCGAGTACAACCTGCATCAGATGTGGAAGAGCCCCAACGGCACCATCCGCGCCATGCTGGACGGCACCGTGTTCCGTACACCCATCACCATCCC
>DEKS01000078.1:22960-25638 GCA_002354005.1 Bacteroidales bacterium UBA2716
AAGCCCATCACCATTGCCCGTCATGCCTATGGCGACGTGTACCGCGACGTGGAAATCCAGACCACCGAGCCCGGTATCGCCAAGCTGGTGTTCGAGGGCGTTTCCGGCCAGAAGATCGAGGAAGTGATTCACGAGTTCGCCGGCCCCGGCGTCATTGAAGGCATGCACAACACGGACAAATCCATTGCCAGCTTTGCCCACAGCTGCTTCAAATACGCCCTGGACGTAAAGGAGAACCTCTGGTTTGCCACCAAGGACACCATCTCCAAGAAGTACGACGGCCGCTTCAAGGCCATCTTCGAGGAAATCTACGAGAAAGAGTACAAGGAGAAATTCGAAGCCGCCGGCATCGAGTATTTCTACACCCTCATTGACGATGCCGTTGCGCGCGTGATGCGCTCCGAAGGCGGCTTCATCTGGGCCTGCAAGAATTACGACGGCGATGTGATGTCCGATATGGTGTCCACCGCCTTCGGCTCCCTGGCCATGATGACCTCCGTGCTGGTGAGCCCGGACGGCAAGTACGAGTACGAAGCCGCCCACGGCACCGTGACCCGCCACTATTACAAATACCTGAAGGGCGAAGAGACTTCCACCAACCCCATGGCCACCATCTTTGCCTGGAGCGGCGCTTTCCGCAAGCGCGGTGAGCTGGACAACCTCCCGGAACTGGTGAATTACGCCAACCAGCTGGAACAGGCCTGCTTTGACACGCTGAACGAGGGTTTGGAGACCAAGGACCTGGTGAACCTCTCCGAAGGCATTACCCCCAAGGGCCTGACCTCCCTGCAGTTCCTCCAGGAAATCCGCAAGCGCCTGGAAGCCCGCCTGGGTGCCTAACCCAGCGGATAGAAAAGCGGATGATATCGGCTTTGCCAGCTCCCGTCATAGTGCATGCGCACGGTGCGGGCGCTGGCAAATTCATTAAAATTGGCCCAGGCCTCCAGGAAGAGGACGGCAAAATCCGTGCGGCCATGGAGTTCCAGGGCAAAGAGCGTGTATACCGCCGTAATATATACGCACGCGCGTTCGCGGTCGTCCGCCTGGGGCGATGCCGGTTCTGCGAGGGTGAGCCGCTGAGACTGCGCAAAGGCCAGGTCCGCGATGACATCGGCCAGTAAGGCCTCACTGGCGGGTTTGTAAAGCTGCACGCAGTAGCGCTCCAGGGCGTGTTTCTGGGCCGATGCTTCCGCGTCCAGCACGGGCAGGGGAGCCGGCAGGGGGCTTTGGAAGTACTGCTGCGCCCGGGCCTGTCCCTTGAGGAACTGCAGCGCCAGGACGCAATAGTCCCGCACACTGGCCTCGATGACCATTGCGTAGGGCGCCTTTTCGTCGATTCGCGCAAGTATTTCCGCAGCCTTTGCCATAACTGGTTGTAAATATACAAATTTTTCTGTTAATTTGTAGTTATGAAAATTGTATTCTTAGACGCTATCTCCATGGGCGATGTCTCCCTGGAGGAAATGGCCGCCCTGGGGGAACTCGAGTGCTATTCCAGCTCCACGGCGGAAGAAGCCCGGGAGCGGGTCAAGGACGCAGACGTCGCCTGCCTGAACAAAGTCATTGTGGACCAGGCCTTCCTGGATGCCGCACCCAGGCTCAAGCTCATCTGCGAGGCCGGAACGGGCATGAACAACATCGACCTGAAACTGTGTGAAGCCCGTGGCGTCGTGGTCCGGAACGTGGCGGCGTATTCCACGGATTCCGTGGCGCAGATAACCTGGATGCATATCCTGAACCTTACCGGCCGCGCCGTACACTATCAGGAATTTGTTCAGAGCGGTGCCTATAGCCGGAATCCCGTCCACGTGGACTTTGCGCATCCGTTCACGGAGATAGCCGGCAAAACGCTGGGGATTGTGGGCATGGGTGCCATCGGCCAGAAAGTCGCAGCCATCGGCAAAGCCTTCGGCATGGAAGTCATCTATTATTCCACGTCCGGCACCGGCCACTGCAAGGACTATCCCTGTGTCCCGTTGGAGGAATTGCTGGAACGGGCCGATGTCATCTCCATTCACGCGCCGTACAACGAGCGGACGGCGGGGCTTATCGGCTACAAAGAATTGGTTCAGATGAAGCCCACGGCCATTCTGGTGAATACGGGCAGGGGAGGGATTGCCGTAGAAGCGGAGCTGGCCGCTGCCATTGAAGAGGGAATTATCGCCGGTGCCGCCCTGGACGTGTATGTGACGGAACCGCTTCCCTTGGACAGTCCGCTCATGAAAACGGCCCGCCAATTCCCGGAGCGGCTTCTGCTGACGCCGCATATTGCCTGGTTCTCCCGCGAGGCCCGCGCCCGCCTGGCCCGTGGCATGGAAGACAATATCCGCCGCGGCTGGTGATTTTTTTGAGCATTTCCATTGCATATTTGAAATTTATTCATACCTTTGCAGTGTACTAATGAACTAATACACAAGCAAAGCTATGATAAGTATTCAAAATCTTTCGTTCAGTTATGGCTCCAAAGGTGTTCTGAGGAACATTTCCACGGAGCTCAAAGGCGGTAACATTTACGGCCTGCTAGGGGAGAACGGCGTGGGTAAAACCACCCTCCTTACCCTTCTTTGCGGTTTAAAGAAGCCCGACACCGGCACCATCGAAACCGATGGCCGAGATCCCTTTGACCGTCAGCCCAGCCTGCTTGCAGAGCAGTTCTATCTTCCGGACGAGGTCGCGCC
>DEKS01000038.1:0-4749 GCA_002354005.1 Bacteroidales bacterium UBA2716
CGCCAGTGGCGCAGTTAGGAGCCCAAACGTGGCAGCAGCGGGACCTCCCGGGCATTAAAGCACACCGCGATGCCACAGAGGCCACTCTGGAGGGAGAGGGTGTGCTTTAATGGGGTCATGAAAGGTTGGATTTTGTGGTGCCAAGTCCGCAGCCCCCCCCAAGGAACAAGTCCGCAGGCCCCCAAAGGAACAAGTCCGCAGGCCCCCAAAGGAACAAGCCCGCAGGCCCCCAAAGGAACAAGCCCGCAGGGAGCCCTGAAGCAACAGCCTAGCAGTACATGCCGCCGTTCACGGCGATAACCTGGCCGGTGACGTAAGAGGAGAGGTCCGAGCCCAGGAAGAGGGCCACGTTGGCCACTTCTTCCACGGTGGCGCCGCGCTTGAGGGGAATGAGCTTGATGAATTCGTCCTTCACGGCCTGGGGAAGGACCTCGGTCATCTCGGTGAGCACATAGCCCGGGGCGATGGAATTGGCCCGGATGCCGCGCGGACCCATCTCCTTGGCCACGGACTTGGCCATGGCAATGAGGCCGGCCTTGGAGGCGGAGTAGTTCACCTGGCCAGGATTACCGGTTTGTCCGGCAATGGAGGCCATGTTGATGATGCTGCCGCTCTTCTGGCGGGCCATCACCGGCACCACGGCGTGCAGGAAATTGAAGGCACTCTTCATGTTCACGGCAATCACGGCGTCCCACTGGCCTTCGCTCATGCGCATCACCAGGCCGTCCTTGGTGATACCGGCATTATTGACCAGAATGTCGATACGGCCGAAATCGGCCACCACCTGCGCCACCACCTCCTGCGTCTCGTCAAAATTGGCGGCATTGGAGGCATAGCCTTTCACCTTCACGCCCAACGCCTCCAGCTGAGCCACCGTTTCCAGCGCAACATCGTTGATTACCAAATCCGTAAAGGCGATGTCTGCGCCTTCAGAAGCATATTTAAGGGCGATGGCCTTGCCGATTCCCCTTGCCGCGCCCGTAATGAGCGCCACTTTACCACTTAACAGTCCCATATTATTGCGTTGTTGTTCAGATTCTTCGCTTCGCTCAGAATGACAGGTTAATTCTTCGTTCTTTTCAGTTTGGATACGAGGGTGATCAGCACGGAGCCCAGGATACCGGAGCACAGGGAACCCATGAGGACGGCGATTTTACCGGCGTCCCGGAGGTGCTGCGTCACTTCCGGCGCAATGTCCGGTCCGGCGAACGACAACGTATCCACAAAGATACTCATGGTAAAGCCGATACCGCCCAGGCAGGCCACGGCAAACAGCATGGGCCAGGAGGCTTTGTCCGGCATGGCGCCCACCTTGCACTTGATGGCAATCCACGACGCTAGCGTAATGCCCACCGGCTTACCCAGCAGCAGGCCCAGGAAAACGCCCAGCCCCACGCTGCCCAATACAGGGTCCACGGCCTTGAACACATTGAAATAGGAAATGTCCGTAATTTCCACCCCGGCATTGGCCAGGGCGAACACCGGCATAATCAGGAAATTGACGATAGGGTTGAGCGTATGCTCCAGCCGGTAGGACGGCGGAATGGTCTTCCGGGTAAGGCTGCTCAGCCGGCGCAGGTAATGCCGCTCGGGCCCATTGGGAAAATCGGCCCCCACCTGGGCGGCCTCCGCCTCCACCAAGCCCGACCACAGGATTTTGGAACGCCTGTGGAACTTGGCCTTGTTGTACCGGGCCTCCATGGGGATGAACATGGCCATGACCACGCCCGTCATGGTGGCATGGATGCCGCTGTAGTAGAACAGGAACCACACAATGATGGCCGGCACAAAGTAGAAGCCCAAGCGTTTTTCTCCCAGGCGTTTCATCAGCGCTACGAAGAGCACGACACACAGGGCCACCAGCAGCAGCGGCAGGTTGATGTTGCCCCCGTAGAAGAGCGCCACCACCAGGATGGCTATAAGGTCATCGGCAATGGCGAGCGCCGTAAGAAACACCTTCAACGAAACCGGCACCTTGTCCCCCAAAATGGAGAGGATGCCCACCGCAAACGCAATGTCCGTGGCCGTAGGAATCCCCCAGCCGGAAGCAGCCAGCGTGCCTTTGTTGACAAAGGTGAAGATGAGCGCCGGCATCACCACGCCACCGAAGGCGGCGATCACCGGCAAGATGGCCTTTTTAAAGGACGATAATTCCCCGCACACCACCTCGCGCTTGATTTCCAGGCCCACCGTGAAGAAGAACACCACCATGAGGATGTCGTTGATGAACTTCTCCATGGTCATGTCCCGCGGAAAATACCAGTCGATTACCCCGTCCGGAGATGCCACATGGGCAGTCAGTTCCGTATGCAGGAAATTGTGATAAATCTCTTTGGTAAAAGGAAGGTTGGCCAAGAGCATGGCCAGCACCACACAGCCCAGCAGGATAACACCGTTAGCCCAGGGCTGCTTACGAAAACTCTTTTGGGAAATACGGAAGTTGTGCACTTCCTTGTTCCACCAGTAAATAGGAATCAATGCCATTATCCAAAAATATACTTCTTCTGTTCGGGGGTAAGCGTGTCGATACGGACGCCCCAGTTCCCCAGTTTACGGAACGCCACTTCCTGGTCGATCTCCCGCGGGACATTGTTCAGACGGGCGCTCAGGCGGCCTTTGTGCTCCACCAGGTACCGGGCGCTGAGCGCCTGGATGGCAAAGGACATGTCCATAATCTCGGCCGGATGGCCGTCGCCGGCGGCCAGGTTCACCAATCGGCCCTCTGCAATGATGTACACGGTGCGGCCGTTTTCCAGCGTATAGGCCTCGATGTTGTTCCGGGCGGGCCTGTGCGACACTGCCATGGCCTTGAGCTTGGCCACCGCCACCTCCACGTCAAAATGCCCGGCGTTGCAGCAGATGGCACCGTCCTTCATGCGCAGGAACGCCTCCGGACCAATCACATCCTCGCAGCCCGTCACCGTCACAAAGAAATCGCCCAGCGGCGCAGCCTCCAGCATGGGCATCACCTTGAAGCCGTCCATCACCGCCTCCATGGCCTTCACGGGATCCACTTCCGTGACGATGACTTCCGCCCCCAGGCCCTTGGCCCGCATGGCAACGCCCTTGCCGCACCAGCCGTAGCCGGCCACCACCACGTTTTTACCAGCCACAATAAGGTTGGTGGTGCGGTTGATGCCGTCCCACACGCTCTGGCCGGTACCGTATCGGTTGTCGAACAGGTGCTTGCAGTCTGCGTCGTTCACCAGCATCATGGGGAACTGCAATGCGCCGGCGGCGTCCATGGCCTTGAGGCGCTGGATGCCGGTAGTGGTTTCCTCGCAGCCGCCTATCACGCCCGGAACCAGCTCCGGGAACTCCTTGTGCAGGGTGGTAACCAGGTCGCCGCCATCGTCAATAATAACGTTGGGGCCTACCTCCAGCACGCGGCGGATATCGGCAAAATATTCCTCCTGAGAGCAGCCGTGCACGGCGAAGACGTTGAGGCCCTTATGTACCAGCGCGGCGGCTATGTCGTCCTGGGTGCTCAGGGGGTTGGAGCCGGTGATGTACATATCTGCACCGCCGGCCGCCAGCACCTCGCACAGGTGGGCCGTCTTGGCCTCCAGGTGAATGCTCAGGGCCACTTTGAGCCCCTTGAAGGGCTGCGTCTTTTCAAAATCCTTCTGGATGCCGTCCAGCAGGGTCATGTGGCTGCGGACCCAGCTCAGCTTGAGCTCCCCGCTTTCCCACAGGGAAATATCTTTGATGTGGTTTGCCATAACTCTTTGTAAACAGGAGTGCAAAGTTAGCAAAAAAATGGCTACCTTTGAGGAAATAAAAACCACTTTTGACTATGTTTGCAAAAGAAGTATATGTTCGTCGCAGGACCACGCTGCTGCGCAAGATGCAGGAGGCCGGCGCAAAGGGCCTGATTCTGTTTGTGGGCAATGCAGAGGCGCCTGCCCAGTACAAAGACAACTGCTACAAATGGCGCCAGGACAGCTCCTGGCTGTACTTCATGGGCCTGGACGAGCCACTGATGGCCGCCCTGCTGGACATTGACGCCGGCACCGAGACCCTATTTGCGGACGATGTGGACATTGACGATATTATCTGGATGGGACCGCAGCCTTCCGTTCGCAGCAAGGCAGACGCCGTGGGCGTAGCCCAGACGCAGCCGTACGGCGCCCTGGAGGCTACTGTAGCCAAGGCCCTGGCAGCCGGCCGCACCCTTCACTTCCTGCCGCCGTCCCGCTACTACAACACCCTCAAGCTGCAGCAGCTGGTGCCGGGCAGAAAACCCTCGGAAGCCCTTATCAAGGCCGTCATTTCCCTGCGCCTTGTCAAGGAAGACATTGAGATTGAGGCCATTGACGCCGCGTGCGCCCTGGGCTATGAGATGCACTCCGTGGCGCGGGATGCCATCGTCCCTGGTATCATCGAACAGGACATTGTGGGTAAAATGGAAGGCGTGGCGCTGGCCAAAGGCTGGGGCGTGTCCTTCCCCACCATCCTTACCCAGCACGGGGAAACCCTGCACAACCATATTCATGACAAGATTATTGAGCCCGGCAAGCTGATGGTCATTGATGCCGGCGTGGAGAGTAACGAGCACTACGCCAGCGACTTCACCCGCACCTACCCTACCTCCGGCAAATTCACCACCAAGCAGCGGGAGGTGTACCAGATTGTCTATGACTGCAATGAGCTGGCCTTCCAGATGGCCCGTCCCGGCATCACCTACCGGGAGGTGCACCTTGCCACCGCCCGCAAAATGCTGGAAGGCCTGAGCGCCCTGGGCCTGGT
>DEKS01000038.1:4879-21243 GCA_002354005.1 Bacteroidales bacterium UBA2716
CTGGTGGGCTACGACCCGGACCAGCAGCGCGCTAAACAGCTGGGCCTGGGCTCCTTACGCATGGCCCGCCGCCTGGTCCCCGGCCACGTAATCACGGACGAACCCGGCATCTATTTCATCCCCGCCCTCATCGAAAAATTCAAGAAGGAGGGCCTGGGCTACGACTTCGTGAACTACGCCAAGCTGGAAAGCTACTACGACTTTGGCGGCATTCGCATAGAGGACGATGTCCTTATTACGGAAAACGGCGCCCGCCGCCTGGGCCCCAAACGCCTCCCCGCCTCCCCGGAGGAAGTAGAGGCCGCCATGCAAAACTAGCGGGCCGGCCGCTGTAAAAATGCATTTTTTCCTTGTTTTCCCGCGGAGGGTTTTGTACCTTTGCGACCCGAAAAGTGTATTTTTACTAAATTACAAAAACATGAAAAAGTTATTTGTAGCTGTGGCAGCCCTCGCCACCATGCTCTTTATGAGCTGCACCAAGGAACAGACGACCGATGCAAAACTGCAGGGCACATGGACGGTAAAATCTGTCGATGTCAAGCTCTATGAGAACGACAAAGAGATTCAGATTCCCGAGACACTGAAGGGCTTTCTGAAAGATATCAACGCCGAAGACGCCATGGAGAGTCTTGCCGAGGGCGCAACCCTTACCTTCAGCAAAGGGAAAGTGACTTCCTCCTACACCCGCGATTCCGAAAAAGTGAGCGAAACCAACGACTACACCATCGATGGCAACTTCCTTTCCATCAAGGTAAGCGAGGATGAAACTCTTAAATTCACCATCAAGGAGCTCACCGCATCCAGCCTGGTGCTCACCCTGGATGCCCTGAAAACGGGTGACATCCCTGCAGAGGCCAAGAAGGCGCTGGAGAACTATTCCGTTCTCATTGTCATCTCCCTTACCAAGTAAGGTTATTAACCCCACAAAAAACTCCGAAGCCCTTCGCTCCGGAGTTTTTTTGTGCCTCAACGGCCACTATTCCCATTCGATGGTTGCTGGCGGTTTGGAAGAGATATCGTACACGACGCGGTTTACGCCGCGCACTTTACGGATAATCTCATTGGAGACGGTGCGGAGGAAGTCGTATGGGAAGGGGAACCAGTCCGCCGTCATGGCGTCCGTAGATACTACGGCGCGGAGGGCTACCGGATTCTCGTACGTGCGCTCATCGCCCATCACCCCTACGCTCTTGACGGGCAGCAGGATAACGCCGGCCTGCCAGATGGCGTCGTACAGGTTGGTGGCCATCAGGTGCGGGTCCGATGCAGACGGGAAACCCATGCCCGTGCAGTCGTAGGTGCGCAGGCTTCGGATAAAAATATCATCGGCCTCCCGTAAAACGGCCAGTTTTTCTTCCGTCACCTCCCCGATGATGCGGATGGCCAGCGACGGGCCTGGGAAAGGATGGCGGCTCACCAGTTCCTCTTTGATACCCAGCGCCCGCCCCACGCGACGGACTTCGTCCTTGAAGAGCATCCTGAGCGGCTCCACAATCTTAAGATTCATTTCCTCCGGCAGGCCGCCCACGTTGTGGTGGCTCTTAATTTTGGAGGCGATGCCGGGAATGCCGGCGCTCTCAATTACATCCGGATAAATGGTCCCCTGGGCCAGCCAGCGGGCATTTTCTATCTGCTTGGCATAGGTGTCGAAGGTCTCCACGAACAGCCGTCCAATGGCCTTGCGCTTGGCTTCCGGCTCCGTGACACCCCTCAGCGCCTGCAGGAAAGCGGCGGAGGCATCGGCCCCTATAACATTGAGTCCCATGTCTTTATAGGAGGAGAGCACATCCTCGAACTCATTTTTGCGCAGGAGGCCGTTGTTCACAAAAATGCAGGTGAGCTGCTTGCCGATGGCCTTGTTCAGCAGCACACCCGCCACCGTAGAATCTACGCCGCCGGAAAGCCCCAGAATCACTTTTTCCTCACCGATTTGCGCGCGAAGGGCCTCCACGGTGGTCTCAATGAAAGAATCCGGGGTCCAGTCCCCTTTACAGCCGCAAATATCCATGGCAAAATTCTGCAGCATCCGGCTGCCTTCCGTGGTGTGGTACACCTCCGGATGGAACTGCACCGCATAGGTGGGCTCATCGGTAAACTGATAGGCCGCATTGACGACATCTTCCGTAGAAGCAATCACCTCTGCCCCTTTGGGGAGGGCCGATATGCTGTCCCCGTGCGACATCCACACCTGGGTCTGGCGGCTCACGCCTTTGAGCAGCGGGGATTCCGCTGTCACACGGAGCAGGGCGCGCCCGTATTCACGGGTATCCGAAGCCTCCACGCAGCCCCCGAAATGGTGGGCCAGGTATTGGGCCCCATAACAAATGCCCAGCAGCGGCAGATGCCCCTTGATGGCCGACAAATCCACCTGCGGGGCATTGGGCTGACGGACGGAACAGGGGCTGCCGGAAAGGATGACGCCCTTTACAGAAGGATCCAGGGCGGGAACCTTGTTATACGGATAGATTTCGCAAAAAACATTAAGCTCCCGGAGGCGCCGGCCAATGAGTTGGGTCACCTGCGAGCCAAAGTCCAGAATGAGAATTTTATCCATGTAAGAGAATTATTTCGCAATTTACGAATAATTTTTAAAATAATTGCTAAATTTGCCCGCTGTATGGTAGGGCCGCCGTTGCCTTACCTAAACAACTAACTCTTACATAGTATGGCTACATTCCGAGAAAGGGCGCTCGCCGTAGCGTCCTCACGTGATGTTAAGAGACATTGCGTGGAAGACGGGCCGATTTCGACGTACTTCGGCCAGAATGTATTTGCCTTGGAAACCATGCGGAGGTACATGTCCAACGCTGCGTTCCTGTCCATCTTGCAAGCCCGGAAAACCGGCAACAAGATAGACCGGAGCATGGCAGAGGAGATTGCTTCCGGCATGAAGACCTGGGCAATTGAACAGGGTGCCACCCACTACACCCACCTCTTTCAACCCCTCACCGGTTCCACCGCAGAAAAGCACGAAGCCTTCCTCTCCTTCCAGGACGGAAAAGCCCTCGAGCACTTTAAGGGCAGCGCCCTGGTGCAGCAGGAACCGGATGCTTCCAGCTTCCCTAACGGAGGGCTTCGCAACACCTTTGAGGCCCGCGGCTACACAGCCTGGGACCCCAATTCTCCTGCCTTTATCCTGGACGAAACCCTGTGCATCCCCTCCGTTTTTGTATCTTATACCGGAGAGGCCCTGGACATGAAAGTCCCCAATCTCCGTTCCATCCAGGCACTGGACAGTGCCGCCACGGCGGTTGCCCGGCTGTTCGACCCGGAAGTGACCCATGTCAGCGTAAACGTGGGTCTGGAGCAGGAATACTTCCTGGTGGACGAGGCTCTTTACAATGCCCGCCCGGACCTCCAACTGTGCGGACGCACCGTTATCGGTCACACATCGGCCAAGGACCAGCAGCTCTCGGACCACTACTTTGGCGCCATTCCCTCCCGTGTAGCGGTGTTCATGAAGGACTTTGAGACCGAGGCCTACAAGCTGGGCATTCCGCTGCAAACCCGTCACAACGAGGTGGCGCCCAACCAGTTTGAGTGCGCGCCGGTGTTCTCGGAAATCACTACAGCAATCGACCAGAACATGCTGCTGATGATTGTAATGCAGAAAGTGGCCCAGAAACACCACCTGAAGGTGATTTTCCACGAGAAACCCTTCCAGGGCATCAACGGCAGCGGAAAGCACTGCAACTGGTCTATGCAAACCAACACCGGCATCAACCTGCTTTCCCCCGGAACAACCCCGGAGAAAAACCTCCGCTTTCTGTCTTTCTATACGTCCGTCCTGCATGCGGTCTGCCGCCATGAGTCCCTGCTCATGGCTTCCGTGTGCTCTCTGAACAATTCCTACCGCTTAGGCGGCCATGAGGCCCCTCCGGCCGTGATGTCGGTGTTCTCCGGCTCCACACTGGACCGTGTGTTCAAAGGCATCCTCCAAAAAGAAGGAGCCGCGCAGGAAGCGGAACTGCGCCGCAGCATAGACCTCATGAGTTCGCTGCCGGAGATTATTCCGGACAACACGGACCGCAACCGCACCTCTCCGTTTGCCTTTACCGGCAACCGCTTCGAGTTCCGCGCCGTGGGGTCGTCGGCCAATGCCGCGCAGGCCACCTTTGTGCTCAACAGCGCCGTGGCAGAGAGCCTGCAGGCGTTCTTGTCACAGGTACAAACGCTTGTAAAACAGGGAGCATCGCAGGATCAGGCCATCATTGACACCGTCCGCGCCTTCCTGGAAGAGGCGGCGCCCGTGATGTTCGAAGGGAACGGGTACAGTGCCGAATGGCAGCAGGAAGCCGTCCTTCGCGGCCTTACGCCCGTAACCAACGTCCCCAAGGCCTTCCAGACTTTCCTGAAGCCCTCCTCCGTCCGGCTGTTCACGGAAACCAAGGTGCTGTCCGTCCCGGAAATCAAGGCGCGCGTGGAAGTGCAGGAGGAAACCTACGTGAAAAAGTTGCAGATTGAGGCCCGCGTCCTGGGCGATATCTGCCTCAACCACGTGATCCCCGCCGCCGTGAGCTACCAGAACGTGCTCATCCGCAACATCCAGGGCAGCAAGGAGATTTTTGGCGACGAATATGTCTCGCTGTGCAAGGCCGATGTGGACACCTGCCGGAAAATCGCCGGCTATATCAACGCCCTTTCGGCCGATGTCGAGTCTCTGGTGGAAGTGCGGAAAAAGGCCAACCGCCTCACGGACATGTCGGAGCGGGCCTATGCCTACTCCACCCAGGTCATGGATGCCATGTCCCGGGTACGCGCCAGCGCCGACCAGCTGGAAATGCTGGTGGACGACGCCCTGTGGCCCCTCCCCAAATACCGCGAACTGTTGTTTTTCTAATCGTTAGTTACTATGTGTGGAATCGTAGGTTACGTCGGGCATCGCCAGGCGTGCCCCGTCATCATAAAAGGACTGCATAGACTGGAGTACAGAGGCTATGACAGTGCCGGTGTCGCCCTTATCGGAAAGGACGGCCAAATCGGACTGTACAAATGCAAGGGAAAGGTGGACGATTTGGAACGTTTCCTGGGTGGGAAACCCACCGCCAGCACCATCGGCATCGGCCATACCCGCTGGGCCACGCATGGCGCGCCCAACGACGCCAATGCCCATCCGCACCTGTCCCAGAGCGGCCGTCTGGCTCTGATTCACAACGGCATCATTGAAAACTTCCGCGTGCTCAAGGACGCCCTGACAAGCCACGGCTATACCTTCCGGAGCAGCACGGACTCGGAGGTGCTGGTAAACCTCATCGAATACGTGCAAGACACCAACGAGTGCTCCCTGGAGGAGGCCGTCCGCATGGCCCTCAGGCAAGTGGTGGGCGCGTACGCCATCGCCGTTGTCAAGCGGGGCGACACAGACCGCATCATCGCCGCACGGCAAAGCTCGCCCATGGCCATTGGCATTGGCGAAGGAGAGTATTTCATCAGTTCCGACGCCGCCTCCATCATTGACTATACGCAAAAGTTCGTGTACCTGAACGACGGCGAAGTAGCGGTGATAGAAAAAGGCAAGCCCCTGCAAATCAAAAACTTATACGGCGAGCCTTCCAAGGTGGATATCCAAAAGCTGGAGATGTCCATCTCCCAGCTGGAAAAAGGCGGTTTCCCGCACTTTATGCTCAAGGAAATCCACGAGCAGCCGGATACGCTGGTGGACTGCATCCGGGGCCGCGTGAGCCCGGAAACGCGGGAGATTGTCCTTTCCGGCGTCCTGGACAACAAAGAGCGCTTCCTGCAGGCAGGCCGCATCATTTTTGTGGCGTGCGGTACGTCGTGGCACGCCTCTCTCATCGGTGAGCACCTGATAGAAAACCTGTGCCGCATTCCGGTAGAGGTGGAGTATGCCTCCGAGTTCCGCTACCGCAACCCCATTATCCGCAAGGACGATGTGGTGATTGCCGTCTCCCAGTCCGGCGAGACGGCCGACACCCTGGCGGCCATTGACATCGCCCGGCGTGCAGGCGCCTTTGTCTATGGCATTTGCAACGTTATCGGCTCGTCCATCGCCCGTGCCACGGACTCGGGAACGTACATCCACGTTGGGCCGGAGATTGGAGTGGCATCCACCAAAGCGTTTACCGGCCAGGTAACCGTGATGGCCATGCTGGCGCTGCTCATCGGGAAACTGCGCGGCACCATTGACGAGGCCTATTACCATGAAGTAGCCGGCGCACTGCTGGCGCTGCCGGATACCATTCGGCAGGTGCTCGAAACGGCGCCGGAGGTGGAAAAGCTGTCCCGCATTTTCACCTATGCCCACAACTTCATTTACCTGGGCCGCGGCTACAACTACCCCACTGCGCTGGAAGGGGCGCTCAAGCTCAAAGAAATCTCCTATATCCACGCAGAAGGCCTCCCGGCGGCGGAAATGAAGCACGGCTCCATTGCCCTGATCGATGCCGAGATGCCCACGGTGGTGATTGCCACCCTGGACCACACCTATGAGAAAACCGTATCCAACATAGAGGAAATTAAGGCGCGCGGCGGCAAAATCATCGCCATCATTTCCGAGGGCGATACGCAGCTGCGCCACCGGGCCGACTATACCATTGAGGTACCGGCCACGGCCGAATGCCTGATGCCCATCGTCTCCATTATCCCCTTGCAGCTCATGGCCTATTACATTGCCGTGAGCAAGGGCCGGAACGTGGACCAGCCCCGCAACCTGGCCAAATCCGTTACCGTTGAGTAGCTTCTTTATAGTCCAGGGCGGCCTTGACAAAGTGCACAAAAATGGGTTGAGGCCGCTCCGGCGTACTTTTGAGCTCCGGATGGAACTGGGTGGCGATGAAGAACGGATGGGCGGGAATCTCCACTATCTCTGCCAGGTGGCTTTCCGGATTGATGCCGCTCACGCGCAGTCCTGCGGCTTGTAGCTCGGCCACAAAGCGGTTGTTGAGTTCATACCGGTGCCTGTGCCGTTCGGAGATAAGGGGTTTGCCATAGATTTTCCAGGCGAGCGTGCCTTCCTGCACCGCGCAAGGGTACGCGCCCAGGCGCATGGTCCCGCCTTTCAGGGTGGTCTTTTTTTGCTCCTCCATGAGGTCGATCACCGGGCAGGTGGTATCGGGCACTTCCTCGGTAGAGGCGGCGGAGGCCCAGCCAAGCACATTCCTGGCAAATTCGACCACCGCCATTTGCATACCCAGGCAAATCCCAAAGAAGGGAATGCCGTTCTCCCGGGCGTAACGGACGGCGGCTATCTTCCCTTCCAGGCCCCGGGAACCAAAGCCAGGGGCCACCAGGATGCCGTCCATGCCCGCGAGCTTTTCAGGGACGTTCTCCGGCGTGAGGTGATCGGCCTGAATGGTGACCACGTTTACCTTACAGCAGTTGGCGGCTCCTGCATGCACAAAGCTTTCCTGGATGCTCTTGTACGCGTCCTGCAGCTCCACATATTTTCCTACCAGGGCAATCTTGACCTCTGCCGTGGGGTGCTGCAAACGGTCCAGGAAGGCGCTTAGTGCGCTCAAATCCGGCTCGGGCAGGCCATGAATCTCCAATTTGTTGAGTACCAAATCGTCCATATGCTCCTTTTCCATGTTAAAGGGCACCTGATAAATGCTCCACGCGTCCATGGACTGGATGACATGACCGGGTTTCACATTGCAGAACAGGGCGATTTTCTTACGGAGTTCCGGCGTGAGTTCCTTCTCTGTCCGGCAAACGATGATGTCCGGATGCACGCCCTGGGACTGCAATTCCTGGACGGAATGCTGCGTGGGCTTGGTTTTGAGCTCTTTGGCGGCCTTCAAATAAGGAATGAGGGTGAGGTGAATGCTCAGGAAGTCTTCTTCCGGCAGCTCCCATTGCAGTTGCCGCATGGCTTCCACAAAGGGCTGGCTTTCCATATCGCCCACCGTGCCGCCCACTTCGGTGATAATGACGTCATAGTCCCCCGTCTGGCCCAGCAGGAGCATCCGGCGCTTGATTTCGTCCGTAATATGGGGGACAATCTGGACGGTCTTGCCCAGATAGGCGCCCTCCCGCTCCTTGGAAATGACGGTGTTGTAGATTCGGCCGGTGGTAACGTTATTGGCCTGAGAGGTGTAAATGCCCAGAAAACGTTCATAGTGGCCCAAATCCAGGTCTGTCTCGGCGCCATCCTCCGTCACATAACATTCCCCGTGCTCATAGGGATTGAGCGTCCCGGGATCGATGTTTAGATAAGGGTCGAATTTTTGGATGGTGACCCGCAGGCCCCTTGCCTGCAGCAATTTGGCCAGCGAGGCCGCAATAATGCCTTTACCCAGGGAGGAAGCAACGCCTCCCGTAACGAAAACATATTTAGTGTTCATAGCCCGATATTTATATACCGGGACTCAAAGTTACAAAACTTCCGGAGAAAAACCCGTAAATACTTAATAATTCGGTGCTTTTTTGGCGATGGTCACATCGTGCGGGTGATTCTCCTGCACGGTGGCGGGACTGATCTTCACAAAGCGGGCCTTATGAAGCGCATCGAGGGAGGCCGCGCCGCAGTAGCCCATGCCGCTGCGGAGGCCGCCCGCGAGCTGGTACAGAACATCGGCCACGGGACCTTTGTACGGAACGCGGGCCACCACGCCCTCCGGGACCAGCTTTTTGGCGCCTTTCTGAAAGTAACGGTCTGCGCTGCCATTCTGCATGGCGTCTATGCTGCCCATGCCGCGGTAGCCTTTCATCTTGACGCCGTCCACTTCCACCACCTCGCCGGAGGCTTCGTCGGTGCCGGCAAACATGCTACCGCACATGACGCAGTGCGCGCCGGCGGCCAGGGCCTTCACCACGTCGCCGGAGTAGCGCAGGCCGCCGTCGGCAATGACGGGAACGCGGTCGCCGGCCAGCTCGGCCACATCCGCAATGGCGGTGAGCTGCGGAACGCCTACGCCCGCGACGATGCGCGTGGTGCAGATGGAGCCGGGGCCGATACCCACCTTGAGGCCGTCTGCGCCGGCGGCGATGAGGTCTTTGGCGGCTGCAGCCGTGGCGATGTTGCCCACCACTACGTCCAGGCCCGGGAAGGCCGTCTTGATGGCCTTCAGCGCGTCAATCACGCCTTTGGAATGCCCGTGGGCGCTGTCCAGCACAACAGCGTCTACACCGGCATCGGCCAAGAGTTTCACGCGGTCCAGGACGTCCGGGGTGATGCCCACGCCGGCGGCCACCGGGAGGCCTTCAGCCTTGACCTTGGCAACCTCTGCGGCCTGCCGCTCCGCGCTCATGTTCTTGTGGATGACGCCTATGCCGCCTTCGCGGGCCATCGCAAGGGCCATGGGGGCTTCCGTGACGGTATCCATTGCCGCGGAAGCAAAGGGAATGCCCAGCGAAATGTGTTTGGAGAATCGGCCCTGGAGGGATACCTCACGCGGGAGGACCTCGGAATAGGCCGGCATCAGAAGGACGTCGTCGAAGGTAATGCCTTCCTGGAAAATACGGTCATGTAGCGCCATAGGTTCTTTGTCTAAAAAATTCCTTATCTTTGTAGCCGATGAAACGCTTCACCTGCATACTCTTTCTTTTGGTGGCCGTCCTGGCACAGGCCCAGGTACGTACCTATTCGGAAAATGCCTCCAAAACCTTTGTGGTGGGTCTGGACAGCTATTTTTACGGCGAGGCCGGGTCCCTCAGCTTTGAGGCGGCGGGCCAGTCTTTCCAGGCTTCCGTGGGTGCGGACGGGGTCTTTATCGGAGACCGCAAGCTGGGCGGCGGCGGCGATGTCGTCATTGGCATCCACGACTTTACCGGCAACCGGGTTCCGGAATTTGTGCTGGCCCAGCGCGTTGGGGAGTCCATCGGCATTTGGGTTTATGCCCTTAACGACGGCTCCTGGAACGCCCTGAAAATGATGTCCGTGCGAGGTGCCAAGGAGGTGCGCATCTTCCGCCAGGTAATCTCTGTGCGCCAGGGAGAAGCGCTGTGCTCCTGGACCTGGCACGGGGACAAATTCGACTACAAGGCCTCCGACGGCTCCGCGGAACCTACTTCTCTTTAACGTGAATCACGGACTTTACCGGAGCAATCGCTTCCAGGCGGCTGCGGCCGGGTAAATCGTCAATCTCTACCAGGAACACAAAGTCCTTCACCTTCACCTGATATTCTTTTCCGTCGATGGTGACCTTTTGGGCGTTCAGGCCCAGGGCCAGGCCGCGTGCCGTGCCGCCGGTGGCCAGGATATCGTCAAAGAAGGTAAGCTCAATGGTGTCGCCGGTGGGCTTGCTGGCAGCAAGGTCCGAGCGGCGGAAGTACACATGGTCCGGACCGTATTCCTTCATGATTTCCACCTGCACCAGATCGCCTTCGGAGAAGGGCAGTTTGCCTTTTTTACGCAGGGGAATCAGATTCGCGATAGGGTTCTCACCGTAGAGCATGCCGGCGCCGAACAGGAAACCGCGCGCCTCCGGGGCGGCAATGTTGGGGGCAAGGCACAGGGCGGTGAGGTCGTCGCAAAGGCTGCGGAAGAGCTCCTTGTCCTGGATGAAAGGGATGATGTCCACAAAGTTGACTCCCTTGATGGGAAAGTCCGGATAGAATTTGATGTACTTGCTGTAATCCATATTATTCTACTGAATTCATGTCTATCAGGTTGTTCAGGAGGGCATATACCGTGAGGCCCGCCACCGTTTTGATGCCGGTTTTGCGAGTGATGTTCTTGCGGTGGGTGATAACGGTGTAGATGGAGATGTTGTACTGGTCCGCAATCTCCTTGTTGAGCATGCCCTTGGCCACACAGATGAGGATTTCCTTTTCCCGCTGGGAGAGCTCCTCCCCTTCTGCCTTGGGGGCTTCCGTGCGGTCTTCCAGGGCGGCGCGCACCTTCTTGATAATAGCCGGCGGGGTGTCCATGAGGCCTATCACGCCGTCATACTGGCGCTGCTGTTCCTCGTCCATGGGACCGGTGGTGAAAGCGATGACGGGGGCGTCCGAATACTCTGCCAAGCGGGCCTTGACGCTACTGCGGGAGGCATAATCGAAGATCTCCGGGTCCACGATAACCACGTCCGGAGCCATGCTCCGCAGCTCTTGCCCATTGATATCCCTCAGGATAGC
Source organism: Bacteroidales bacterium UBA2716 (assembly GCA_002354005.1). Lineage (GTDB taxonomy): Bacteria > Bacteroidota > Bacteroidia > Bacteroidales > UBA932 > Cryptobacteroides. Next base: position 15,914 of record DEKS01000038.1, read on the forward strand.
GCAGACTTCGAATTCCCCCAAGTCGTTGAACACTTGTTCCAGGCCTTTTGCCGCGATGGCGGAAGGGACGACGATGAGGATGCGTTTACTCATGGTTCTCTATCCTCCCTACCATGGGGACCAGGATATCGTCCTCTATAAAAGTGTGCTTGCCAAGGTCGTATTCCAAGGTGAAGATGTAGAAGAGCACCTTGTAGGCTTCCTGCTGGTTGCACTGGGCCGGGATGTACTTCATTACCAGGTTCTTGAGGTCCTCCAGCTTCTCTTCCACGTTGGAGTGGTTCTCCTCGTATTCGCCGATGGTGAACTGGGCGCCGCTGCGCTTATTGAGGACGGCCTCCACATAGGGGAACACCTGGCCTTCTTCATAGGCGAAGTGCTTGGCGAGCTCCTCTTTGTAGTCGGCAAAGAATTTCCAGATGACACGCTGCTGCTTTTCCGCGCAGGGCTGAATCATCTGCTCCAGGGCGGCGGCCATTTCCGGCACCACCACGTCCGTGTAATAGGTGTGCGACTGGTGCAGGTACTTGAGGATGTCCAGCAGATGGGCGGCGGAAAGCGCCTCCCGCGTGGGCCGATAACCGTCGAAGGCGTATACGCGGCAAATGAGAAGGAAGGTTTCCGGGTCTATGCCGGCCTGTTGGCAGACATCCGCCACGGTGGCCTCCCCGAAGCCGAATGGCAGGCCCAGCCGGGTTGCGACGCCCAAAAGGGAGAAGTCCGTATCCAGCAGTTCCGCCATTTTCATGGCAGGACTCATGGGGTGTCGATTGGCGCTTGTATTCATACGGGACACAAAGTTAAAAAAATTCAGGGAATAAAAAAACTTCCAGACTTCACAGCCGGGAAGTTCTATAACAACAATAAAAGGATCTAAACTATCTAACTATATGGCTTGTTTAGTTTTCTATTGCAAAGGTACGGGCTTTGCGCCGTCCCGGCAATCACAATTAGTTGGTAGTAACTGTCCTTTTACTAAAAAGTTATGATGAGTTTACCCGGTTTTACCGCGCGCAAGTGCGCTTAGGTGGTAATTTTTTTGCCACCCACGAGCAAAAACGGCCGATTTTGCTGGTAGGTGGTAATTTTTCTGCCAGGTAAGCGCACCACTTCGCTAGGAGTAGCGCCGGGGGAAGCGGAAGAGGATGGACAGGAAGGCCACGATGCCCAGGGCGAAGGGGTAGTACAGGTGGCCGATGATGGCCACGGCCGACACCCCGGCCAGGCCGCTTGCCATGAGCATCTGCGCGCCGTAGGGGATGATGCCCTGCACCAGGCAGGAGAAGGTGTCCAGGATGGAGGCCGTCTTGCGCGGGTCCAGGCCAAAGCGCTCGGTAATGTCGCGCGCGAGCGGGCCCACGGTGATGATGGCGATGGTATTGTTTGCCGTGCACAAGTTCACCAGCGACACCAGCCAGGCAATAGACAGCGCCGCCGTCCTGCGCCCGGCAATGCGGCGGGTGAGTCCGTCGATAATAAACTGAAGCCCGCCGTTGAACCGGATAATCTCCAGCATGCCGCCCGCCAGAAGCGACACAATAATGAGTTCACCCATGGAGCCGATACCGCCTCCGATAGAGGCCATCCAGCCCACAAAGTCATACGCTCCGGTGCACCAGCCGATGACTCCGTTCACCAAAATGCCAATCACCAACACCGTCACCACGTTCACGCCCGCAAGCGCCAGCACAATCACCAGCAGGTAAGGCACCAGCCCCACCCACTGCACCGGTGCGGCGGAAGGCGCTGCCTCCACGGACAGCCCCAGGAACACGTACAGCGCCGTCACCAGGATGGCCGCCGGCGCGGCAATCCACAGGTTCACGCGGAACTTGTCCCGCATGGAGCAGCCCAGGATCTTGGTGGCCGCCACGGTGGTGTCGGAAATAAAGGAAAGATTGTCGCCAAAAAAGGCGCCGCCCACAATGATGGCCGTCATGAACGGAACACCAATCCCAGCTTCCGCAGCAATGCCGGAAGCAATGGGAACCAGCGCCACAATGGTCCCAACAGATGTGCCGATAGCCATGGAAATGAAGCACGCCGCCAGGAACAGCCCCGCGTACAGGAGGTTCCCCGGCAGGATGCGCAGCGTGGCGTTTACCGTTGCGTCAATGGCGCCAATGTCCTTAGCAGTAGCCGCAAACGCCCCCGCCAGCACAAAAATCCAGATCATCAGCAGCACATTCTTGTTGCCGGCCCCTTCCGAGAAAATGGCAATCTTGTCGTCCGTCTTGTCCACGCCGCGCGTAATAACAAGCGCATAGGCGCTGGCAATGATGAAGGCCGCCGCAACGGGCACCTTGTAAAAATCATGGGCGATGATGGAGCCCAGCAGGTACACGGCCAAAAACACAAAAAGCGGGCTCAGCGCCAGCCAGCCGTTCATTTTCCGGGTCGATTCCGCCCTATGCTCCGTTTTCTCGGTGTGAATTGCCATACTCGAAAGTTCGTTGGGGACTGCAAAGGTACAAATTTTTCCCGTCTCATCCTTGTTTTGGGGCGATTTTGAGGACGAGGAGGGCGGTGAACCGGGGAAAAGGTGTATCTTTGCAGCGAGATGAAGACTCAGGTGCAAATACAGGTGCCGGGAGGGGCGCAAAAGGTGCTGCTGCATGCGTGCTGCGCGCCGTGCTCCAGTGCCATTGTGGAATGCCTCATGGAGCGGGGCATCAGGCCGGTTATCTTTTACGCCAATTCCAACATCTTCCCCCGCGAGGAATACGACCACCGGCTCAACGAGTGCCTCCGCTACGCAAAAAAATGGGGCATCGAGATTGTGGACGATATCTATGACCACAACGCCTGGCGGCAGTGCGCCACAGGCCTGGAGGCGGAGCCGGAACGCGGAAAACGCTGCCTGGAATGCTTCAAGCAGCGTTTGCTACGGGCGGCAAAGTATGCCTCGGAAAACGGATTCACGGTGCTCACCACCACCCTCGCCAGTTCCCGCTGGAAAGACCTCCAGCAGGTGGACGAAGCCGGCCGATGGGCCTGTGAACAAGTTTCCGGCGTTACCTGGTGGGCCCAAAACTGGCGTAAGGGCGGGCTCCAGGAACGCCGGAATCAAATCATTAAAGAAGAAAACTTTTACAACCAGCTATTCTGCGGTTGCGAGTTCTCCAAGCATTAGTCGTTGCCAAAGACAAAGTTGACACCAATCTTGAACTGGGAACGACCGGTGCGCTCTCCGTCGATGCGGGACACGTTGAGCAGGCTGTGATCATACCCCGCCATGATGCGGATGTCTCCCAGCATGACCCCGACGCCGCCGCCGGCGTAGATATTGAACGGACGCATGTCCGGCTCTTCACCCCACAGGTGGTCATACTTGGTGGTTTCTCCGGTGGTAGCATAGAAAAGCCGACCGCCACGAGGTCCATAAATGACGGCGGTAGGAACAGCCGTACCTACCCGGTATGTAGTGCGAGCCACCGGAGTAAACTGAAGATTCACACCGCCGTAAACAAAGATGCTGACGTTGTCGTTGATCTCAAAGTCATAGGTGAGATTCACCGGAATGTTCAGGGCCAGTTCACGATAAATACCGCTCTCGAAGTTAAACCCGCCAAAGCGGCTCTGATAGTACTTGGGCTGCTCACGATACAGTTCTTCCTGGAATAGGGCGTCGATGTAGAAACCGGGGGCGATACCAAAGTTACCGGCTACCTTGATGTTGAACGTGCCACCCAGGTAGAAGCCGTGCATCATCTCACTGAAGGGCTTGTCACCGTTGTTGTAGTGGGTGATTTCCGTGGAGTTAAGGTAGCCCACGCCAATATGGAACTGAGCATTGGCTTGTGTTCCCAGCAGCAGAAGGGCTGCGGCAAGAACAAATGCATAAATTTTTTTCATGGGTTAAGTCCTTTTATATTAGAAGATATAGCCGACCCCTACTTGCAGGGTATTGCGGAACAGTTTGGAATACTGGGCGGTGGTGAGGTTCACCATACCCAGCTCATAGCGCACATGGGCGGTAAATCTGTCCGACACAACAACACCGGCGCCGAAACCCCAGCCGACATTGAGGCGGGTGCGCGCGGCGGCCATGTAGTCGCTGCTGGCATACAAATTATAGCTGAGTGTGCTGTTTCCGCCATGTACCACGGCATGGTTGAGCAGTCCAATCTGGAAAGCCGGACCGGTAAAGCCCCTGAGTTGGATAGAAGAACTCACCTGGTAGGTGTAAGCGACATCCACAGGGATATTGAGCGCGATTTCGCGGAAGCTGCCATTGTTCACATTCTCGGGCTTGCTGAACATGAAGGAGAAGTTAACGCCCGGCAAAACGGAAAGGCCCGACACCCAGGGAAGGTGAATATTGTAACGGGCGCCCACATAAAAGCCGTCCCAGCCACCGTTGCTGATGTTTTTGTTGTTTCCCACTTGAACCTGACTTTGCTCAAAGAAGTGCTGATAACCGCCCTCTACCTGCAACTGCGCCTGGGCCTGAAGGCCCACAAACAGGGCGGCGACAAGAATTAATACCTTTTTCATTTTTAAGTCTATTTTCTAATTAGCTTACAAATGTAGCGCTTTTTCTTCACATTTTGCGTTTTATCACCCACAAATTCGGTAAAATCCCCATTAATAGGGATTGACCGCAAGCGCAATTCGCCGTAACTTTGCGCCCGGCGCAAACACAAGACACAGACTATGAGACTTTCAGATTTACAGACAGGCGAGCACGCCGTGATTGTTCGGGTGAACGGTCACGGGAGTTTCCGTAAACGCCTGATAGAGATGGGCTTCATCCAGGGGAAAGGAGTTCGGGTGGTTCTCAACGCACCCCTTAAGGATCCCATCGAATACGAGATTATCGGCTATAAAGTCTCTCTCCGGCGGGAGGAGGCCAAGCAAATAGAGGTGGTGACGGAGGCGGAGGCCCGCGAAGCCCTCAAAACCGACGAACACCTGCAGGCGCTCCCCGGTGATTTGGAGGACAAGGAGCGCCTGGACCGCGCCCTGGCCCATGTGGCTCAGGAACGGCACCATAATATACGCGTAGCGCTGGTGGGCAATCCCAACTGCGGCAAAACCTCCCTGTTCAACATTGCCTCCGGCAGCCACGAGCACGTGGGCAACTACTCCGGTGTCACCGTGGATGCCAAGGAGGGCCACTTCCAATATAAAGGGTACGATATCACCCTGGTGGACCTCCCGGGCACCTATTCGCTCAGCGCCTATTCCCCGGAGGAGCTTTACGTTCGCAAAAACCTCCTGGAGGCCATGCCGGACGTGGTGGTGAACGTGGTAGATGCGTCCAACATCGAGCGCAACCTGTACCTGACCACCCAGCTCATCGACATGAACCTGCGCACCGTCATGGC
>DEKS01000170.1:0-17242 GCA_002354005.1 Bacteroidales bacterium UBA2716
TGCTCTGGGCTCTGGAGCACTATTCCGGAGACTTTGAGGATGATATGCAGTACGCCAGCGCATACAGCAATGTTTGCGACTATTTCATAACCCATGACAAGGCACTATTCTCCCTGAACGACCCAAACTGCCCCATGACCGTTATCACGCCGGAGAAGTTTGTGGAAGCCATGATGGCAGACTAAAAACTGCGGCCAACAAGGGCGTGGGCAAAGGTTTTCAGGGCGTCATGGGCGTGGGGCGGAATACCGGCGTCCGTGCCCTTGAAGACCGCCCGGGTGCTCAGGTCGGAAATGGCCTTTTTGGCGGCATCGGCCACCCCTACGCTATCATAGATGGCCTTTACGCGGGCAATTTTAGCAGCCTTTTCCTCCGGGGTTACCGCAGGGGCGTTCAGGGCCTCTTCCAGGCCTTCTGCGCCCAATTCCAGGGCTTTTAGGGTAAGCCAGGACTTCTTGCAGTTCAGGATATCTCCGCCAATGGGCTTGCCAAACACTTTTTCGTTTCCGTAGGCATCCAGGTAATCATCGGCAACCTGGAATGCCAGGCCCAGATAATAACCATAGTCATACAGGCACTCCTGGCTGGGCAAGTCGGCCCCGCCAATGAGGGCGCCCAACTGCGATGCGCAGGCAATGAGCACACCGGTTTTGAGGCCGATCATCTGCATGTACTCCTGCATGGTCACGTCGTTCCGTTTTTCAAAATCCATGTCCATCTGCTGGCCGTCGCAAACCTGCGATGCGGTGCGGGAGAAGAGTTCCAGCGCCTCCGGTAAAACGGCCGCAGGGGCCTTGGCAATGCGTTTGTAGGCATCGATACACATTACGTCACCACTGAGGATAGCTGTGTCCTCGTTCCATTTTTTCCATACGGTTTCATGCCCGCGGCGCAGGGCGCTGCGGTCCATGATGTCGTCGTGGATGAGGGTGAAAGTATGGAACACCTCCAGGCCGGCCGCGGGTTCAAGGATCTGCGGCGTGAGGCTATCGGCAAAAAAGCTGTAGGTGAGCAGGCACAGGCGGGGCCGGATGCGCTTGCCGCCAATGGCTATCATGTACCGGAGCGGGTCATACAGTCCGGCGGGTTCTGCCTGGAATTCAATCTGGCTGAAAAGGTCCTTCAGGGCCTGGTCGATGGTGCTTTCTGGAATCATGGTGCGCAAATTTTTACAAAGATACGCAATTATTCTGAAAAACAGGCTGTCCGATAATTGCCTGACAATCAATATTTTACTAATAATCCTCGGCGCTTTTGGAGCCGAGGATTATCAATAAATAGCTGTGTGTTAAGCACTTATCGGCCAGCGAAACAGGGTCCAGATGTTACAGCTGAAACACCACGGAGGAGTTGGCGCCCAGTTTGAGGCTGCGGCCGGCAACGCTGGCCGTTCCCAGAAGGGCGATGGGCTTGGAGAGATCATCGGACACGGTCACCGACTTGGCAGAGCTGCCTACATTGTGGATGACCAGCAGTTTTTGTCCGTCGGTGGAGGTCATGTACCAGGCGGCGATGGACTGCGCACCGGTATTCCGGCTGTTGAGCGTAGCATGCTCCGACATGGTACCCTCCGCCAGGGCCGGGTAAGTGTTGCGCAGGCGGCTCCAGGTGATATAAACGTTTAACAAACTCTCCTTATTTGCCTGTTGCGTTTCCACGGAAATGCTACCCTTGAGCATATTGTTGTCCAATTTGTTGTCCGGATTCCATTTTTTAGCACAGTCTGTCGCCGATGTATTCCAGACGATGGGGCTGCGGACATATTCGTCACCGCCGCCCTTGGTGCCGTAGTAACCTAATTCCTCACCTTGGTAGATGAAGGGTTTTCCAGGACTTGTAAGAAGCATGGCAGCAGACTGCTTTTCCTTGGCAAGACTCTTCCCTATCCATTCGGCCCAACGGTCCTGGTCATGGTTGGTGAGGAAGAGGGACGTAATGGCATCCGGACGAACAGCGGCATGGTCGTTCACGTAGCGCATGACCGATGTCACGTACGACAAGCCGTTCCCCCTGTTCAGGGCATCACTGAGCATCCCGGCGTAGTCGAACTCGAAATTGGACATGACGCCCTTATAATAGTCTTTCTCGACATTGTGCCCTTCCCAGGCCTCCGCCACCATAAAAATGTCGGCCGTCTGGCCCAGGGACTTGCCGGCCGCCTTGTAAGTGGCATTGCAGCGCTGGTACCACTTGTCCAGCAGGGTCTGATTGGCTGCGTTGTTATAGGAATTGATACCGCCACAGATGTGCTTCACGGCGTCCAGGCGCAGGCCGTCTATGCCCATATTGATCCATTTGTCCGCCGATGCAGCCAGGTCCTGGAAGCAGGCATTGGATTCCGCCACAGAGACGTCGCCATAGTTCAGGTCCGGCATCCAGTCGCTGAAACAGCCCATGTAATAGAGAATACTGGCCGATGCATTTGTTAACTCAATCTTATAACGGCCGCTTCCGGTGAAATACACATCGCCGCCGTCTGACAGGGGCGCTAATTGATAAGGTTCGCCCTCAACAGGACCAGACGAGGATGTCGTGCCAAATCGATACGTCCAGTCGCTGTCATTTCCCTTTCTTAACAACATGCCATGCTTGCCGTTCATGTCCACAACAACGGAATAGGAGCCATTCCCATTATCGGCAAAGCGGACGGTGGAACCAGCGGACCCATCTTTCCAGAGCCAAAGATTCCAGTCGGAATTACCGGTTTTTAAAGCATCCTCAGTTTTGGTAATTGTAATGACGGGATTACCGGAACTGGCTTGCTTCCACTCTCCTGACTGGTAAGAAGTGCCCTTGAGCATGGGGAACTTGCCGTAGTCTGCCGAAGGGTTAGTGCTGAGGAAATAATAGTCCCGATACTTGCTGGCAGGATTCGACAGGGCCTCCTGGAACCAGGCATTGTGCTTGCCGCTGTGGTTGAGCACATAGTCCATATAAATGGCAATGCCCTTGGCATGTGCGGCCTCCAACAGTTCCTGGAAGTCCTGTTCCGCCTTGGCCGACGTCTTCTCCCCTACCGCATACAGCGGATTCAGGGAATAGTAGTCGTTCACGTCATAGGCGTGATAGGAACTGGTGGGATGGGCCGGGCTCAGCCACAGGGCCGTAATACCCAGGCCGTCCAGGTAGTCCAGCTTGTTCTGGATACCCTTGAAGTCGCCCACGCCGTCACCGTCGGAATCCGCGAAACTGTAGATGAGCAGCTGGTAGGCGGTGTTGGAGCGCTTGGTGCCGTCGAAGGTGGCAGGAGCGGGCACCACGGCGGTTTCTTCCGCCGGAGCGTCGGCGGACTGGGACACAGACAACTCCGCGGAGGCAGACCCCACCTTGAACGTCACCTTACCCGTACGGGCATCGCCACCATTGAAAGCCGCCGATACGGTCACCGTTGCATTACCATTTCCGGAGGAAGGATTCACCGTAATCCAGCTGGCCGATTTTGCACTGGTCCACGCGCCGGAGGCCGTCACGGTGACAGACTCTGTCTGGGTGCCGTCGGCCGTGAAACTAAGCGATGTAGGGGCCACGGAAACGGCATCGGTGACAACGGGCGTAACACCCGGCTTTTCATTCTTGCCGCAAGCCACCAGCACAATTGCAGCGGCCAGTATCCAAAGGTATTTTTTCATAAAGTTCGATATTATATTTGGCAGACGGGCGTCCGGTCAGGGGCGCCCGCCTGAAAAAGAGAGATTATTGAATCACAGCTGTACCGGCATTGAAATCATAGATGATCTTCTGGTCCGCAGTGATAGCCACATCCTCCGGATTGCCACCCGTTTCACGGTACACGATGGCGCCATCCTTGGGGATGAACTCCGCATGCCACCAGTCATTGGTCGAAGACAGAATCTTGCTATCCACGTAAGTGCGGATATTGCCGTCGGTCGTGGCCGTACCAACAAGGGTCTGTCCCTCTACCTGGAAGGCTACCGGCTGTGCCTCCCAACCGCCAAAAGCCTCACCAATACCGTACACTTTAGCCGGCTCTACAATGATTTTGCTATTGGCGCAGTCTACGCCAATGCAGTAGACGCCGGACGCGGTCACCTTACAGTTGGTATCAACAGTCTCAAATCCCTCGTTCGTGTCCAACTGGTTGAAGTCACCTTTCCAATCTGCCACGGGAGAGAATTTGAACGCCTTGTCAGCCTCAAGGTAACGGATAATCCAGAACATGCCCTCCTGGCTATGGAAAGCGTGCATCGGCACAAAATCAGACCATCCGTTGATAGCTTCGCCAATGATAAACATGGTTTGAGGAAGCGTAGGAGCCACGCCTTCACCTTCGATAGCACCGGTGCCGGCGTTGAAGTCCAGTTTCACCACCTGATTGGCCAGTGCAGGAACGCCGGGCAGTTCATCCATCAGACGAGGAACAATCTTGCCCTCGATGACGTTGAATTCGCGGGTCCACCAGCCGGAGGTAGCAATGCTGGAAGCCACATACATGCGGATATTGCCAGCCTTGGCAACCGTAGCCTTCAAGACCTTGCCATCGGCCACAAAGCGGGCGTCTTCCATTTCTTCATCCCAACCGCCGAAAGCATCACCGATACCGTAAACACGGGCGGGTTCCACATGCACCTTTCCGGCCTTGAAGTCGATGTGTACCAGATAGAAGCCATCTTCTGCAACGGTGCAGTTGCCGCCGGCCTCGGTGAAGCCGTCATTGGTTTCCAGGCCCCAGAAGTCGCCGTTCCAGGCCTTTGTTGCGCAGAACTTGAAGCCTTCACCGGCCGTAAAGTAACGAATCGTGTAGAACTGGCCTTCCGCGTCGGCGCCCCAATCGGGATTGTGGAGGACCGGAGTCATTTCCACAATGCCGTCGGAGGTCCAATCCCAGCCGCCGAATTCTGCACCAATCATGTACAGATGCTCCGGGAACTTCTGGTATTCCTCAATGAGGATGGTGGGATGCTCAGCGTCCCACTTGAAGGTGATTGCATACTCACCGTCCTTACCGACACAGATGTTGTACGAGCCGGCGGCAAATTCCTTGCCGAGCTCCGGTATATATACATCATCTTCTCCGACTTTTCCAGATACTTCGGGACCGCCATAGTTGGTTGTCCCAGCATGGTTTTCACGGATCTTGAACATGTCGTCGGCTTTGAGGGAGACGCCCTTGATAGTCCAAGTCTCTCCGTCCAGCGTCTCCATGTCGAAGTCTGTATCCCAAGAAGTATTGTTGAGGGTACCAATCAGGGAGACGATATCGGGTGCCTGAGGGCCTTCGCCTTCACCGGTTACAGTTGCCGTACCGGCATTGAAGTCCAGGGTAACCACCTTGTCCTTGAATACGCGTACACGGTCCTGGTCGCCAGCGTTTCCACGGTAGGCAATCTTGCCGTCAAAGAACACGAACTCACGGGTCCACCAATCAGAAGTGGAAATCTCGGAGGCGGCATACATACGAATCTCACCGCCATTAGGCACTGTGATCTTCATCTTTTTGCCGTCGTGCTGGAAGAGGGCGTCTTCCATTCCTTCCGTCCAACCGCCGAAGCAGTCGCCGATACCATAAACGCGAGCGGGTTCCAAATGCAGGATACCGTTCACCATGTCAATATGAATCATGTACAGGCCACTCTCAGCTACCACCACGTTACCATCTTTGTCATTGGTGAAGCCATCGTTCTGGGCCAGCGAACCAAACTGCTGGCCATCCCATGCACGGTTACCGTTGAACTTGACACCATTGCCGGCAGTGAGATAACGGATGGTCCAGAACTGACCTTCAGTTGTAGTCACGTTCCAAGCCGGATTATACACTACAGGCACCAGTTCCACTACGTCTTCGGATGCCCAATCCCAGTTACCGAAATCCGTGCCCACCATGTAAAGGGTCTCCGGAAGGTTGGCATTCACAAATCCCACAGAGAACGGGGCTTTGCCCACGTTGAGGAAAACCTTGTATTCGCCTTCATAACTTGCGTCAAAGTTGTCGTTGGAATTGAACACGACAGCTGCAACATCTCCGCCGAAGGAGTAATCCCAGTCGTGATTGAAGCGAATCTTGAACTTGCCACTCACCACATTGGCGACAGCCATAAAGCGATTGGCAGAAGCATCATAGGACATGTCAATATCCTGGTCCCAACCGCCAACCATATCTCCCACAATGCCCAGACTCTTAATCTGAACCATGGTGAGTTTGCTGCGCTTGGCATCCAGATTCACATAATACAGGCCACCAGGCACCTCCAAGGCTTTTTCGGTGGGGGTAGAAGAAGTAACCACGGCATACTGGTTGTCGCCTTCGCCCTTGGTCTCAACGGCAATGTCAAAGCCCAGTTCACCAAAGGTGAATGCACTGGCGTCGGTGAGATCCACCACACCTTCGTAGGTACCTTTTACTTTCTCACTTTGATACAGGATGGGAGCAGAGCCCGCCGCCCAGGAGCCGACGAGTGCCAGCGTGGGATCGTAGGTGGCCTTGTAGGTATCGACAATAACATAAGCCGGCTCAGCGGAAGGGACGCCGTTAGGCAGGGAGGCACAATAGGCCACAACATCCAGCTGAATCCGGTTGGTAGCCATTTCCTCACCTCCGGCTTCGGCAATGGCGTCATTCAACTTATCCACCGTGGTGGAAAAGCTGGTCTCGGTAAGAGGCTCGCCGTTCAGTTTCACTGCATTTATGACCTCATCATCACCTTCCACATCACCTTTAACGCTGGTTAGCGTCTGGTTCTTGGGAACCACCGACAGGAAAACGTCGTAAGTGATTTCCTCGCCGTAAACCAGGCGGGCGGGTTCCCAGCTGATGAGCTCGATGGGATCGTCAAGGTTCTCAGGCGAGAGCGTAATCTCTTCTACAGCGTCCTCAATCACCGGAGCGGCGGCATCGCCGGCGGCGTACACCGTGATACGGATGGAGGAAGACTTCAGTTCCTTCCCGTTATTGGGGACCGAAACATTCAGCAGCAAAGAGAAAACGTCATTGTTCGGAAGTTCGGGCATTTTCTGGTAAAGGAGCGTACGGAATTCGCTCTTGCTCCAGGTCACGTAACGCTCCGTGGTTTTGGCAAGCAGGACAGCTTCCTCCGTATAGGAAGCATACAGGGAATACTCCAGGCCTTCCGGCAGGAAGCGGTAGGCACTCCAGGAGAAGGTCACGTCCTCATCAAGGGTATTGGTGGTGATAAGGATATCATTGTGGGCATACAGCTCAGGAGCCACGGGCGCCTTGGAGAAAGCGTCTTCCTCCTTCACTTTGGAGCAGGATGCCACCCCGGCCACCACAGCGGCTACAAGTAAAATATTGAATATTTTTTTCATGGTCGATACTGCATTTTACTATTTTTTCTCCATCACCAGCACCCGCGGAGTGCGGTTGGCATAGAGTTTAAAGACATAAGTACCAGCCTCGGGAATGGCGATGTTCTCGGCGCTGCCGTCGTTCACCAGTTCGTAAGCTTCAATGGGGTTGCCGTCGGCGTCCTTGAGTACATCCGTTGCCTTAAGCGGGCCGCCGTGCTTGAACTTGCCGTCCCAGCTTTCGTTCAGACGAACGAGGAATTCATCTCCTGCTGCAAAAGTAACTTCGGGAGTCACCCAAACATTGTTTTTGTCGTCATATTCAAAGAAAACGTCCTTCTCCCAATTGGAGGCGGCGAAGCTACCAATGAGGCCGACACCGGAGATATGCGTACGGGAAGCCGTTTTCTTGCTCTTGTTGAACTCAATGATGTTGATGGGTTCATCGGCGGGAACGCCCCAGTTGCCGTCCTTGTCACCATAATCCCAGCCTTCCCAGGTTGCTTCATAACCATCCTTGCCGCCCAGCCAGGCGCCATTCATGTACAGTTTGAGCGGGCAAATGCCAGGCGTATTAGCTGCATCTTCTTTCAGTTTGACCAGCGTACGGTACACACCGGATCCACCTTCCACTTCCCAAACACGCCACTCTTCCTTATCGTTGTTGTCTCCCCAGCTGTTATAATAGCCCGGGAAGAACACCCAATCCTTGGGAGGATCGAAGGTAGTGATATCGAAAGTAATCTTGTTGGTGGACTCAATCTCTTTCGTAGCGAGGCCACTGATTTTCGCAAGCACCCAAACCTCGATGGAAGATGTGGCATTGCGAGGCAGTGCAAGTTCGGAAACGGCCAGGCTGTTCAGGTCTTCCTTGGTCACCGAAAGGGAGGTGGCTGAAGTGGAACCCAGCAGGGCTACATATTCATCTTCCTCCACCACAGACATGGCGTATACATTGTAGTCTATCTGCGTGCTCACGCCGAAAGAGGCGGGAGACCATACGAAGGTAACGGACTCCACCTTGTTGTTATTTGCGTCCACCACGACGTCGGACACGGGCTGCAGCACCGGAGCCACGAACTTGCTTTCATCGGCAACCGTGGTTTTCACGAACTCCCGCTCGCAGGCGCACAGCGAGAGCACGGTGGCAGCCATTGCTATATATTTTGTCACTTTCATAATTCGTATCTATTAATAACCGGCATTCTGTACAAGGGTAATGTTGGCGGTACGGTCGCTCAGGATAATGGGATATACCTGCATGTGGACCGGAATGGTGGCTTTACCATTCTTCACGCCTGCCTTGTAGGGCCAGGGGAACTGCATGGAGGTAAAATAGCCATAGCGGATGAGGTCTGTGCGGCGGTGGCCTTCAAGCATGAGCTCACGGGCACGCTCGGCCAGCAGGAAGTCCAGGTCGATGGTATCCGGCATATCCACACCGGCACGGTCCCGAAGGGCCTTCACGTAGCCAACCGCCACGGGGTCAACCACTTCCCCGCCATTCAGACGGGCGTCGGCCTCGGCGTAAATCAGATACATCTCCGCAAGGCGGAAGATGGGATAGTCCATGGAGGAGAACTTGTAGTTATCTACAGAAGCGTCGTTCACGTGGCCGTCGGTATACAGACCGCTGAACTTCCAGCAGCGCCAGCCGCTGGAGACGTCGGCCTTGTCGAATTCCTTGATCCCTTCGTTGATGAAGAAGGCACGCTTGTCGGACGTCTCACGGTCATAGCCAAAGCCCTTGCCGCTCCAATCCACGTTGTTAAGGCCGAAGTAGCTCACATACTCGTTGGAGACATGGTAGCCATTCCAGTTTTCAGGAATGATACCGCTGCCGCCGGTACCCAGCAGGTCTGCCAGGCGCTGGTTCACGTCGGCGCTCATGAAAGCGGAGGCAAGGGTGGTGGTACCGCCCCAGCTCTGGGCATGGTCCTTGTCGTAATCCACGGCGAAGATGAACTCTTTTTCCGCAGCACCATTGGTGGTGTTGTCCTGCTTCCACAGATTCTCATACTTGGGCTCAAGGCTGTATCCCATGGAGATAACCTCAGCTGCGGCATCCTTGGCTTTCTGCCATTCCGGCGTTCCGGCGGCATCGTCCGTGGCGGTATAGACCGCTGCGTTCAGATATATCTCGGCCAGCAGGGCCATCACGGAGCCTTTGGTGGCGCGGGGATAAGGGACCTCGCCACGCTCGGGCATGTCGTCACTCTCTGCCAGTTCTTCCAGTTCGCCCACCAGCCATTCATACAGGCCGGCACGGCCCAACTGCTTGGGAAGCGTTCCGTTGGCGATATTCTCATAGGTGGCGAAAGGCGGATTGCCGTAGCAGTCCATGAGCATCCAATAGAACATGGCACGATGGAAACGGGCCTCGGCACGATACTGGGCAACAGTGGCGGCGATGCTTTCCTGTCCACGCTGGGCAATGAGTTCAGGCGTGGTCTGGGCCAGGTATTCGTTCACCAGGGTAACACCCTTCATGCAACGGGTATACACAGCCACCAGAGCGGCATTGTCGGCCGTGGTCCACTTGTCATACTGGATATCGGTAACATAGTCGTCACCCCAGGTGCACTTGAAAGAGTCCACGCTGAGCTCGTTCAGGTTGGTCCACTGGCGGATGAGTTCACTCTGTCCGGCATCGGAGAAGTCCAGGTCGGAAGCACCCGGGTCTCCGGCGCTCACAAAGTTATAGTAGGCATTGATATAAGCCAGGCCGGCCAGGTAGCTGTTGGGGTTGGCGTAGGCATCGTTGGCAGGGGTAGTGGTAGTGTCCAGCGGAACCGTATTCAGGTTCTGCAGGCAAGAGCACGCCAGGACGGGGACCAGTGCCGTAACAAAAATTCTATATACGATCTTTTTCATTGCAGTCATTCCATTAGAAGTTGATGTTCAAACGGATTGTATAGAAACGGGGACGGGGAACAATCGTGTTGTCTACGCCGTCTGCGGCCGTCAGTTCCGGGTCGATGCCGGAGTATTTGGTGAACGTGCACACATTCTGGACGGAAGCTGCCAGACGGAGTGTCTTGAAGAACTCGTTGTTCAGCTTGAAGGTATAGCCCAGGTTGATGTCGTCAATCTTGAAGAAGGAGGCGTTCTCCACCCACAGGTCGGAATAGGCCTGGTTGGAGCTGTCGGTACCTCCGTTCCAACCCGGAATCAGGTACTGGGAAGACAAGTTGTCAATGTAGTGTTTGCCCACCTGGTCGGGAATATAAAGGCTGGAGGCATAGCCCTTGCGGACTTTGTTGATGGCGTAATTGCCCAGGGAGCCGTGACCATTGATGGAGAAGTCCCAGTTCTTGTAGCTCAGGCGGGTATTCAGGCCAAAGTACATGGAAGGGATGGGGCTGTAACCCGTCACGTAACGGTCTGCATCTGTGATAACGCCATCGCCGTCACGGTCCACCAGACCGGCATAGACGGGAGCGCCGTTCTTGTCGTAGAGTTGCTCGAACAGATAGAAGGTGTACGGAGCGAAACCCTCGCGGTGCACGGAGGAGAAACCGGTATTGCTACCCATGGAAGCGCCGGTGGTCGTACCCAGGAAGCCTTCCACTTTCTCTGCGGTGAGCTTGGTGATTTTGGTGTCCTGGAAGGTAACGTTGCCGCCAATGCTCCAATGCCAGTTGTCGGTTTCTACCGGAACAAAGTTCAGGGAGAGTTCCACACCCTTGTTCACCATGTCGCCGATGTTCTGGATGGTGGTGTTGCTGAAGTTCTGGCCCAAAGCGGTAGGAGCCACATTCAGCAGGTCAAAGGTGTTGCGGTAGTAAACCTCCACGGTACCGGTGATGCGGTCGTTGATGAAACCGAAGTCCAAACCGGCATTCCAGGTTTCGGTGGTTTCCCACTTCAGGTTCTTGTTATAGGCCTGCGGAGCCAGGACATTGATGAGCTGTCCGCCCATGTTGTACTGCATCAGGACCGTGGTTTCCTGACGATACAGGGCCATGGCGGGATAATAGTCGTCACCGATATCCTGCTGACCGGTACGGCCCCATCCCAAGCGCAGCTTGAGGGCGGACACGGCATTTACATTACGCAGGAAGTTTTCGTTCTTGACGTTCCATGCAAAGGCTGCGGAAGGGAAGATACCCCACTGATTGCCCTTGGCAAAACGGGAAGAAGCATCGGCACGGACCGTAGCCGTGAACAGGTAACGGGAAAGGATGGAATAATTCACACGGCCGAAGAACGACAGCAGGTAATACTCTTTTGCCGATGTCGGGTTCTTTTGGAAGAGGTCTTCCGCCTTCCAAAGCTCCGGTTTATTGTAGTAAGTGGAGCCGTCGTATTTCACATAGTTGTGCTGCCAAGAATAACCGGCCATCACATCCAGGTTGGAGTGCTTGAACTCATGGTTGTAGTCGGCATAGAACTCCAGCAGCGTGTTGCTGTTGAAATTGTCGCTGATGTAGGCGTAGTCCGGAGAACTGAGGGCGGCCATGTAGGTGCCCAGGATATTGTGATTCTCGTTATGGTTCTTGGCCACGTCGTAACCCAGGTTCAGGTTGAAGCGGAGGTCTTCGAAGCCGTGCACTTTGTAGTCCAGCTGGAGATTGCCGATAGAACGCAGGGATCTATTGAAATTTCTGCGCTCGTAAATCTGGGACAGCGGGTTGATGCCGGCCATGGAGTTGGGGTTGCCGCCATCGTACCAGTTAAAGTAGGAACCGTCCTCTGCATAAATGGGCTTGGTCGGGTCCATGCGCATGGCATTGCCGATGGCACCGGCGCCGGCACCCCAGTTGGTTTTCTGAATAACGCCCTTCACATTGGCATTGATGCTCAGGTGATCCTGGAAGAACTTGGGCGACAGGTTCACATCTAAGTTGTAACGTTCGTTGTCCCCGCCCTTGATGGTACCCTGGTCATAGTTGACACCAGCGCTCGCACGGAACGGAACCACTTTACCGCCACGCAGGCTCATGTTCAGATCCGTTCCCACAGCTGCACGGTATATCTGTTTTTGCCAGTCCGTGTTAGCAGTGCCGAGGATGCCATAAGCAGCGGAATCCGTACCATAGACGTCGGATACATAATTCCGAAGTTCATCACCGGTCATCATCTTGACAGTCTTGGTATTCTGTTTTACGGAGAAACTGGCTGAGGCGTCCAGCTGAAGAGCGCCCTTGCTGCCCTTCTTAGTGGTAATGATGATAACGCCATTGGAAGCGCGAGAACCGTAGATGGCAGTAGCGGAAGCGTCCTTAAGCACGGAGAAGCTCTCAATGTCGTTCGGATTCACAGAAGCCAGCGGGTCGCCCATGCCGGCTCCGCCCTCACGGGTGATGGGAACGCCGTCGATCACGATGAGCGGGTCGTTGTTGGCGTTCAGGGATGCAGCGCCACGGATGCGGATGGTGGCGCCCTCACCGGGGCTGCCGGAGGCAGGCGTTACCAACATACCGGAAACCTTACCCACCATGGCCTGTGCAGGGGAGCTGATGGCACCACGGTTGATTTCATCGTTTTTCACAGCTACGACAGAGCCTGTCATATCTGTCTTCTTCACGGTACCGTAACCGATGACCACTACGTCGTCCAGGAATTCAGCGTCTTCCGCGAGGACAATGGTGGCGGGCACGGCGGAAGCCGCGAACGTCTGGGTTGCATAGCCGATGCAGCTCACCTCGATGGTTGCATTGGCGTTGGAAACGGTGAGGGTATAGTCGCCGTCCAGCCCCGTAGCGGTACCATTGCTGGTGCCTTGTTCCATGACCGTTGCACCGATCACGGGGCCTTGGGCGTCAACCACCACACCTTTAACCTGGTATCCGCCCTGGGCGAATACGGTAGCGCAGGCTGCGAAAAGCACTGCGATTGCGGTTAAAATCCTTTTCATTAGTGTGTAGTTAATAGTTAGTTATTTGGTTTTGATGAATTTCACGCATACGGCTCCCAGCACCAGGAAAACGCCGGCGACCAGGAGCATGGCCGGCTGGCTGCCCCCTACCAGGGACAACATCAGGCCACCCGTTGCCGCGGCTACAATCTGCGGCAGGCAGATGGTGCAGTTGAACAGGCCCAGGTAACTGCCCATGTAGGGGCTCCCCTCCAGCGCGTTGGTGAGGAGGGTGAACGGCAGGGCCAGCATGGCGGCCCAGGCGGCGCCGATGAGGAAGTAGCTCACAAACAGCAGGTACTGGTTGTGGATGAGGATGATGGAAGCGAAGCCCGCGGCGCCGATCAGGAGGCTCACTACATAGGCCAGCTTGAGGTTTTTGAAGCGCGGCAGGACGGCGGCCCACACCAGGGAGCCCACGGCCTGCACGGCAAAGAGCACGCCCACCCAGTTGCCGGCGGTCTGATAAGCCTCCGACGTTACGTCGCCGGTGTGCCATACGTTGTGGGCAATGGCGCCGTTGGTGTAGGTCCACATATACAGAAAGGCGGCCCATGAGAAGAACTGCACCAGGCCCACCGTCCAGAAGGTGGCCGGGGCCTTCACGAGAAGCTTCATCAGGCCCTCGGAGGGCTGATCGGCCTTCTTTTCATTCTCGATTCCATGGAACTCCGCGTACTCCTTGGGCGGCATTTCCTTCACGCGGAGGAAGGTGTACAGCACGCACAGGATGAGGATGGCGGCGCCGCAGTAGAAGCTCCAGATGACGCTGTCCGGCACCACGCCCTTGGGGGCGGTGTTGGCAATGCCTATCCAGGTGAAGAAGATGGGGAACAGGTAGCCCAGCAGGGAACCGGCGTTGCACAGGAAGCTCTGGATGCTGTAGGCGGTGGTTTTCTGGCGCTCGTTTACCATGTCTCCCACCATCATTTTGAAGGGCTGCATGGCAATGTTGATGGAGGTATCCAGGAAAATGAGCGAGAACAGGCCGAACCACATGGCCATGTTCAGGCCCAGGAACAGCCGGGCGCTGAACTGCAGGCTGCCGGCGTTGGGCAGGAGCAGCATTACCAGGACGGCAATGACCGCGCCTACCAGCAGGTAGGGTTTACGGCGACCCATCCGGCACCATGTTCTGTCGGAATACTTGCCGATGAGCGGCTGGACAATCATTCCCATCAGCGGGGGAAGAATCCAGAAGAAACTGAGCTGGTGAGGGTCCGCTCCCAGCGTGGCGAAGATACGGCTGATATTGGCGCTCTGCAGGGCATAGGCAATCTGCACCCCCAGGAAGCCAAAGCTCAGATCCACCAGCTGGCGGAAGGTTAAGTCACGTTTTGTGGACATGGTGTTACTAGTTTTAGCCTGTTATTTGGCACTTGCAAAAGTAAACAATCCTCGCAAACCTTTTATATACGCGCGCGCCAAATCGGGTTGAATGGATATTTTTTTGCGACGAACGGAATAAATGCGTACCTTCGCCTTATGAAAAAATGGAACCATCATGTGCTCATCCATGGCTTCGCGCTCCTGCACGCGGGCACGGTAGCCTTGTGCGCCTGGCTGGGCATTCCGGATACGCTGGCCCTGACCGCCCTTACCATGCTCATGGCCGTGTTCCTGTGCCACGAAGAGAACCTGACGGTGGATATTTCCATCATGGCCCTCATCCTGGTGAACGTGCTGGGCTTCCTGCTGGGCAACCTGGGCGCGCAGCTGCTGCTGAACTTTTTGCCGTCGGTCTGGAAAAACATTGTTTCCACGGTGGTAGTGACGGAAATGATGGGCTGGGCGCTGTTCTGGTTTGCGCACACCTTCTCCCCTTCCAATGCGGCCAGTTATGACCGCAAACTTTCCTGGAAGCGGCGCCGGGGGCTGCTGGTGGGCTCCATTGCCGTCATCTTTGGCCTGCGGGTCTATATCGACCTTTCCTATCAGGGCAATATTTTCCAGGAATCGGCCATTGTGGGCATCCTGGTCATTATTTCCGTGGTTGTGCTGGGGTTCATGATCCGTTTTGCCACCAAGATGCAGCAGGAGGCTACGGACCAGCGCACGCGGCGGCACCAGGCGGAATTCCGCTACATGACGCTCAAGAACCAGGTAGACCCGCATTTCCTGTTCAACAGCCTCAATGTGCTGGATTCCATTGTCCTGGAAGGAACGCCGCAGGAGGCCAGCGCCTACATTCACAAGCTCGCCAGCATTTACCGCTATCTCATGCAGCACGAGGCCAAAAAGCTGGTCCCGCTGTCGGAGGAAATCCAGTTTGCCCGCACCTACCGGGAGCTCATTCAAATCCGTTTTCCGGAAGGGCTGGTGCTGGAAGACCGTGTGGGGGCGGACATTCCCCACGGATACATTATCCCCTGCACCTTGCAGCTCCTGCTGGAAAATGCCATCAAGCACAACGCCATCAGTCCGGAAAACCCCCTCATTGTGAGCGTATCCACAGACGGGAAAAGCATTACCATGCGCAACACGCGCATTCCCAAGGTATCCACGCGGCCTTCTACAGGAATTGGCCTGCAGTATATCCGCAACCAGTACAGGGACCTGGCCGACGCAGAGATTACAGTCACGCAAACGCTTGATTATTTTGCCGTTACGGTTCCCATCTTGGAGGATTCCAAATAATTGACTACCTTTGTTTTTTGTATGAAAGCGTTTATTATTGAGGACGAACCGCTCGCGCGCGGGCACATGATCAAACTGCTCACAGACCAGTTCCCGGAAACGGAGGTGGTGGGGGCGGTAGGCTCGGTGACTTCCGCCGTCCAATGGCTCAAGGCCAACCCCGCACCGGATGTCATTTTCATGGACGTGGAACTGAGCGACGGCATCTCCTTCGACATCTTCTCCCAGGTGGACGTTCCCTCCCCCGTTATCATGACCACCGCGTACGACCAATACGCCGTGCAGGCCTTTGAGGTCCATGCCATAGACTATCTGCTCAAGCCCATTGAGGTGGCGGCCCTGCGGCGTGCCATGAGCCGGGTAGCATCCGGGGAAACTTCCAAGCCCTCCTCCGAGGCCATACGCTCGCTCCTGAAGGACAGCCGGAAGGAGAAATTTATCATCCGCCTGAACGACCGTCTCGTCCCCATCCGCACCACCGAGGTAGCGTATTTTTACTCGGAGGACAAAAATTCGTATATCGTCACATTAAACGGGTCTTCCTATATTATGGACGATTCCCTGGATACCATTGCCGCGGGGCTGAACCCTTCTACGTTCTTCCGTATTTCCCGCAGCTGCATTATCTCGGACCAGATTATTGACAGCGTGTCCCGCCTGATGGGTGGCCGCCTGCGCATTTCCCTGCGCCCGGGCATCCTTGCCGCCACGGACTTCACCGTCTCCCGCGCCCGCGTGGACGACTTCCTCTCCTGGCTGGAGAAATAGGGTCACTTGGCCGTTTGCGCAAATTGCGTTATCTTTGCAGATTATGAAGAATATCCGCAACTTTTGCATTATCGCCCATATCGACCATGGGAAAAGTACCCTGGCAGACCGTCTGTTGGAACTTACGCGCACGCTGAGCGACCGCGAGATGGAAAACCAGGTGCTGGACGACATGGACCTGGAGAGGGAGAAGGGCATCACCATCAAGAGCCACGCCATCCAGATGGATTACGTGCGGGGTGGGGAGACGTATCGGCTCAACCTGATTGACACGCCAGGACACGTGGACTTCAGTTATGAGGTGTCCCGTTCCATTGCCTCCTGCGAGGGCGCGTTGCTGGTGGTGGATGCTTCGCAAGGTATTCAGGCACAGACCATTAGTAATCTGTACCAGGCTATCGACCATGGGCTGGAGATTATTCCCGTGCTCAACAAGATTGACATGGACAGCGCCCAGCCGGACCTGGTGCAGGACCAGGTATGCGACCTTCTGGGTTGCGAGCCGGAGGACGTGCTCCGCGTGAGTGCCCGCACCGGCGTGGGCGTACAGGAGGTGCTGGACGCCATCGTGGACAAAGTGCCCGCACCCAAAGGGGACCCGGACGCTCCGCTGCAGGCCCTGATCTTCGACTCCGTGTTCAACTCCTTCCGCGGCATCATTGCGTACTTTAAGGTAGTGAACGGCACCATCCGCAAGGGGGACAAAGTGAAATT
>DEKS01000170.1:17333-17480 GCA_002354005.1 Bacteroidales bacterium UBA2716
GGTGCGTGCCGGGGATGTGGGCTATATCATCACAGGCATCAAAGCGGCCGTGGAAGTGAAGGTGGGCGACACCATCACGCACGTGGAACGTCCTTGTGCACAGGCCATTGCGGGCTTCGAGGAAGTGAAGCCGATGGTCTTTGCCGG
>DEKS01000170.1:17555-24863 GCA_002354005.1 Bacteroidales bacterium UBA2716
GCCTCCTTCACCTATGAGCCGGAAAGTTCGCTGGCCCTGGGCTTCGGTTTCCGCTGCGGCTTCCTGGGGCTGCTACATCTTGAAATCGTCCAGGAACGCCTGTTCCGGGAGTTTAACATGGACGTCATCACCACCGTGCCCAACGTCTCGTACAAGGTGTACACTACCAAGGGGGAAGTCATCGATGTGCACAACCCCTCCGGCCTGCCGGCACCGTCTGTCATCGACCATATTGAGGAGCCCTATATCCGCGCCCAGATTATCTCCAAGGCCGATTTTTACGGTCCCATCATGAAGCTATGCATGGACAAGCGCGGCACCCTGATCGGCCAGCATTACATTACCACGGACCGCGTGGAGCTCAACTATGACCTGCCGCTTTCGGAGGTGGTTTTTGACTTTTACGATAAACTCAAGAGCATCTCCAAAGGCTATGCATCCTTTGACTATCACGTGACGGATTTCCGTCCGGCGCGGCTGGTGAAGCTGGATATCCTCCTGAACGGAGACCCGGCAGATGCCTTGAGCACCCTCATCCATGAGGACCATGCCTATGACTTTGGCCGCAAGATTTGCCTCAAGCTCAAGGACCTGATTCCCCGCCAGCAGTTCGACATTGCCGTGCAGGCGGCCATCGGCGCAAAAATCATTGCCCGCGAAACGGTTCGCCAGGTGCGTAAAGACGTGACAGCCAAGTGCTACGGCGGCGACGTCACCCGTAAGCGCAAGCTGCTGGAAAAGCAGAAGGAAGGCAAAAAGCGCATGCGCCAGATTGGCACCGTCCAGGTGCCCCAGAGCGCCTTCATGGCTGTGCTTAAGCTGGATTGATGTCCTAAGCGTCACACACGGCTGGCCGCTAACTCATTCATATAGAATAGTTTACGCATAATCCTCGGCTCTTCTGGCGCCGAGGATTATTAGCAATTGCTTGATTCTCAGCAGGTTAGCAACCAGCGTATATTCCTTCTTCCGACCAACCTGCGCCGTTCACTGTACAGACCTGCGCCGTTCACCACACTGACCTGTACCACTCACCACACTGACCTGTACCACTCACCACACTGACCTGCGCCGCCGATGCACAGCTTTACGCGTTTTAGCGCCAAAACGTGTAATGACATGTCTAACGATGCAGCGTCTAACGCGAAAACAAGCAAAAACGCGTTAAGGGATGCTGGCAATATGGAAATTAGAACAGATAAACGCAAAATCCTACGCCCAGCAGGAGGCACAGGAGGAAGGTGGACATAACCAGCAGGGGAAGGGCGGGATCCAGCGCACGGTCTGTGCGGGTCCATACCATGTGCAAGTGCTTGATATACAGCGGTAAAGTTAGCACCCACATCCAGTGCCACCAGGAGGGCCAGCACAGAAGACAATAGGCAATGAGGCAAGCCCAGCCCAGGCCGATAAGCACCGTCTGGTAAATGCGCGCCCGCCTGCCGCCCAGCTTGAGCGCAACAGTGGTGCGGGTTGCCGCATCCGTTTTCATGTCACGGATGTTGTTCACATTGAGCACGCCCACGGAGAAAAAGCCCACGGCCGCGCCCGGCAGGAGGAGTTTCCAGTGAAGGCCTAAGCCTTTGGTACACACAAAGTAGGCGCCCAGCACAGACACCAGCCCAAAGAAAATGAACACGTAAAAATCTCCCTTGGCCCTGTAGCCGTATGGATTGGGCCCCAGGGTGTATCGCATGGCGGCCACAATCGCCCCGGCGCCCAGCAGAAGCACCAGAATGGGCGTGAGGTCCAGAAGGGTGCCGAACGCACGCCAGGTCATGGCCGTCCCAAACACAACGCAGAGGCCCACAAACGTGCCAATGAGCCGTTTCATCTCCCCCATGGTGAGCCCGCCGCCGTTGAGGCCATACTGCGGGCCCTGCCGCTCGGCGGTATCCGTGCCTTGCAGTACGTCTCCCAGCTCATTGGAGAGGTTGGACAGAATTTGTAAACAAATGGTTGTTAGGACGATAAGCACCGCTGTCCACGGGTCCACCTTCCAGTTAGCCACGGCCAGCAGAATGCCCAGCAGCACCCCGGCCGTAGAGAGCGGCAGGGTACGCAGGCGCATCGATTGAAGAGCAGCTTGTACTTTCATGGCACAAAGGTAGCAAAAATCCCCTGAAGCGCCACGGAAGCGGGCAGTTTTGTAGCACCAGGTTTCTGGTAGCCTGCATCCCTTAACGCATTTTTGCCTGTTTTCGCGTTAGACGCTGCATAGCTGGACACATCATTACACGTTTTGGCGCTTAAACGCGTAGAGGTGTGCAGAGGCGGCGCAGGTCAGTGTGGGGAATGGTGCAGGTCAGTGTGGGGAATGGCGCAGGTCAGTCGGAGGAAGGGACATGCACTGGTCACCAACTCTCTGACAATCAGGGATTTATTAATAATCCTCGGCTCCATTTGCGCCGAGGATTATTAGCAAAGTATTGTGTATCAGTCGTTTATCGACCAGCTCAATATTTAGCAACCTGCCGTTTTGTGATGCCGCGTTAGTACACCCAAGGGAGTTAGCGGCCCCGTATTGCGATACCAGGTCAGTACACCCACTGGTGGAAGTAGTCGAAGGCGGCGGAGCCGGAGGGGCCCATGCAGTAGAGGGCGCTGCGGTAGCCGGTAAAGTAGTCCAGGGTGTATTTCATGGAAAGCGTGTAGTCCAGCTCCGTCCAGTTTTCCCCATCCAGGGAGTAGCTGAGGAAGGCGGTGTCCGGTGCGTCCCCGGGTTCCCGGGGCGTGAATACATAGCGGATGCGGAGCCAGACGGGCACGGAAGGGGACTGAGCCGAAGGGACCGAAGAGGACTGAGCCGAAGGGACAGAAGAGGCCGGGGAAGCAATGGGGGCCGAAAGGGCCGGTGAATCAGCTGGGGCATACGCGGAGGCCGGGAGGGGCATGCGCCAGAGTTCCTTCTCCCGCTCGCGGGCAATCAGGGCATAACCGGACGCCTCACGAAGCACGCCGATGCGGGCGCTCTGGCTCTGGAAGGCGCAGAGGCCGGCCTCCGCGCCCACGCCCAGCCCGGAAGCATCCATGAGGACCTCGCTCACGCAGCGGGGGCCCACCGTGCGCTGGGTGAGCGTTCCCAGGGTCTGGGAGAGCGAATCTCCGGGGTGGGCCTGTAGTTGCAACCAGCCCGGACGGGCCGTGAGCGAGGCATCCCCCGGATCCTTGTGGTTCCACTGCCACACCAGGGCTAGCGGCCCGGAGGAGAATTCGTCCGAGGCCCACACATAGTCCCCGGCCGGGTCCACGGGCAATTTTACCCCCACCATCTGCATGGGTTTTCCGGCCTGACCCATTATCGGCCAACCATCTTCCCAACTCACCGGCTGCACCGTAGGAATGCGTCCAACGGCGCCATGGTCCTGGAACTGAATGGCATACCAGTCCCCAGCGGGTGTATCCACAATGGGGCCCTGCGCAATTCCGTCTCCGGAACGGCCGTCCAGCGTGCCCTTCAGCACCACCTTGCGCTTGTAGGGGCCATCGACCCGGGTGCTGCGCCAGCAGGTGGCCTGCCGTATGCCGCCCTTGGGCCAGTCGATCTCCACAATATAGTAATTGTCGCCAATCTTGTAGAAATGGCAGCCTTCCGCCCTCAGGCCCATCCGCCACTTGGGCGCACGGACAATCACCTTGGGCTCCCCTATCACGGCTGAGCCGTCCGGCGAGAGCTCCGCCAACTTGAGGTCTCCGTTGCCGTACACCACAAAGAGGCGGTCGCCGTCAAAGAGCAGGCCCGGGTCGTGGAAGAAATAATCGGCAAAAACGGTACGCTCCCAGGGGCCGTTCACAAGGTCCCGGGTGCGGTACAGGTAGCTCTTTTGCTGGTCGTTGGAGACAAACAGCGCATAGTAAACGCCGTCATGATAGCGCAGGGAAGTGGCCCACTGGCCGGCGCCATAGGCATTCTTGCCGTCCCGCAGGTTGTAAATGTCATCGTCCTCCAGTACATCATAGATGTAACTGACGATGCGCCAGTGCACCAGGTCCCGCGAATGCATGATGGGGGCGCCGGGGCAGAAAAACATGGTGGTGCTCACCATGTAGTAGTCCTCCCCCACCCGGATAACATCGTTGTCCGGGATATCCGTGTACGTAAGCGGATTCACTGCCAGGAAGGCGCCGTCCGGCACCACAAATTCCTCAGATACGGTATTTTGCGCGCATGCGAGCAGCATGAAGGCGCCCAGAAAGATTATCAGTTTTTTCATAATTCAAAGATAGGTCATTTCTTCCAATCTTCCACCCGCATGGACATTTATCCACCTTTTTTGGACGATTTTTATAATAACCGCCCGCGGAAAATTCGTAAATTTGTGAACTGACACGCTAAAACTATTAACAATCATATTTTATGAACATCCTTGACCAAATTGCAGCCTCCGGATTCAGGACTGTGGACCTTGTCATCGTCCTAATCTATCTGGCGCTGCTCATTTTCCTGGGCCTGTTCCTGGGACGCACCAAGAAAGGCGAGCAGAAGAGCGCCAGCGACTACTTCCTGGCCGGTAACACCCTCACCTGGTGGGCCGTAGGTGCTTCGCTCATCGCTGCCAACATCTCGGCAGAGCAGTTTATCGGCATGTCCGGTACTTCCTATGCCGACGGTATTGCCACCGCCGCGTATGAACTGATGGCCGCCGTCACGCTGGTGGTGATTGGCAAATTCCTCCTGCCCATCATGCTCAAGCGCAACATCTTCACCATCCCGCAGTTCCTGCGTGAACGCTACAACGACGGCGTGGGCCTGGCCTTCTCCATCCTGTGGCTGTTCCTGTACGTGTTTGTGAACCTTACTTCCGTCGCCTGGCTGGGCGCCCTGGCCATTGAGCAAATCCTGGGTCTGCAAGGCGCCGTGCTCATGGTGGGCAGCACCGCCATCTCCATGCGCATGGTCATTGTGGTGGCCCTGTTCCTGATTGCCGGCATTTACTCCATCTACGGCGGCCTGGCCTCCGTGGCCTGGACAGACGTCCTGCAGGTC
Organism: Bacteroidales bacterium UBA2716; assembly: GCA_002354005.1. GTDB lineage: Bacteria > Bacteroidota > Bacteroidia > Bacteroidales > UBA932 > Cryptobacteroides. The sequence goes on from DEKS01000170.1 coordinate 22,543, forward strand.
ACCTTCCTGGTGGGCGGCGGCCTTATCACCGCCTGGTTCGCCCTCAAGGCCGTGGGCGGCGACGCCGGTGTCCTGGCCGGCCTGAACAACATCTACACGGACCTCACCACCGGAGAGCATCTGCACGACAGCCACCTGCATCTGGTGATCCAGCAAAGCCACAACCCGTCCGGCTTTGCCAATGTGCCCGGTATCGCCGCCGTGGTGGGTGGCGTATGGCTCACGAACTTAGGCTATTGGGGCTTCAACCAGTATATCATCCAGAAGGGCCTGGCCGCCAAGAGCATAGCAGAAGCCCAGAAGGGTCTGGTGTTCGCCGGTTTCCTGAAAATCCTCATCCCCTTCATCGTGTGCCTTCCCGGTATCTGCGCCTACTACATCTCGCTGCATCCGGAAGCCTTCACCCAACTGCAGGGTTCCATCAACGTGTCCGATGACGCCTATCCCTGGCTGGTGCGCAACTTCACCCCGGTGGGCGTAAAGGGTCTCACCTTCGCCGCCCTGTCCGCCGCCATCATCTCTTCCCTGGCCTCCATGCTCAACTCCACTTCCACGCTGTTCACCATGGACATCTACAAGAAGTACATCCATCCGGGTGCCACGGACAAAAAACTGGTGAATGTGGGCCGTATCACTTCCCTGTGCGCCCTGGCCATTGCCCTGGTCGCCGTTAAGCCCCTGCTGGGCAGCCTGGACCAGGCCTTCCAGTACATCCAGGAGTACTCCGGCTTCATTTATCCCGGCATCATCGTGGTGTTCGGCCTGGGTCTGCTGTGGAAGCGTTCCAGTGCCCGTGCCGCTGTGTGGAGCGCCATCATCGTCATTCCGCTGGGCGTGCTGTTCAAGATTTTCCTGGGCAACGTTCCCTTCCAGCTGCGCGCCGGCTACATCTTCATCATCCTGTTCTGCTTCCACGTGATTATGTCGCTGATCGACACCAAAGTGGTGCCCGCAGAGCAGCTTACCGTGAAAGATAAGAAGACCATGATCAAGTGGGCCCGCATCCTGGGCGGCACCGGCCTCTTCTTCATCCTGGCCGCTACCGTTGTTACCGCCTGGGGCGCCCTCCTGCCGGAAACCGCTACGCCGGACAACAACTTTATCGCCTATCTGAACGATATCGGCTTTGAAGCCTTCTTCTTCTTTGGCACCCTGGTGGGCGCACAGGCCGTGTGGCTGTACAGCAACACCTTCGACAAGGAAAAAGACCCGAAGGCCCTCCCGATAGACCTGTCCCTGTTCCATACCAGCAAGGGCTACAACTGGGGCGCGCTGGCCATCTGCGTCATTGTGGCTGCACTTTATGTAATTCTGTGGTAATATGTTAGAAGAACTCAAAGAGAAAGTATGCAAGGCCAATCTGGACCTTGTTAAACACGGCCTGGTGATTTTCACCTGGGGCAACGTGAGCGCCATTGACCGCCAAAGCGGCCTGGTGGTCATCAAGCCCAGCGGCGTGTCCTACGACAACATGAAACCCTCCGACATGGTGGTGGTGGACCTGAACGGTAAGGTGGTGGAGGGAGACCTGAACCCCTCCTCCGACACCCCCACCCACGTGGTCCTGTACAAAGCCTTCCCGGAGATTGGCGGCGTGGTGCACACCCATAGCACTTATGCCACCGCCTGGGCGCAGGCCGGCCACGACATTCCCAGCATCGGCACCACCCACGCGGACTATTTCTACCAGGACATTCCCTGCACCCGGGACATGACCAAGGAAGAGGTATTCGGGGACTATGAGAAAGAGACGGGCAATGTGATTGTGGAGCGCTTCCAGGGCATGAATCCCATGGATACGCCGGGCGTGCTGGTGCACAACCACGGTCCTTTCTCCTGGGGAAAGGATGCGGACAACGCCGTGTACAACGCCAAGGTAATGGAGGAGGTAGCCAAGATGGCCTATATTTCCCAAACGCTGGAACTCTCGTTCAACGTGAAGACCATGGCCGGATTGGTCTCCAACACCCCTTCCATGAACAAATACCTCATCGAGAAACATTACAGCCGCAAACACGGCCCCAACGCCTACTATGGCCAAAAGAAGAAATAAAAACACAAAACACAATACAACTATGGCATTTGAAAACAACGAATTATGGTGGATCACCGGAGCACAGCTCCTGTACGGTGGCGACGCAGTGGTAAAAGTAGACGCCCATTCCAAGGAAATGGTGGAAGGCCTCAACGCCTCCGGCGTTATTCCCGTGAAGATTGTCTATAAAGGCACGGCCAACAGCAGCAAGGAAGTAGAAGACCTGATGCGGGCCGCCAACGACAACGCCGCCTGCGTGGGCGTCATCACCTGGATGCACACCTTC
>DEKS01000067.1 GCA_002354005.1 Bacteroidales bacterium UBA2716
GTCTTTTCATACCCTTCCGCGTTGTCCTCCAGCGTGGACATGAAGCGCTCCGTGTAGTGGCTGTCGTACAGGCGCCAGTCGTACACGCCGCCGCCGGCGATGCCGTAATGGTAGGCATCCGAAGCCGTTGCTACAAGCAGTGCCGTCATGGTGCCGCCAAAGCTAAATCCCTCTACGCCAATCTTTTCCGGCTTTACATACGGCAGACTCTGGAGCCAGCGGGCCCAGGCCACAAAATCGGCCACTTCTACCGTGGAAAGCTGCTTGTAGATGGCATCCGTTCCGGCACGGCCGTTGTGCCCGGCGGCGCGGCAATCGGCAATGAGCTGGATGATGCCGTTCCGGTAATACCAGTCGTAGCGGGAAGCGGGCACCCAGCGGTCGTTCACCAACGGCGTGTCCGGACCGCCGTAAATATCCACGTGCACCGGGTAACGCTTAGCCGGATTGAAGTCCTTGGGATAGTAGATGATGCCCGGCAGTTCCAGCCCGTCCGTGACGATGCTAACCAGCTCACCCTGAGCACCTTCCTGCGCTGGTATAGCCGCCACCGTGTAGCTATGCGCCGGCTTCCGGGTCTCCTGGAGCCGAATCTCGTACGGGGTGTGCAGGTTGGACACCAGGCTCAGGAAGTACTTCCCGTCCGGCGAGAAACTGACATCGGCCACATCCAGCGACGGATCCGTAAGGGCGGTAATTTGTCCTTTGGCCGATACTTTATATAGCGCGCTGCGCACGCGCGCGTCACGTTCGGCGGTGAAGTACACGCTGCCGTCCTTGTCTGCGCGCACCAGGCCGATGCGCCAGTTGGGGCCGTCGGTGAGGCGTTTGAGCGTGGCGCCGTCGTAGCTGAGAAAGTAAATTTGCTGCCAGAGGGTCTCAAAGCTTCGCACCATGTACAGGCCCTTATCGTCAAAGAGCATCTCACTCATCCAGTCCAGCCAGGTGGGGACTTCCTCGTGATAGATGACTTTTTTATTCCCGTCGATAGCGTTAACCGCATATAAATCAAGTGTTTGCTGCTTGCGAGGCATACGGGCCACATAGAAGGTTCTGCTGTCTGCGCCCCAGAAAGGGATGCCAAAATATTGGTCCTCTTTTTCGTTGAAATCGGCCCAGGTGAGGTTGCCCTTGAGGTCCGCGAAGCCAATCCGGACGTCCGGGTTCTTTTCGCCCACCTTAGGGTAGTGCGTTTCGCGAAGCTTACCATCCTGGCCGAAGGGTGAATAGATGGGAAACATGGGCACCTGGGTGTCGTCAAAGTGGTAGAAGGCCAGTTTTTGGCTGTCCGGGCTCCACCAGAAGGCACGATACTGGGACGGTCGGCCCAGGATTTCCTCGTAATAGACCCAGCTGGCGTAGCCGTTCATGACGGTCCGTGTGCCGTCGGTAGTGAGCTGTGTTTCTTTTCCGCTGGCGATGTCCACCACCCAGAGGTTGTTCGCGCGCGTGAAGGCGAGCTTGGTGGAATCCGGGCTATAGGTAAGGTTCACCGCACCTTCCGGCTGGAGGGGAAAGTCCGCGAACTTTTCCGGCGCGTTCACGCCCGCGGTCTTGGTAAATTTCTTGCCGACGGTGATGGTATAGCCGTCTGCGTCCGTAAAAGAGCCGTCTTGCGAGAAGGCTATTTCCTTGTTATTGAGCCATTTGTACGCGCGCGGGAAGTCCTGCGCCTGGGCAGTGAGGGCGCTAATGGCCAGTGCCAGAATGAGGGTTTGTGTTTTCATGACCCTAAAGGTAGTGAAAAAAATTGGTTAAAGCACAGGACCAAGGCGCTGAGGCGGTTCTGAATGGGGTGGGTGTGCTTTAACGGGGGTGAAAAGGAGGCGTTAAAGCACGGGACCAAGGCGCTGAGGCGGTTCTGGAGGGGGTGGGTGTGCTTTAACGGGGGTGAAAAGGAGGCGTTAAAGCACGGGGCCAGGGCACTGAGGTAGTTCTGGAGGGGGTGGGTGTGCTTTAACGGGGGTGAAAAGGAGGCGTTAAAGCACAATGCCATGCCACTGAGGTGGTTCTGGAGGGGGTGGGTGTGCTTTAAGCAGTGGGGGAAGTTGCAAAAGTGGGGGAAAAAGGGTAAATTTGGCGTTAAGATGGTGCAACAGGACTATATTTGGGATCCGCTGCGGAAAAAAAGTGTGCGGAATACGCCGGAAGAGGCGGTGCGGCAGTGGTTTATCTCGGTGCTGCACGAGGGGATGCACATCCCGGAGCACATGATGGGGAGTGAGGTGGCGCTCAGCCATGCAGGGAAGGAGTACCGGGCCGATATTGTGGTGTACAACCGCCAGGCGCAGCCACTGATGATTGTGGAGTGCAAGCGGCCGGAGGTGCCGCTGGACCAGTCCGTGGTGGATCAGGCACTGCGGTATAATAATGAATTGAATGTGAGGTATATAGCCATAACGAACGGCCTCAAGGCGTTCATCTTTGAACGTACGGCCGATGGCTGGCAGTTTATGCAAAACGCCCCGCTGTGGGAAGAGATGTTATGACGATTACGGAAGGATATTTGGAGCATCCGTTGTTCCACCTTGTGAGTGAAACGGCCAGGGAAGTGGGCGTGCGGGCATTTGTGATTGGGGGATATGTCCGGGACTGCTTCCTGGGGCGGGCGAATAAGGACATTGACATTGTGGTGGAGATGCCCGGTCAGGCCGGGCATGACGGAGAGGTGCGCCCCGGGATTCTGCTGGCAGAGGCGATTGGCAAAAAGTGCCACGCGCGGGTGAGTGTGTTCAAGAATTTTGGGACGGCCATGCTCAAGTATCACGGGATAGAGGTGGAGTTTGTGGGCGCGCGGAAGGAAAGCTATCACCGGGACTCCCGGAAACCCATCGTGGAGGACGGTACGCTGGAGGAAGATCAGCTGCGTAGAGACTTTACTATCAATGCGATGGCTTTCTCACTTCAAGCAGAGGATTATGGTGCGCTGGTGGACCCGTTCGGGGGCATCAAGGACCTCGCGGCGGGCATTATCCGAACTCCGTTGGAGCCCGAACAAACCTACAGCGACGACCCGCTCCGCATGCTCCGGGCCATCCGTTTTGCGGCGCGGCTGAGCACCGACGAGCGCAAATTTACCATCGTCCCGGAAAGCCTTGAGGCCATGAAAGTCATGGCCGAACGCCTGCAAATCCTCTCCAAGGAGCGCATCGTGGAGGAACTCAACAAAATGCTCCTGACAGACCATCCGGCCATGGCGTTCGAGCTCATGGAGCAGACCGGCCTCCTGCAACAGTTCCTGCCGGAACTGAGCCGCCTCAAAGGCGTGGAAACGGTTGACGGTAAGGGACATAAGGAGAATTTCACCCACACGCTGCAGGTGGTGGAAAACGTGATACGCTTCGAAAAAGAAGCCATTGCAGAGGGCCGATTAAGCGACTACGACGCGGACGGCAACGCAACGCCCCGCACGGAGCCGTATCTGTGGCTTCGCTGGGCGGCGCTGCTGCACGATATTGGCAAGCCCATCAGCAAACGCTACGTGGCGGGGCAGGGCTGGACCTTCCACGGGCACGAGGTCACCGGCGCGCGCCTGGTGCCCAAAATCTTCGAGAAGCTGCGCATGCCGCTGAACGAGAAGATGAAATACGTGCAAAA
>DEKS01000155.1:0-752 GCA_002354005.1 Bacteroidales bacterium UBA2716
CGCATCTACGGCTACAACAACATTGAACTGCCGCAGAACCTCCGCATGAGCGTGAACCCTTCGCAGCAGCCGGACCCGGAAGCCACCCGCAACGCCATTTCCAATTGGCTCGCGGCCAACGGCTTTGTGGAAACCATGAACAACTCCCTTACCAAGGAAGACTATTACACCAAGCTGGAAACCTTCCCGGCTTCCCGCTGCGTGCACATTGTGAACCCGCTGTCGCAGGACCTCAACGTCATGCGCCAGACGCTCCTGCTGAACGGCCTGGAAGTAGTGGCCTACAACCTGAACCGTCAGGCGACGTCCCTTCGCTTTTTCGAGTATGGCTCTGTGTATCAGCGCCTTCCGGAAGGGGACGGCACCACCCTCGCCAGCTATGAGGAGCACCGCTGCTTCTCGCTGTTTTTGAGCGGAACACCGGACAAGGTGTGGCGCAGCCCCGCCCAAAAGTCCAACTTCTTCCAGCTCAAAGGCTATGTGGAGGCCCTGATGGCCCGTTACAGAATCGACGTGAGCTCCCTCCAGATGGGCAGCGCCCCCGCAGACCTCTTCTCCGAGGGCATCACCTACAGCCTGCCGGGCAAGGAACCCAAGCTCCTGGCCACCCTGGGCTGCATGCATCCCGTCCTGTGCAAGCGCTTTGGCGTCAAACAGCCGGTCTATGCTGCGGAAATCAACTGGGAAGTGCTCTTCAGCCTCATCAAACGCGACAAATTCTCCTTCAAGGAACTGCCCCGCTTCCCGGAAGT
>DEKS01000155.1:818-1281 GCA_002354005.1 Bacteroidales bacterium UBA2716
AAAACCGCCCTTCGTGCCGGGAAAAAGCTCATCAAGAGCATCACCCTCTTCGACGTGTACCGCGGCGAGAAAATCCTCTTCGGAAAAAAGCAGTACGCCCTTAACTTCGTGCTTCAGGATCCGGAGCATACCCTCACGGACCAGGAGGTGGAAAAGACCATGGAACGCGTGCTGGAGGCCCTGAAGAGTGAACTCGGCGCCATTCTCCGCTAGGAATGCGCCGCGCCCTTTATATCGTCCTTGTACTTGTGATGGCGGCCGCCTGCGGTCCCCATCGCATTCCGCGTGACGATATGGAGGACATCCTGTACCGCATGCTGGTGCAGGACCAGCAAATCAAGCAGAACCCGCAACTGCGCCGTCAGGCCGATACCATGCTGGTGTATGAGGGCATTTTCCAAGCCTATGGCTTTAACACGGACGATTTCCTCTACAGCCTGGAATATTACCTGGAGGAGCCTGC
>DEKS01000155.1:1353-4756 GCA_002354005.1 Bacteroidales bacterium UBA2716
CGCTGCAACAGGAGATCGACCTGGACAACTGGCGCGCAAAAATGCTCAAGATTTACCAGATGGAGCCGGATACCACCCGTCCCCAGCCGCCCGTGCGTCCGGTAGACACCCTGCTGGTTCGCATGGGAAAGGATACAGTGCAGCTGGTGCTGCCGCCGGATTCCCTGCCGGAATATCCCAAGGACTCCCTTTTGTTTGTGCGGGATACGCTCCGGGCGCCCAAAGATACGCTTTTAACTGTAAAAGATTCATTATGAGGCGATTTGCGGCAAAATATGTGTACACGCTCACGGAGACGGAACCCCTGCGGAACGCCTTTGTAGAGCTGGACGAGGACGGCACGGTGCTCCGCGTGGGGTCCTGCGAGGCAGGGGAGGAGGTGCTGGACGGCGCCATCGTCCCGGGCTTTGTCAACGCCCACTGCCATGTGGAGCTTTCCTACATGAAGGGCCTCTTCCGCAAAGGGACGGGCATGGCCGGCTTTATCGACCAAATCAATGCCCTGCGGGACAGCTTCTCGCTGGAGGACAAAGTGCGTCTGCTCAAAGAGGCCATGGACCAGATGTGGGCTCAGGGGGTGGTCGCCATGGCCGATATTTCCAACTGTGCAGACTCTTTTGCGGTAAAAGCCGCCCATCCCATGTACACCCGCACCTTCCTGGAGGTGTTCGGGGCCGATAAAAGCGTCTGCAATGCCGTCATGGAAGGCGTACGGGCGCTGCAGGCACAGGCCGCCGGCTTGGGCCTGGATGCCGCTCCCACGCCGCATTCCTGTTATACCATGAGCCCGGAACTGGTGAGTGCATCTTCCGCGGCGGGGCTGGAAAGCGGCTATCTTTCCTTCCACAGCGAGGAATCCGACGAAGAAGAACAAATGATGCAGTTCGGCAGCGGCCCCATGTGGGACAACCGGGTGGCTAACGGCATTCCCACGCCGCCGGTCACCGGTACCACGTCGCTGGAATATTTCCTGGACCGGCTGCGGGCCGCAGGCCTGGAGGAACCGGTGCAGGGGCACGTGCTCCTGGTGCACGAATGCTGCCTCACGGCAGAAGGTGCAGCCCTGGCCCGCGAGCGGCTGGCGCAGCCCTTCCTGGCGGTTTGCCCGCTCTCCAACCTGTTTATTCACAATTTGTTGCCGCCCATTCCTGTTATGCGCGCAAGTGGCATTCCCATTTGCGTGGGCACGGATTCGCTATCGTCCAACGACCAGCTGAATATGGTGGCAGAGCTCTATACCCTGCAGGAGGCCTTCCCGGAGGTCCCGCTTGGGGAACTGCTCCGGTGGGCCTGCCTCAACGGCGCCCGTTTCCTGGGCAGGGAGGCCGTGCTGGGCAGTATCGAAGCGGGGAAAAAGCCTGGCCTGGTGCTTGTTACTTCTTGTCATTCTGAGCGAAGCGAAGAATCTCCTCGCCTTACGTCCCAGTCTAAATCCCGTCGCCTATGTTAAGAGAAACCACGGTTTTCGGCCCCATCTTTAGCCGGCGTCTGGGCAGTTCCCTGGGGATCAACCTCTTGCCGGAACGGGGAAAAGTTTGTAACTTTGACTGCGTGTACTGTGAGTGCGGCTGGAACAAAGACGGCCTGGAGGACAGGAAGTTACCTTGCGCCGCAGACGTAGAGCTTGCCCTGCGTACCAAACTGGAGGAATGCGCGGCTGCGGGTACCCCTATCGACTCCATTACTTTTTCCGGAGACGGGGAGCCCACGCTCAATCCCTCGTTTGCGCAAATTATCGACCTCACGTTGGCCCTGCGGAACCGGTATTATCCGGCCGCCAAGGTGTCGGTCCTTACCAATGCTACGCGGGCAGGGGAGGAAAGTGTTTTCCAGGCGCTTTGCAAGGTGGACAATGCCATCCTCAAGCTGGATGCACCTACGGACGAGCAAGTGGCGCTGGTGAACAGGCCCGCAGGAAACTATCATGTCTCGGAGGTGATCCGCTCCATGAAGCGGTTTAACGGGGCTTTTGTGCTGCAGACCATGTTTCTGCGCGGTCCCGGCTGGGCCACGGAGGATTGGGTGGGGCCCTGGATGGAGGTGGTACGGAAGGTAACGCCGCGGGAAGTGATGGTGTATACCATCGACCGGGAAACGCCCCTTGCCGGGCTCAAGAAATATACGGTAGAGGAAATGCGCGCACTGGTGCAGCCTCTCATCGACGAAGGATATATTGTTCAAATTAAAGGATAAAAAACTATGTCTATCTCCAGCAAATACGGCTATACGCCGGACAAAGAGGCTATCGCCCGTTCTTTGGACCTGATTGCAGGCGGTTTGGAAGAAATTGCCACCGAGGAACTGTACAAAAAGTGCTTCGGCATCATGGACCAGACCACCCTTGCCAACGACGACACGCCGGAAAGCGTGAAAGCCCTGGTGAACAAGGTGAACGCCTTCGCCAAGGATTACCCCCAGTGGCCGCTGCCCGCTTCCATCTGCGTGTATCCCAACTTTGCCTCTGTGGTGGCTTCCCAGCGTGCCTCCAAGGAGGTTCACGTAACCACCGTGGCGGGCTGCTTCCCCACGTCCCAGAGCTTCCTGCCGGTTAAACTGCAGGAGATTGAACTGGCCGTGCGCGGCGGCGCGGACGAAATCGACATCGTCCTGGCCCTCAACAGCTTCCTGACAGGGGACTATGAGACGGCCGGCGCAGAAATCAAGGCTTCCCGCGAGTGCATCGACAAAGTAGCCAAGGAACTGGGCCGTCCGGTGTGCCTCAAGGTTATCCTGGAAACCGGTCTGCTGGTAACGCCGGAGCTCATTGCCGATGCCAGCTTCCTGGCCATGGAAAACGGCGCGGACTTCATCAAGACTTCCACCGGCAAGGTGAAGGTGAACGCTACGCCGCAGGCCGCTTATGTGATGTGCGAGTGCATCAAGAAGTTCTATGAGGCCACCGGCAAAAAGGTGGGCTTCAAGGCCGCCGGCGGCATCGCTTCCGCCCTGGATGCCGTTTGCTACTGGTCCATCGTCCGCACCATCCTGGGTCCGGAATGGATGAACAAGACGCTCTTCCGCTTTGGTGTGTCTTCCCTCGCCAACAAGCTCCTGAGCGCGGTTGAGCAGAAAACCGTCGCGTACTTCTAGTCATTGTGCGTGCAGGTTTTGTTGCGCGTGCAGGTTTTGCCCCCAAAAGGCCGGAGGATTGCGTCCTTCGGCCTTTATTTTTGATGGGGTGCGCTTGGCCCCGTCCTCGAAATCGGTCCCAAACAAGGATGAGTTCAATGTAATGCGAGGCAGCGGTTCCGTGCTCTGTCAGCCGCCGCACCTGGTTGTGTTCGGTGCCCATCCCCACGCGTAGTGCACTGCCGCGTTTGCACCAGAGCTGCGTTCTGGCGCCGATTTTTTGCAATCGCGGCTGGGCGAATCGCCTTTTAGGCCCAAATCCTTGCCGCGTTTG
>DEKS01000155.1:4815-5191 GCA_002354005.1 Bacteroidales bacterium UBA2716
TGCACCAGAGCTGTGTTCTGGTGTCGATTTTTTGCAATCGCGGCTGTGGGAACCGCCTTTTAGGCCCAAATCCTTGCCGCGTTTGCACCAGAGCTGCGTTCTGGTGTCGATTTTTTGCAATCGCGGCTGTTTCGGGAGGGGGCGGCGCAGGTCGGTGTGGTCTCTGGTGCAGGAGGGTGGGATGGATGGCGCAGGTCGGTTTTGGGGTGAGGGACCTGCGCCGTTAAAACGCTTAGAAGGGCGATTCCTGGCGCAGGTCAGTAGGGTAAAATCGGACCTGCGCCACTCACCGTACTGACCTGCGCCACTCACCGCACTGACCTGCGCCAGACCCTTTCTATCGACAAAAAATTTTGGGTCAATGTCAAAAGTAGGT
>DEKS01000050.1 GCA_002354005.1 Bacteroidales bacterium UBA2716
TGGTTGCGCATTTTGGCCCGATACGTATAGACGGTGGACAGCGAGCATTTAAGGAAAGAGGCAATATGGGGGCTTTCTTCTATGCCTAATCGGATGGAAGCCAGAATTCGAATTTCAGTGGGGAGAGCGCTCCCTGGGGGGCATTCGAAGCGGGCTTCTTTCCGAAGCAGGGCGTTTACTCCGTCCACAAATCCCGGGAAAATACCCAGGAAGGTTTGGTCAAAGATGCGGTAGAACTCTTTGTAGTCTGCGTAATTGGCCGCGTTCCGCAGTTCTTTTAGAAGAGCGTCTGTGCCCTGGTTGCGGGCAATCTGCCGCAACTGATGTCTATACTGTTCAATCTTATCCAAATACTGCACGCTCAGGTCCATGTAGCGGAACACGTAATTGTCCTTGATTTTATTGGCATTGGAAAGGGCTGCATTCACTTCTTCTAGCGCCGTGTTTGCTTTGCTCAGTTTGATGGCCTGGTTGTGCCGAATCATGAGTAACCAGAGGATGAAGAAGGCAAAGATGCCCAGGACTGCGATGGCGATGGCCAATACCGCTCGCTTTTGGCGCTCTGCCCGTAGGGCCGCCTCGACAATGACGTTCTGCGCCCCTGAGGAGCGGATAACCTGCGCCTGGAAGTCACCGGCGTACACATTTTCCAAGTGTGCGCTGATATAGCGTCCGGCCCGTTCATAGTCTCTGTCTTTATACAGCGTCAAGGCTAATTCATAGAGTGACAGGAAGTCCCGGTTGGGCGCCTTGAAGTCGTATATCGCACTTTTTGCCAGCCAGGTTTTTTTGCGCTCATTGTCTCCCAGCCTTCCGTAAAGCAACGCAATATTGTAGGCGATAGAAGTAAGCTGGTGAAAATCCTGTTGGGGTGTCTGGGCGTAGCAATCTTCGAAAATGGTCAGTGCACGTGCTATGTTTCCGTTGTCGCGCAAGGTTTGGGCCAGCAGTTTTCGGCCCTCGTAAGACAGGGTGTCCCGCGCAATATAGGCGTTCCGGTAGGCACTTAAACTGTCCGTGTAGTCTTTGTCCTTCAGGAGAGGATGCGTAAAACGAGACAGGTTGGTGAAAATTTTGACTCCGGTTGCCAAGTACTCCAGGGAAAGTCCGGCTGCATGAACTTCCTGTGCTTTGAGTGACTGAAACAGAGAGAGAGCATTTTCCTCGTAATGGGCAGTCCCCAGTAAGTAGCATTGGGCAATGGAGGTCTTCAGGCTTTGTTCCTGGTTGGTGGCCCGTTTTTCCATGAGCGCGATATAGCGTCCGGCGGAGTCTGCGCTAAAATGCAGGTATTCCTCATAAAGGGACTGTGCGCTCTCCCAACTCCCCGATGCAAGATGCATTCTCAGGGAGTCGTTTCTTAGCTCAAAAGCTTCCTGGTAGACGTCCTGTTCCTCTATGACTTGGTCCAGTTCCCGAAGAGTTTTTTTTAACTGGGGGGGGGTACAGGTTATAAACAAGACGCAGAGCGAGAATATGGCAAGGCCGCTGTATTTCATCATTACTGGGTATAAAAGTCTTTTCGAAGGTACGAATTATTGGGCAGTAATGCAAAAAAACTGCAGGGACGACGCATGTAAAAACTTATAAAAGTGTCTTGATTTTTGATGCGGTGAGGGAGGAAGGAAAGTGCGTTTCCTGCGCTTTGGTTCAGTTTTTCGCTGTCTGAAAGGTATTGTTGGGAACTTATATTTTGTTTCTTAGGGGTGGACAATGCCATATTTCTTTCCGAAATTTGCCTTAACCGCGAGCATATTTAAAACACGATTTAAAATACGCAATAACCATGTTTGCAAAGCAAAAAAAGGACTATCTGAGTCCGCAGAGCTATGCAGTTGAGCTTTCTCCCGAGCGCATCATCTGCGAATCGACGACCATGAATGTGGGTATGGAAGAATTGTTCGACAGTTCTCCTTACACCTGGACGCTTTAATCTTTACGCTATGAAAAGAACCGATGAAGAAGCCTATCTGCCTCCGTTTACCGGAGTTGTTATCATGGATTCTCAGCAAGTCATCTGCGTCTCGCAGCTCGGGACATCCGTGGAAGATGTAGAGGAAGAAGCATACGATTGGGAAATTTAAAAATGTTCAATATGAAAAAGTTTTACCTTATTTTAATGGGCGTGGCTGTTCTGAGCTTTGCTACGCTTTCCTGTTCCAAAGAGGTCGCCGACCCTTCCCTGCAGGAGCAGAATCAAAAAGAGGAAACCGTAAAGGATGAGCCCGCCAAAGAGGACCCCTCCGGCGAGACTCCCGTTCCCGAAGGCATGGTCCGCCTCACCTTTGGCGTGTCCCAGGAGGGCGACGTCCCTGTACCCGACGAGAATGAGGACACCAAAACCACCTGGGACGGCACCACTCACGCCTGGAGCACGGGCGACCAGATTCGAATTTTCTGGGGAACCGGTGCGGAAGATTATGTAGATGCAACAGTGGAGAACAATAAGGTGGAAGCTGTTGTTGGGGAGGCAGATAATTATTATGCGGTCTATCCTATCACCGGTGCATTCGCATTTCGTGAGGGAGGCACCATCGACTTTGGCATTCCAATCTTGCAGAGTGGCTTTTTTAAGGATGCCAATATGATGGCCGCTGCTACTTCAAAGACTGCGGCAACCTTTAATTTCAAGAATCTCACCCATATTTTTAAGTTCCATCTGACGGACGATTCGCCTTTTGACCGGTTCCAATTTTGTACGAACAATGGTTCCATTGTGGTCAATACATATGGAGTTTCTTTTGACTCTGAAGGAAATGTTACCATTGGTACGCGAACCGAGGAAATTTCGGGCTTTCCTAATAGCAAATATGTCCGTCTTCACGATGGTATGACGCCGGGCGGAGACTATTATTTTGCGGTCGTTCCCGGTGCACAATATAGCCTCGGATTTGGACTTCAGGCGAGAATTAGCGGGGAAACGGGTGACTATAGTGTTGCCGCACTTAGTAAGGGGACAATTGACACTACAAATCCTCGTGAGATTACGAATCTGGGCGATCTTGATCCTTACATTCATTCAGACTGGTTTATTACTGAGGATGGAACCGGGAATGGCACCAGTTGGGACAATCCAGGCGGCCCTGCTCTCCTTCGGAGCCTTCTTGTGATGCCGTCAACGTTTACCGTTGATCAAGCAAAAAAGAATCATACCATAAGACTTAATAATGCTAAAATTCATTTGAAGGAAGGCACTTATAATTTCCAGACAATCCTTGCGGATTCTGGCCAAAAACAATTTCTAGATGGAGCCTTCCATACGGAGGTGGACAATGTTACTGTGATAGACGGTGGCTATCCTTCCTCTGCAACCGGCAAAGATCTCAGTGGCTATGATCCAGTGAATCATCCTTCCGTGGTCATCTCCAATCAGGCTGCCCAAAATGACCGCGCCTTTTATTTCAACGGCGCCAGGCTTTATGACTTTACCTTCAAGGGCCTTAGTTTCGAAAACAACCCGTTCGGCACCGTGTACGATACTCCAGGAGGTGCTGTCGCCGTCAATAACGGCACAAACGGAAAGCTTAAGTTCGAAGACTGCTCGTTCTCACTTACTTCGTCGAATGGTTCAGGCGGCGGAGCCCTTTCTTTCCGCGGAACGGCTGAAGTAAATGCCGAATTCAAAAATTGCACCTTCTCAGGCTGCAGCGCAACGGAGGGCTACGGCGGCGGTATTTGGATTAATACGGTAAATCATAATCTGACCTTCGACGGATGTACTATGTCCGGCAATACCGGCAGTAAGGGCGGCGGCTTCCTTTACAACCAGAATTCCGGAACCGTTATTATCAAGAACTCCACCATTGAAAACAACTCAGCTACATCCTCGACAGGTCTCGGCGGTGCTATCTACGCCTCGGGATCCGGAACGATAGATCTTTACAATACAAGTTTGTCCGGTAATGGAACAGATATACAGGCACAGAATGGCGGTATCATCTGGATGGGAGGGACCATCGAACTTTCCATCCACAGCGGCTCCACGGTCTCCAACAATAAAGCTTCTTCCAGAGGTGGCGCTGTCCTTGTTGCCGAAACAGCAAGCTTTAAGGCCGACACCGTTGTGTTCACCGGAAACAACGCAGCCAACGGAGGTGCCGTCCATGTGAACGGCGGCACGGCCAGTTTCAATGCATGTGAATTCAGCGGCAATTCCGCAACCAATGGAGCAGCCCTACGTGCAGCAGGTACTACATCTGCTCAGGCCAATATCATTGCTACCGGTTGTCTCTTTGATTCAAATATGCCCGCCGGCAGCAACAATGGAGGCGGTTGTATCAATGCCAATACATATTCCAGGAGTGTAATAGCCAATTCCACCATCAGGAATACAAGTGGTGGCAATGGTGCTGCGTTCTCAATTGATGGTGGCGCGTCTGGAACATACGGTTATATCTATGTTTTAAGCTGTACTCTCAATGGCAATTCTGTGACCTTCGGACGCGATTATAATTATATGTATTTTTATAATTGCATATCGGATAAAGGGGTCATCACCAACAAGGACAATCCGGGCAAGGCCTACTCTATTTTAGGCGACAACCGCTACTCTACAAACAAAACCGTGGCTGAAACCGAGTCCGGCCTTGGTGCCGCATGTCTTGGAGCATACTCCGACGGAGTATATCCCTTGAATTCAGCAAAGAGTGCTTCATATAGCGCTGGCATGTCCGCAACAGACCTCCAGGCTTTGACCTTCAACAACATCACCCTCACCGACGAGCAGAAGGCTCTCCTTGCTAAGGACCAGAAGGGTAATGACCGTACGGGAACTATTATGGGCGCCTACGTGAAGACAACAGCTCCTACCGAGTAGGCCAGATTCTTCACGTCGCACAAAATAACAACAGCCAGGCGGCATCGGGATCTCCGGTGCCGCTTGTTGTTTTGCTGCCAGAGGGCTCCTTTTCCGCGAGCCGTGGAGCGCCCAATCGTAAGAAACAGCAAAAAAACATGTGAAACAACGCTTTCTTTTTTACGATTGTAGGTTTTCCGGAATCCTTGTTTTATGTTTGCACAAACCGACATCCGGGCCCGATGTCACAAAACGTGAAAACATGGAACAGAAAGAACTGAAAATTGGCAGGTATGCCAATGTGCTGATGGACCGATGGTTCAAGCGGACGTTCGGCTGGGCTCCGGCCCGGCGGCTCATGCAACTCTTTTTGCAGGAGATGATTCCGGAGCGGAAGATAGCCAAACTGAGTTTTGGCCCGCAGGAGTATGTGAATCCCATCGAGGAAGGAAAGGATATCCGGCTGGATGTGCATTGTACGGATGAAACGGGCGCACATTTCATAGTGGAAATGCAGTTCACGGAGCAGAAGACCTTCTATGAACGGGCGATGTTTAACTCCACCTTTGTAATACAGGAGCAGGTTAAGGTTGGCAGTACGGACTGGTCCCTTCCGCAGATTTATTTTATCGGGGTGGTCAATTTCCCGTTGCATGAAGGTTCCGACAGGGTGTTGTACAGGTACAGGATGAAGGAGATAGAGACCGGCGAGGACATGCCTATCCCGGTTGAGTATATCTTCTTGGAGGTGCCCAATTGCCGGAAGGCGATGACCAGCGAGGCCTCGCTGCTGGACAACTTCTGTTATGCCATGAGGAACATGCCGGAGATGGAGGAACGGCCCAAGGAATTGAAGGGTGAGATATTTGATTTGTTGTTTAATTCTGCGGAAATTAATAAATTTGCCCCGAAGGAACGTTCCGAATACATCAAGCAAATGATTACCATCAGAGACATCGTCAACCAAATGGCCACGGCCGAGGAAAAAGGCCTCGCAAAAGGCATCGAACAAGGCCGAAGGGACACCATCCGGGAATTTATGGCGGCTGGCGCCAGCAGTGAGCTTATAGCTGCCGCTACGGGACTCTCCACAGAAGAAATAGAGGCCCTGCAATAGGCCGGTCGGGACGAGCCCCTGCAAAAAACCTATAAAAACCCTTTGAATCCGGAGGGGTTTAGGGATGAAGAATCCGCGTTACACGTAGCTGTAACGCGGATTCTCACTTATATTTTTTCTTCCATCCATTTATAATCGCGCATGCGCGTATGGGAAAAGGGATTTTTTCTTTCGAAATTTGCGATAGACAACAACACAAAAGCTATAACCCATGTCTTTCACGTTAAACAGAATGTTTTTACCGTTGGCCGTGGCCTTCGCGCTGTGCGTCACGCCGGCGCTGGCCCAAAACGGTTCACTTCCGGTGACGGGAACGGTGCGGGACCAAAGCGGAGCGCCGCTGCCGGGAGCAACGGTATCCGTAGAGGGCACTGCAAATGGAACCGTAACCGACGCCACCGGAAAATTCTCCCTCAAAGTGCCTGGGGAGGGCTCTCTCCTGGTAGCGGAATCCCTGGGATACAAGAGTGTCAAAATGAAGGTTGGCACCCGCCGCAGTTTTGACTTTGTCCTGGAGGAAGACACCGAGTACCTGGACGAGGTGGTTGTGATTGGCTTTGGCGAGGCCAAGAAGGCGGACCTTACCGGTTCCGTGGCCGTGGTCAAGATGCAGGATGTGGAAAACACAGCCACCATTTCCGTGGACCAGGCCCTGCAGGGCCGTGTGGCAGGAGCGGACATCATGAGCGTCTCCGGAGACCCTACGGAAGGCACCACCATCCGCATCCGTGGCTCCCGTTCCATCACTGCTGGTAATGAGCCGCTCATCGTGGTGGACGGCGTGATGAACGCCGTACAGGACCTGAGCGACCTCAATTCCTCCGATATCGAGTCCATCTCCGTGCTCAAGGATGCTTCGTCCACGGCCATTTATGGATCACAGGGTGCGAACGGTGTTATCATCGTGACTACCAAACAAGGGTCGCCCACGGCGTCAAAACCTACGGTGACTTTTACGGCAAAGGCGGGCTTTTCCCAATTAGCCCGTGGCCTGGACTACATGAACGCAGCAGAGTTTGCCACCTATAACAACGACCGCATCGACTTCTCCAAGAGCGCCCATGGCGATGTGTATCCCGTGACGCCCAGCTATACGCAAAAGTACGCAGACCCGGAGGCGCTGGGCGCAGGCACCGACTGGCTCAAGGCCATCACCCGCACGGCCGCATTCCAGGAATACGCGCTTTCAGTTAGTGGCAACAGCAAGAAAACCAATTATTTCGCATCCATTTCCTATGCGGACGACCAGGGTATTATCCTGGATTCCGGTGCCAAGCGTGTGATTGGCCGCCTGAACCTGGGCCATCGTTTCAACAAGTGGCTCAAGGTGGACTACAGCGCCAATATCCTTTATCGTCTCAACAACAACAACAAAACATCCATTGGCGGTACGGCCGTGTGGTCCGGGGCCGTTTACATCTCTCCGGTGCTGGGCATCGATTCCGAGGTGAACGACCTGTACAATTACGGGCAGGGGAGTCCCTTCAACAACCCTTACATCACCATCAAGGAGTCCGTGAACCAGCGCAAGAGCTTCTCCAACACCCAGACGCTCTCCTTCACGCTCACTCCCATCAAGGGTCTCACCATCCAGAGCCGGAACACCTATTACAAGTACGATACCCACCTGTACAAGTACTTGCCCGGGACGCTTCCCGTACGCCGGCTTTCTGGAACTGGCGGCCAGGTGGACCGTGCCGACAATGATTTGGTGCAGCTCAATACCGACAACACGGTTACCTACAAGACCGACATCGCCCGCGTGCATCACCTGGACGCCATGGCAGGCATGTCATTATATTATAAGCGCATAAACCAGCAGAACATCACCGGAAAGGGCATGCTGGTGGACCAGCTCATGTGGAACGACCTCAGCGCCATTGCCGACAAGGACAATTACACCCTCACCTCCGGCAACCAGGAGGTGCGCAAGCTCTCTTTCCTGGCGCGCGTGAACTACAATTACAAGCAGCGTTACTACGTTACCTTTACCGGCCGTGCCGATGCCTCATCCAACTTCGCCGCCAACAACAAGTGGGGCTTCTTCCCGTCCATGGCCCTGAAGTGGAACCTGGCCAACGAGCCCTGGCTCAAGCGTACCCGCATTTTCCAGGACCTCTCCCTGCGGTTCAGTGCCGGCCGTACCGGTAACGACGCCATCGCCCCGTATAAGTCCCTGCAGCAGCTGAGCTCTTCCACGGCCGGTTATCTGCTGGGCGACGGCCAGTCCACTTACTACTATCCTTCCCGCCTGGACAGCCCCAACCTCACCTGGGAAAAGACAGACCTGTATAACCTGGCTTTGGATATGTCCGTGCTCAAGGGCCGCATCAAGTTTACTGCGGAAGGCTATATTGCCAACACCCGGGATCTGCTCCTGAGCGTGCAGAAGGCCCAACAGACCGGCTACAGCAACTTCACCCAGAACTTGGGCCGCACCTCCAACAAGGGCGTGGAACTGAGTCTGGAAACCCGGAACATCGTCAAGAAAAACTTCTCCTGGACCACTTCGTTCAACATCTCCCACAACCGTCAGATGGTAGAGGACATTGGTGGCGAGAGCGAGGTGGTGGCCATGAAAGACCAGAAGGGCTACATGATTTACGGCTATCGCGCCGGCTATCCCTTGAACTCGCTGTGGGGCTTCCAGTACGGCGGCGTATGGCACAATCAGGAGGAAATTGCCGACAATGACATCACGCACCAGTATGTAGATTACTACGCCAAGCCCTACAAGTGCGGCCGTCCAAAGTACGTGGACCAGAACCACGATGGCATCCTGGACAACCAGGACCTCACCTATTTGGGGAACGCCGATCCCATCGTTTACGGCGGCCTGCAGAACAACTTCCACATCTATGGCTTCGACCTGGGCATTTTCCTGGCCTATTCCGTAGGCGGAAGCATTTACAACTATTCTGAATTCTTCATGGCGGGTACCTACTGCTCCAACCAGTACCGCTACATGCTCAACAGTTGGCATCCTTACCGCAATCCGGAGTCCAACTTCCCGGCGGCCGGCGCCAGCGGCTCCAGCATGCTCCCCAGTGATTTCATGGTGCACGACGCTTCGTACCTGCGCCTGAAGAGCGTGAAACTTTCCTACAAGTTCGACCTGGACAAGAAGGTGAAGTGGATGCGTAGCATCACGGTGGGCATCAGCGCCGAGAACCTCTTTGTCTGGACCCGGTACAATGGCTTCGATCCGGATGTGTCGTCCAAGGTGGAGGATCAGGAATCTACTATCAGAAGGGCCGATATTGGCGCGTACCCGCGTCCGCGCAAAATTATCGGCATGGTTCAAATCAAATTCTAAGGGCGTATGAAAAAGACAGTATTTTTGTTTGCAAGCATCCTGGCCCTTAGCCTTGCCAGCTGCTCCAAGTTCCTGCAGGAAAAGCCTTCTTCCTTTGTGGACAGGGACAATTACTTCAAGAGCGAAGCCCAGTGCCGTACGGCCGTGAATTCCTGCTATGTGGGTCTCAGGACCGTGTATTCCACCACGTTGTTCACGCATCTGGAGGGGACCACCGACATCTGTTATGTGCCGTCCATCTCGGACGTGAACGCCATCCTGGATATCAATCCCTCCCAGTGCAATATTTCCAAGACCGTTTGGAGTACGGCCTATAAGGCCATCATGTATTGTAATGCCGCCATTGCCGGCGTTGAGAAATCCACCACCATTGATGCAGGGGTGCAGAAAGACCTTTTAGCAGAAGCCAAGACCATGCGGGCCTTCTGGTATTACCTGCTCACCGGCCTGTTCGGCGATGTGCCTTACTATACCGACGATGTAGTGGACCAGCCCACTATGGACCGCATCGCCCACCTGGGACGCATGGATGCCGTAGCAACCCGCGCAGCCCTCATCAAGGAGCTGCAGGACTGCTACAGTTACAACGGCGACGTCTATACCGGCGCACTTACGCAGGTGCGGGCCAATGACAACGAAGAAAAAGGCCGCGCCGGCTGGGCTATGGGCATGATGCTCATCGGCAAGCTGGCCCTTTGGAATGCCTACGCCGATGTCACTTCCGGCACGGACTGGTTCCAGACCGCTATCGACGCCCTGGAGCGCCTGGTGCCCATTTACGGTGAGCTTTCCCAGTATCCGCTGAGCGACCTTTACTTCAGTGTGAAAGACACGCCGGAGCGCATTTTCGAGATTCGGCACGCTTACACGGAAGGTACGCTTTCCTACGCCGGTACCCTGGCCCAGAACTGCATGCCCTCCTACAACAGCACCACCCAGCTCTTTGACGGAGTGAGCATCCCCTGGTTAGGAACGGAGGCCAAAGTGGGCACCTGCAACCGCCCCAGCACCTATTTCTACGGCGCCCTGCAGCCGGACAATGGCCAGGACCGGCGTGTGGATGTGAACCAGGGCCGTCGCTTTGAAGGAACCGCCTTCTCCAATGGACTGGCCAAGCCGTGGATGGGCCCCAAATTCTGGTGCCCTTACATGAAGACCACCTATGACTCCAACAATTATCCGGTATTCCGTTATGCCGATGCCCTGCTCCTGCTTGCCGAGGCCTACTGTGCCAAGGAGGACAAAGAGAATACGGAGAAATACCTGAACATGGTACGTTCTCGTGCCGGATTGCCGGATTACGTGGCGGGCAACTGGGCCAAGACCACGCAGGAAGTGCGTGACGAGCGCGCCCGTGAACTGTTTGGTGAGTTCCAGCGCAAGTTTGACCTGGTTCGCTGGAACATCTGGTACGACAGCGTGCGTGAATATTGGCAGGTGGAAATGGAGGCGCGCGCCATTCCCACCCACCTGCAGCGCTGCCACCGCTATCTTCCCATTCCCATCGAACAGGTGGTGAACTCGGGCTATGCCCTTGACAACAACGAATATAACGCCTACGGAATGTAATATGAAACGGATTCAATTACTTTTGCCTGTTCTGGCACTGCTCCTGGCGGCCGTGGGCTGCTCCCAGCGCTATGAACTCAATCTGCCCCTGGCCCTGAACCGGACGGAAATGCGTTTCGACGCTTCCGGCAACAGTTACTACGTGCTGGTTTATTGCCAGGGTGACTGGACCGCCACCCTGGAAAAAGACGTTCCCTGGGTCTCCCTTTCCCGTAGTTCCGGGCATGGGAACAGCCAAATCATGGTGTCCGCAGACCTGAACCGCGGCGTGTCCCGCGGTGTGGTGCTCACTGTTCGGAGCGGAGATTCCGTGAAGGAAATGTATATTTCCCAGAAGAGCGGCAGTAGCGAGATCGGCAACTACAACTTGATAAAAGAAAGCATAGAAATGCTCCGGGGAGCCTCTGTAGGCCGCATGTCTGCCGGGACCGACCTGGACGAGGAAACGCTCTCCAATGTGGAAACATCCGTTGATTATGGAGAAGTTGCTACGGAGCCCTGGATTCAAAACATTCAGGTGAGCCGTTCCCGTGTTACGTTCGAGGTGGATGAAAACACCTCAGGTGCAGCCCGTAGCGCTGTAGTTCACCTGAGTTTTCCCCTGGCCCGTTGGGACAATCCCATACAGGCCTTCTTTACGGTGAACCAATCGGTGGCCGAGCCAGCCCAAATCCAGGCAAGCGTGAAGCCTCTTTCCGACGGCAAGGCACCGGCGTGGGCCGAAGGCGACCGCCTGCTTTTGCTGGATAGTGACGGAAGCGGCCTCATTCCGGCGGAGGTTTATACGGCCGCCGGCTCCCAGGCTACCCTCCTGTTCAATGCCGAAGCTGTTCAAGGTGGCATTATGGGTGGTGTGTATCCGGAAGATTATGTGAACCGCTGGAGCGACGGAAAGGTGTATGTCCAACTGCCCGAGAACCGGCCTGGCATTACTTCCCTGGCAGCCGCGGAGGACCTGGTCCTGATGGCCGGAAAGCGGGAAGGAGAAACGGTGACGCTGGCGGGCGCCTGCGCACTGCTTTGCTTGAATTTACAGGGAGAAGGAACGCTGCAGCAGTTGAGCATGGTGGCAGAAACCCCCATTGCCGGTATGGGTACGGTGGATATGTCCCTGGAGAATCCGGCGTATGTTCCCGGTAACACCAGCAGCCCCCAAATCTCCTTCACGTTACCGGAGGAGGGCATTGCTCTTCCCGTACAGCTGTATGTGGCGGTCCCTGAGGGCGATTTAGGCACCATTCTGGTCAATGCCATCACCAGCACCTGGAGCGGCTGCGTCAGCGGCAAGGCCCAGGAGGCCGGAACCGCCGGTACGATTATTCCGCTTTCTGAACTCAGTTTCAGCTTACCTGGACAGGCTATCGACCTTACCCAAGGCGACAAATGGGCCAATTGCTTCATGGTGAGTGGAACCGAGGAGGCTGTTTACAGCGTGGCGGTCCGCCGTCCCGACGGAACGGTTCCCGCCTCCGACATCAAACTGTGCTCCGTCCTGTGGCAAACAGCCCCTGGCGTGATAGACTATCTGGCCCTGGATCCCAGCGGTTCCAGGTTGTATTTCCGCAAGAGCCAGGACAACCCGGGCAGTGCGCATGTGGCGGTGATGAACGGCGACGGCGTCATCCGTTGGAGTTATCACATCTGGGCGCCGGCAACGCCTGTAGAGGAGCGTGTCATTGGCTCCTGGACCTTCATGGACCGCAATGTGGGTGCTGTGAAGGCCGACGCCCGGGATTACTCCAACGCTTCTATCGGCATGCATTACCAGTGGGGCCGCAAGGACCCGTTCCCGCCGGCCAAGGCAACGGCCGCCAGCGGCAACGGCATGCGCTCCACGGTTTATCCGGACAACATTGTGTTTGTGACGGCCCAGGACGGCGTAAGCCAGGAAGTGGCGGATGCCACCCCCAACACCTACTATTGGGGCAGCGGCGCCAGCGGCAAGCAGGACTGGCGGGATGTCCAGGACGATGCGCTGTGGGCATCGGCCACCTCCAATGCCAACCCTTGCCCTTATGGCTGGATGGTCCCGTCCAACGACGCGCTGGGCGTTATCCCGGAGCGCCTGAAAGCGGCCGAGTATGTGTCCAAGGTGGGCATCACCATCCAGGACGACAACGGAAAGGAGATGCTCTTTGTCCCCGGCGGCGCCTACCGCAGAAGTACTTCCACGGCCAGCGAACTGGCCAATATGAGCGACGGCTGGATTTGGTCTTCCACGCCGATCGACATCACTCCGTACCGGGGCTCCTACCGCCTGTGGTACCAGAGCAACGTCAATAACCGCCGTATCGACAGCACATACCCGCATCGTCGCTGGGGCGGAAATGTAAGATGCGTAAAAGTTCAGTAGCCATGCGAATACTACGTGATATGATTGTGCTGGGAACGGCCGCCCTTCTGGCCTTCTCCTGCACCAAGGACATTAACGAGCGCACCATCCACGAGGGCAGCGGTCTGGGTTTCCCCCAGAAGGTGTATACCCTGGAGGCGGAGGCCGGCCAGCTGGCCATCCCGGTAATTGCCACCCGTGCGTTCAGCGTGACCACGGAGGCCTCCTGGATTACGGTGCCCCAGACGGCCCCGGCCGGCCGTGAGGGCTTTCTGGCCCGCTATTCGGCCAATACCTCGCTGCCGCGCGCCGCGCAGGTGGTGATTGCCATTGACAATCACCGGGACACCGTGACGCTGCGCCAGAAGGGAAACGTGGAGCCGGAACTGGCAACGGCCTCCCCGGTCATTGCGGTCAAGGGCTCCGCCGCCGGCAAATGCGAGGTGGAGCTCCAGACCAACCTGCCTGCCGGCGACCTGGTGCTTGCCTGGGACAGCGAGGGGAACGAGAACTGGATAGAGGACGTAAAGGTGGAGGAAGGCAAACTCCAGTTCAACTACAAGGCCAATCCGCTTTCCTATACCCGTCACGGCAGCATTACCGTAAGCTATACGGATGCCTTTGGCAATCTGCTGCTCATCCCCTTCCAGGTGAGCCAGCTTTCCAATGCCGATTCGGCCGGTGAAACCCTTTCCCTGCAGGAATTCTGTGCCTTGGCAACGGAAGAGGGAACGGAACTGGAGAACGACCTGGTCATTGAAGGCATCGTGGTGAGCGACAAGGAGAACGGCAACTGCGGTGACAATACGCAGCTGTCCGTCACGTCCATTGACTATACCGTATGCCAGCGGACCATCTATCTGGAGGCGCTGGACGGTTCCAAGGGTCTGTGCATGGTGACCAGAACGGCCGACGACAACGTCTTTGCCCAGGGCGACCGGGTAAAATGGTGTGTCCGGGGTGCCGTGCTGTACAAATCCAGGGTGGTGAATCCGGAGACGGATCCCGTATTCTATACGCTTACCGGCGTAAAGGGTAACATGGCCCTGGCATGCGAGTCGCTGGGACGCGAGGGCATTCCCGTGAAAGAGAAGTATATAGGCGCCATTGACGATGACGACATTTTCACCTACGTGACAATAAAGGGCTGCGAACTGCCGGTCCGCAAAGGCCCCCTCACGCCGGTGAGCGAGCAGTTTACCAGGGAGACCGGGGCGGACAAGGTAGCCAAGTTCGGCATCCTGTTGCACGACATCTGCGGCGGCAGCCTGTACCTGTACACCAACACCACCTGCCCTTACCGGCGCGACGGCTCCATGCTCCCGCAGGGAAGCGGCAAGGTGAGCGGCGTGGTGGTGCACGAGCTGTACACCCGCTTCAGCTATCAGGACAATGCCAGTGCAGACGCCGAGACCTGGGGCAACATTGGCCGCTATCAGCTGCGCCATACTACCCGGGAGGACTTCCAACTGGCCCAGACCATGGAGGAGGACTCCTTCTCTGCCATCCTGTGCGAATGGAGCTCCGTGGCTGCCAAGAACCTGGAGCACTATTACGCGACCGACGGTGACCGGAACGCCTACTTCGACTACAGTTTTACGTATCCTTACTC
>DEKS01000129.1 GCA_002354005.1 Bacteroidales bacterium UBA2716
AAGCCGGATGTGTTTGGTACGCAGGAGATTACGCACGACCAGATAGCTTACCTGGACATGCGCGCTCCCCAGTACAAGCATGTGGGTGTGTTCCGCGAGGGTGGGGATACGGGCGAGTGCCCGAGCATCTACTACAACGAGGCCAGCATAAGCCTTCAGGATTGGGGCGCCTTCTGGCTCAGCGAAACCCCTTCCGTCCCTTCGATGGGATGGGATGCCCGCTATAAACGCACGGCAGTGTGGGCCAGGATGAAGGCGAAGGACACCGGCAAGGAATTTTTCTTTGTGACCACGCATTTGGATCATCGTGGACAGGAAGCCCGCGAAAAGGGGATGGACCTTATCCTGGATACCCTCAAGGTGCTCAATCCCAAGAATTTGCCCTGCATGCTGGTGGGGGATCTCAACGCCCTGTCGGACAATCCCGCCCTTGCCCGGGTTTCCAGGGAGATGAAAAGCGCCCAGGAAACGGCGGCCTCCACGGACCCCCGCTACACCTTCAACGGGTATGGCAAAAGCTGGACGGGCATCATTGACTACATCTGGTACAAGGGCCCCCGGAAATGTACGCAGTTCCGGGTAGTAACGCGCAAGTACCTGCACATTCCCTATATCTCCGACCATTATCCCATCTGGGCCGATTTTGAACTATGAGAAAGACCGTTGCAAGCTTGATGGCCCTGCTGTGGGCCCTGTGCACCCTGGCGGCGCCCAAAGCACCCCTCCGGGTGGGAACCTACGACGTGGCTAATTCGTTTAACCGGCGGGTACAGGCGGAGAAGGGCAACATGTCCCTCCAGCGTATGTGGTGCAACAGCGCCATTGCCGTGGCTGATGCTATTATTGAGGCTGATTGTGATATCCTGGGACTGCAGGATGTTTGTGACTCCATTGCCGGCCGCCGGGAGGGTGTGAAGCCGCTGATAGACCTTGTCAAAGAGCGGGGCGGAGACTATGACTGGCTGGTGCTCAGCAACAAGAATCCCAATTTCCCGCTGGAGGGCGCTATGGCCAATGGTACCGCCGTCCTCTGGCGCGCCTCCCGCTTTGAACTGCGGGACTGGGGCATCAACTGGCTGAGCGGCGTTTACGACAAGCCCGGCCGCGCCAAGGAATACCAATACGGCAGCGACAACGCCTCCATGATGTGGGTGCGGCTCTACGACCGCACGGCGGGGAAAGAACTCATTTTCACCAGTGCTTCCCCTTCCGGTCCCACCCAGTACGACAAAGGGCAAAAAGTCACCTACCATGAAATCAATATCGCCAATTGCCGGAATATCGTGGACTATATGCAGCGCGACATTGTGCCCAAGGGAATGCCGTCCGTCATTGCGGTGAATGCGCACAATGCGCCCTCGCACGACGGTTACAAGGCGCTGACCAGCTCCGTCTGGCTGGACGTGCACGACCGCCTGCATGAGGAAGGGGCGCTGAGCGAGGAGGCCGAGCAAGTGAGGGACACGTGCAACAGCCCCGATGAAAGCAAACTGCAAGGCGGCCGTCCCGACCACATTCTGGTTGACGGCTTTGGCATCAAAGACTACAAAGTGCTCCGAAAAAAGTATCCTACAGCTGACGGAACCCTGCATTATCCGGCCCTTCACTTCCCGGTGGTGGCAGAATTAACCTATTGATGACATGAAGTTTAAGTTATTCACTATCCTGGCGCTGCTGCTCGCCGTCTCCTGTTCCAAAGACAAGAGCGGGGAGTCCGGCGTACAGGTAAAGCTGGCATTGCCGTGTCCTTCCACCAAGGTGGCCCTGGGGGAGGAAGACGCGGGCGTCTTCCCTTTGGTATGGGAGGTGGGAGACCGTGTGAGCCTGAATGGCACGCTGAGCAATCCCATGTCGGCCGGTCTGGCCGGAAAGAGCCATGCGGCGTTTTCCTTTGCGGGATTTGACGGGGCGGCTCCCTATACCTTGCTGTATCCGGGAGCGGCTGATGAAAAAGTCACGATAGATGGTAAAACGCTACCGCTCTATGCGACCGGGGCCAGCCTGGACCAGGTGTTTACCATGCACCACCTGTGCTGTGGCGTCCGGCTCCGCCTTACCGGAGACCTGTCTGTGGCCACCTTAACCTTAAGCGCCCCCGGAGGCGAAAAGATATCAGGCCGATTCACCCCCTCCTTTGCCGATGGCTCTCTCTCTGAAGTTTCTGCAAATCAGTCGCTTACTCTTGATTTGGAGACTCCTGTAGCGCTCTCCGGCACTCCGCTGTCCTTTTACCTTTTCTTTGCACCTGGAACCTTCTCCGGGGGACTTTCGCTGAAGGCCCTCAATCCGGGCGGCACAATCACCCGTGAATGGCGTTTCGCCACAGGCCGTACTTTGGAGAAAGGTAAACTGTACCTCTTGCCTGAAACTGCTTTTACATCCCGTGACTGGAACGATGGCTGCATCGTCAGTCTGGAAGGATTGACTGAAGACCCGATAAGCTTTGAATTATGAAAACCAGTGTATTCAATATCCTTATTCTGTCGCTGCCCGTCCTGCTCCCGTCCTGCAACAAGGAGCAGGCGAAGCAGCCTTTCCGCCTGGAAGCGGGCGTAGAGCAGACAGCCGTAAAAACGGTCTTGGGCGACAAGGATGGCAGCAAGTATCCTGTCCTCTGGAGCGAAGGCGATGTGATTGCTGTAAACGGGTCCCTTTCCCAGCCGCTCGCCGCGGGCGATGCCGGGACGTCTTCGGCGACATTCACCTTTGACGAGAAACCAGCCACCGCTGGTGTGTACAACGTGGTATATCCGGGGAATGCAACCAGTGGACGCGTGGTGTTCCCGTCCTCCCAGAGTTACGTAGAGAACTCTTTCTGCCCGGGTGCCGCGCCGCTCATTGGCCAGACCGACGATTTGGATGTGCCGGTTTCCCTGCACACCTGTGCGGCGATTGTGCGTTTCTCCATTAAGGGGGATGTGACGCTGGCCTCCATGGACGTGGCGGCACCTTCCGGGGAGAAAATCAGTGGCGAATTTGACCTGAACCTGGTTCCGCAGGCGGGGGCATCGGCCCAGATGGCCTATTCCTTCGGTAGTGGTCTTGCGCTGAGCGAGACGGAAAAGGTGGTGGTGTTTACCGTGCCGGCCGGGAGTTATCAGAAAGGCCTGCGGGCTGTATTGCACGCCAAGAATGGTAGCACCATGACACTGTCCTTCTTCACCAGCGGCGCCACATTGGGGGCAAAGGTGTGTACCTTCCCGTTCACCACGTTCCAGGCGGGGAAGGAGATTATCTTCAATGAGACCGACCCCATGGGCGGGGAAGAAATTGACATAGAGGAGACTGCCGGTGCGGAAGGTATGAATGCCGATGATGCGGCCCTCGCCACAGCCATCAGCGTAGGTTCGTACAATATCTGGGCGCCCAGCGCCAGAAAGTCCGTGATGGACGCCGATGCTACCGTCTCCGAGCAGCGCTCCTGGGCCAACAGCTATGAAGCCGTGGCCGACATGATAAAGTTGCTGGACTGCGACGTGATTGGTTTGCAGGAGGTGACCAGGATGGTTTACAAAACAACTTATCAAGGGACCTCCGACAATAAGGACTACGACGGGAATGTGCATACGCTTAATTCACTTTTGCCCGAGTACAACTGGGTGATTTACAATGCCAACAATACCACCTATGACAGTTCTTTCCCAAACAATACAACCGCTGCCGGGCTGGGCAGTACAGACGCCATCCTTTACAAGAGTTCCGTCCTCACCCTGAATGCCCAAGGCCGGGCCTGGCTGAACGGCACCAGAACCGCGCACCCGCACAAGGAATATAGCTCAGATGAAGGAGCGGCCAACTGGGACGGCCTTGGCACCAACCGGCCTGCGACATGGGCCAAATTCACCCACAAAGCCAGCGGAAAGCAGTTTGTGTTCATCACCACCCACCTGGACCTTCCCAATGCGGGAGCCTCTTCCGACCCCGCCTTCCCGCAGCGGCGCAATGCCACGGAGTTAATAGAATGGTTTGCGCCCACGTATGCCGGGAGCCTTCCCTCCGTGATTACCGGCGATATGAACGTGGATAAAGGGGACACTGCGGGTAATTATGCCATCCTGGTTTCCGGAAAATGGAAGGACGTGTATGATACCCTGAACGACTGGGGTACACTTTCCTATACAGACCAGCGCGTCAAAGGAACGATGCCTGAGAACAAGAACGAAGAAGGCGGACTTTCCACCTGGAGGCCGGACCATGTCCTTTTCTATGGTTTCACGCCTTCGTTCTATATGGTCGGGCGCGAAAAGCTTCCTACGGCTAACGACGAACTCCACTGGCCGTCCGACCATCTTCCACTCAAGGTTGTCTTAAATTTCTAAGGGTATGAGAAACGCATTCATCATAGGGATTTCTTTGTTGCTGGCCTTCCTGTCCTGTGCAAAGCAGGAACAGCCAGCCGTGGAAGAAGTTATGCTGGAAGTATCCATGCCCCGGACGGTCACCAAAACCGTCCTGGGCCTCAAGGCGGCAGATGTATATCCCGTGCTGTGGAGCGTAGGGGACTATATCACGGTCAATGGCGTGCAGTCCAGGCCACTGACAGCCTTGGAGGCGGGTTCAACCACGGCGGTTTTCCATTTTTCTGCACCTATCAAGACCCCGTATCATGTGCAGTACGGGACAGAAGTCCCTTCCACCCAGCAATATACGAATGGGAATATCTGTGCTTTCTCCGCGCCCATGCAGGCAACCAGCTATGAGGCCGCTTTCACCCTGAAGCACCAGGCCTGCGTACTGTCCCTGCCCCTCAGTGGCAGCGTAACCGTGGCGGGCATCAGCGTGAGTGCCATAGACGGAACGCCCCTGAGCGGCGGCGGAACGGTGCAACTTACTATCCCGGGCAGCGGTGTAAGCATCGCTTCGGCAAAGACATTCTGTGTGGCGCTGCAACCGGCATATTTGGAAAAGGGGCTCAGTGTGGACATTTATACCACCACTGGCGACCGGATGAACCTGGTTTCCTTTGTGGGTGAGACCCTGACGGCTGGCACCGTGTATGAGTTCCCGACAACCGCATTCAAGGCCAATGCCCATCCAGTGACCGTGATTGCCAACTATGCTCAGCTGAAAGCCTTTGCCGACAGAGTTGCCGCAGGCGAGAAGTACCTGCAGGCCCGCATGACAGCCAATATCCAGGCGGACAACACCTGGACACCGCTGGAGGGCTTCACCGGGGACTTCGACGGAGGCGGTTACACCCTCTCCGGGCTTAAGAAAGCCTTTGTCAACGAACTTCAGGGCAGCATCCGCAACCTGACGGTGGAAGCGGATATTGCCATCACCTCCAAGGACGATATCGTGGGTGATGAGAGTGTGTATTGGGCCGGCATCTTGACCAACCGGATGTACACCGGCGCCCAGGTGAGCAATTGCATAGCCAAAGGAACCATCTCCTACACCCAATGGGGGAAAGAACTCCGGGTGGGAGCCATTTGCGGCTATGCCGTCCGGGGCACCATCGAGCATTGCGTGAACAGGGCCGCCATTACCGCCACGGGTGACGGCAGTGCGGCAGTGCTGGCCGGCGGCATTGTGGGCATGGTGTATGCCAGCAGCAATGAGGTCCATGTCACAGACTGCGCCAACGAGGGCACTCTGACTCTTCTGGGTACCCTGAAAACGCCGGAAGCCGGCGGCATCGTGGGCCGGTTCCAGCCAGTCTCCACCAGTGCCCTTTCCGGCTGCCGTTTCTCCGGAGAGATCACTTTCGGCAGCGGCTCCACCCTTTCCGGGGCCACCAACCTGGGCGGCATCGCCGGCTCCGTGAAAACCGCCTCCATTGCCGGCTGCTCATCGGCAGGGACCATGACAGTAAGCTCGTCATCATCCGGCGCCATCCGGGCAGGCGGCATCCTGGGCAATGCGCAGAGTGACATCGGCCTTTCAGGATGCACTTTCAGCGGCGCCCTTACCATCCACGTTCCCTCGCACGGAACCCTTAACACTAACGCGTTTACGGGCCTGTATTCCACAGACACGCATACGGAAACAGGCTGCGTAAACAGCGGAACAATTACTGTACTATGAGAAAACTTCTGCTTCTGTTCCTCCTTGTTCCCCTGCTGGCCCCGGCCCAGACCTTCAAGGTGGGGACCTACAACATTTGCACCTCCGGTTCCCGGAAATCCTTTGTGGAGAAGGGAAAGGCCGGCGTAATTGCCGACCCTCAGCGCTATTGGTGCAACAGTGCAACGGCGGTGGCCGACATGATTGCGGACCTGGACTGTGATGTTATTGGCATCCAGGAGGTCTGTGACAGCATCTGGGGCAACAAAGGAGACCTGGACATCCGCCGCCTGGTGGAGGAGCGCCATCCGGGCTACGAGTGGATCCTGTATCCCAACACCGTAAAAGGCATTTCCTACGACGTGGCCATTGCCTATAAGCGGGAAGTGTTTGATACGCTGGCCACCGGCATTTTCTGGACCGGCGGGCATCCGGACCGCCCCAAAACCCGCGCCAATGAGCCCACGCACACCTGCAAGCCGCTGGTGTGGGCGCGCTTTGTCCACAAGGCTTCCGGCAAGGAATTCTATTTTCTGGACACCCATACGGTGGTGCCCACCAAATACAAGAACGACCAGTGGCCCCGGAACCGCGGCAATGTGCTCAACCTGGAAGAAACCCGTCGCCTGGGCGAGGCCCTGGTGCCGGAGGACGTGCCTTCCATCCTGGTGGGAGACTTGAATATTGCCCATAATGCAAAAGACTGGCACGTCATTGCCGACGGCCGATGGGAAGATGTGTACACCCGCTTCTCCAAGGAGGGGCGCCTGGAGATTGAAGACCGTGAGTGGGGGACGCAGAATACCAAAGATGAGACCGCTTCCACCAGATGGTATCCCGACCACATCATGCTGGACGGTTTTCGGGCGCAAAGCTTCCGGATAGAAAGGGGACAGTTCCCCACGGCCGACGGGTCCCTGCATTATCCGTCCGACCACTACCCGCTGGTGGCCCGGGTGGCCTTTGCGGAGCCTTCCCAGACCTGGGAGCGGGCCACTTCACCCGACGGGAGCATCGCCATCGAACTCCGCCCGGGTGCAGAATCGGCCTTTTACCGGGTCCTCTGCGACGGGAAGGTGGTGGTCCAATCCGCACCCCTCTCCATGACCCTTTCCGACGGCACCGTCTTCGGGGCCGGCGAACCGCGCAAAATAGAAAGGACGAATGGAACCCTGCTCTTCAGCTACAACGGCTATGCCCTGGAGGCACGTGCATTCAATGACGGAGTGGCCTTCCGCTGGACTGCTTCCAAGAGAAAGCCCTATCAAGTCCTGGCCGAGCAAACGGCCTTCCGTTTTGAGACGCAGGCCCGGGCCACCATCTCGCTTACCCACAAAAACGTGGATCCCTATCAGGACGACTTCGAGAACCTCTACCAGGAGGTGACCTTCCCGGTCTGGAATACCGGCAAGCCCCTGCTGGACGTAACCCCGGGACCGTGGGACAAACCCGTGAACATGAAGGCGCTGTCCAAGAAACCGCTGGCGGTCATTCCCGCCCTGGTGGAGCGTGACGGTGTCAGGATGGTCATCGCCGAGTCTGACCTGAAGGCCTACCCCGGCATGTTCCTGAAACCCTTCGGCACCGGTTTCGAGGCCGATTTCGCCCCTTATCCCGCCACCTTGAAGCAGGGCGGGAAGCGCAATCTCCAGATGATTGTCACCGCCCGCGAGAACTATATCGCCCGGTGCGACGGCAAAGCCAGGACCTTCCCCTGGCGAGTCATCTGCATAGCCCGCGACGACCGCTCCCTGGCGCAGAACGACCTCATCACCCGCCTGGCCCCGCCGGCAGAGGGCGACTTCTCCTGGGTGAAGCCTGGAAAGGTGGCCTGGGAATGGTGGAACCAATTTGCCATCGGCGACGTGGATTTCACACCGGGGGTCAACACAGAGACCTATAAGGCCTATATAGACTTTGCCGCCCGGCATGGCATCGAATACATCCTCCTGGACGAGGGCTGGGCGGTCAGATATGCCGACGACCTTTTCTCCGTGGTCCCGGAAATCGACCTTGAAGAAATTATCGGCTACAGCAAACAGAAGAACGTCGGCATCATCCTCTGGGCGGGCTACTCGGCCTTTGTGAAAGACATCGAGCAGGTGTGCAAGCATTACGCCGCGATGGGCGTGAAAGGCTTAAAGATAGACTTTTTCGATCGCAACGACCAGATTGTGCAGGAGGTGATGTATGAGACCGCCCGGATAGCCGCCAAATACCGCATGCTCCTCGATTTCCACGGCTGCCCGCCGCCCACAGGCCTTCAGAAGCAATTCCCCAATGTACTCAATTACGAGGGCATCTTCGGCCTGGAGCAGATGCGGAACCGTGCCCTGCCCCAGTACGATATGGTGAGCTTTGATGTCACAGCGCCGTTCATCCGCTTTGTCACGGGCCCGGCCGACTACACGCCCGGCGCCTTCCTCAACGGAACCAGGGAGACGTTTGTCCCGTACAAACCGGCTCCCATGTCGCAGGGAACGCGCTGCCGCCAGCTGGCCGAGTATGTCGTCTTTGACGCCCCCATGCAGATGCTCTGCGACGGGCCGGTCCACTATGAGGCAGACCCCGCCTGCGCCGACTTCATCTATCGCGTCCCCACCGTTTGGGACGAGACCAGGGTGCTGGACGGCCGGATAGGAGACTATATTGTTACGGCCAGGAGGAAGGACGACACCTGGTATATCGGTGCCCTGACGGACTGGAATGCCCGGGATTTGGTTGTGGACCTGTGGGCCTTAGGCCTGCCGGAAGCCTCGGTGGAGGCCTGGGAAGACGGCCCGGACGCCGATTCTAAAGCCACGGATTGGCAGAAGCGTACGGTTTCTGCTTCCGGCGAAATAAAGATTCACCTGGCTCCCGGCGGCGGCTGGGCGGCCATCGTAAAAAATGTGAAATGAGGACCTTCAAATTCATAGCAGCGGCCCTGTTTTTCCTTTGGACGTTGCCGGGCTTTGCCCAGAAAGACTATACGGATGCCCTGAGCCTTACCGTAGTGGGGAAATACACAGAAACACAGCATCCTTGGGACCGCCTGGACCAGCGGGAAGGCATGACCGACGGAGAGAAAGGCCAGGCCCGGCACTGCGCCGGCATGGCCGTTGCGTTTTCCACCAACTCCAAGCGCATCGGCGTGCGTGTTGTTTGGAGAAAGAAGGCGACTGACGGCGGCAATATGGGGGCTATAGCGGCCCGAGGCTTTGACCTTTACATGAAAAAGGACGGACAGTGGCTCTGGGCCGGCAACGGCTATCCCAAGAACACGCCCGGGGAACCGCATGAGGTGGAACTCATCAAGGACAGCGGCAGCGCTGAAAAGCACTGCCTGGTGTACCTGCCGCTCTTTTCCCAGCTTGAAAGCTTGGATATTGTGACGGATGAAGGCAGCTGGATTGAGGCCGATGCCCAGCCGTTCAAGGGCCGCATTGCCGTCTGGGGCTCTTCCTACACACACGGCTCGGGCGCCGGCCGCTGTGCCATGACCTGGGAAGCCCAGCTGGCACGGGCAACAGGCTACAATTTCATCAACCTGGGGTTCAGCGGCAACTGCAAGCTGCAGCCTTATTTTGCCGATGCCTTGCTGGACGCGGAGCCGGTGGATGCTTTTATCTTTGACGCTTTCTCCAATCCTACGCCCCAGGAAGTCCGGGAACGGCTGGAGCCGTTTATCAAGCGCTTTGTGGAAGCCCGTCCCGGCGTTCCGCTCATTTTCCTGCAAACCCTGCGGCGGGAAAAACGCAATTTCAGCGCCTCCTACGACGCCCGGGAGCACGCCAAGCGCGCTACGGCGGAAGAGCTGATGCAGCAGATGGCGGCTAGGTACCCCCAGGTTTACTGGATTAACACCACCAACGCCACGGCCGAAAGCCACGAGGCTACCTCCGACGGCTCCCACCCGGATTCCTATGGTTACACCCTGTGGATGGAGTCGGTGAAGGACCCCATCCTGGAAATTCTGGCAAAATGAGATGGTTTGCGCATATCGTCCTGCTGGGCGGCGTATGGCTGTCCATGCTTTCATGCGCCAAAGAGTATGACGTGTGCATATACGGCGGTACATCGGCGGGTGTGGTGGCTGCAAGAAGCGCAGCCCTGGAGGGATACAGCGTGGTTATAGTGGAGCCTTCCGGACATATTGGCGGGCTCACCACCGGCGGGCTCGGCCTTACCGATATTGGCAATAAACAGGTGGTCCAAGGGCTTTCCCGGCAGTTCTACCGGGAACTCGGGAAGCATTACGGCAAGTTGGAGAGCTGGGTGTTCGAGCCCCATGTGGCGCAGGAGGTGATGGATGCGTATATAGCGCATCCCCGCATCAGCGTTTTGCGCCATACCGGCCTGGACAGGCTTTGCAAACACGGAACGCACATCAAGGGCATGCATACAATCTTGCTCGACGAGGAAGGCCGGGTGCTTGGACGGGGGCCGAAGATTCGGGCAAAGGTGTTTATAGATGCCAGCTACGAAGGGGATTTGCTTCCTGCCTCCGGCGTGAGTTATGCCGTGGGGCGGGAATCGTCGGCACAATATGGGGAAAGCTGGAACGGCCGCCATATTGCCACCAACCATCAGTTCCCGGACAGTGTGGACCCGTATGTGGAGCCCGGAAACCCCGCAAGCGGGCTTCTTCCTGGTGTAACTGAAGGGCCAGCAGGTGAGGATGGCGAAGGGGACGGCTTGCTGCAGGCGTATAATCTGCGACTCTGTCTCACGGATTCGTTGGAAAATAGGATTCCGTTTACAAGGCCTTCCGGCTATGATTCTACGCGCTATGAGCTGCTTGCACGCCTCATTGCCGCGCAGCCGGCATCGGCCAAATATTTCATTTGGAGCCCCATGCCCGGGCGCAAGACCGACGTGAACAATTTCGGGGGCTTCTCTACCGACTATATCGGCGG
>DEKS01000179.1:0-2483 GCA_002354005.1 Bacteroidales bacterium UBA2716
GCGGCGCTGATGCGGTCGTGCAGGTAGGAGGTGAGCACGCCGTCTTCCACCATGTAGGTCTTTTGGCCGGGGATGCCTTCATCGTCAAAGTTGAGCGCGCCGCGGTTGCCGGCAAGGGTGCCGTCGTCAATGATCTGGATGCCGCGCGGGCAGATTTGCATGCCCATTTTATCGGCAAAGATGGAGGTGCCTTTGCGGTTGAAGTCTGCCTCAAAGGCGTGGCCCATGGCCTCGTGGAGGAGAATGCCGGAGGCGCCGGCGCCCATTACTACGCTCATGCAGCCGCCTTGGGGACGGCTGGCGGCAAAGCGGTCGTCAATCCCGTGGACCAGTTCCGCGGCCATTTCCTCAATCAGGGCGTCTGTAAGCATTTCTGCCCCTTTCCGGTAGCTCCGCGAGGTGGATTTGTTCTCCAACTGTCCGTTTTGCTGGAAAACCGCCGTGACCGAGATGCTGCCCATGGGGCGGGTGTCCCATTTGAGCTCCCGGGCGCTGTTGAACATGAGGACGTCCGTTACTTGGAAAGCCAAGTTGGCCATCACTTTAATGATACGTGTATCACGCTGACGTACAGCTTGTTCCAGTTTTTGTAAAAAGGGAAGGAAGGTGGACAGCGGCGCCCCGCGCCAGGACTGCAGGATGGGGTAGCGGTCCGCCGCAGGATTGGGTGCTCCACGGCTGGGATTGCGGGTGCCGTAGGGGCTTACGTCCACGGGCGCGCTGGCAATTTGCGAGGCTGCACGGGCACAGGCAAGCATGTCTTCCCAGGCCGTGCTCTCTGAGTAGGCGTAGCCGGTTTTTTCTCCGCTGAGAACGCGCACACCTACGCCGTAGTCGATATGGTTGCCTCCGGAAGTCACTGCGCCGTCGCGCAGGAGAAGACTTCCGTAGGTGGTGTTTTCAAAGAAAAGGTCGCAGTAGCTGCCGCCGGAGGCCAGGGCTTCCTGAACCAGCCGTTCCAGCACCGGGGTGTCTACCTGAAACTGGTTAAAATAGTATTCTTTAGGATTTATCATTTTCTTCCGTACGGGGCAGAGCCCCCTCAAAGGGTACGCCGTCGTGGGCGAGGGGAGCGCGTCCCATCTCTTTGATGATGGACTCCGTTATGTTTTCGATGGGCTTCTGCGGCTCAATGTAGTCTGTCACCAGGCTGCGGACGCGGTTATAACGAATGGGGTCGTTGATGATGAGGCCTTTCTTGGTGCCTTCTGCAATGATGTCGAAGGGCGGCGTGGAATTGTCGGCGAGGATCCACTTGTCGCACAGCGGCATGTAGCTGTGGAACAGGTAGTTAAGGCCCATGATGTAGCGCCGGCGAATGGTTTCTTCCGGGATATCGTGGCCGCCGGTTGCCACGCGTTTGGCTACCCGCTCGATGGCAATGTCCGGGGTATTGAGCCAGAAGTACAGCACCGTGCAATAGTATCCCTGCGCCTGTGCGCTGCGTACCATTTTGATGAGCGCACGTGTAGCCAGGGTGGTCTCGATGCAAAAATCTTCCCTGCGGTCGAACAGGTACTGGACCTTCTTGAGCATGAGGCGGCTGGCCGTGATGTAGGCGCTTTCCGGCGCAAACGGTGCCAGGTGCTTGGCGAATTCGTCCGAATTGACAAATTCTACGCAGTCCAGCAGCTCCGGAAGAACCCCGTACGATGCCGTGGTTTTCCCGGAGCCGTTAGGACCAGAAATGATATACAGTCTGGGCATGCTAGGAAGCGGTTGCCTCGTTGATTTTCTTCATCATGGCAAACATGATGGCACCGGCGATGACGCACAGCGCCATAAGGATGGCCCAGTTGGCCCACAGCGGAACATTGTTCCACAGCAGACCGGGAATGGAACTGAGGTAGTTGCCGATGGCGGTAGAGGCAAACCACAGGCCCATCATGAGGCCCTTGTACTTGGGAGGAGCCACTTTGGTAACAAAGGAGATACCCATGGGGCTGAGCAGCAGTTCTGCAAAGGTGAGTACCAGATAGGTGGAGATCAGATACATGGGAACAACCGGATCCGGAGAAACGGTGCCTTGCAGGGAGGCCGGTGACGGCTGTCCCAGGGAACCCATCACCATGATAAGATATCCCAGGGCGGCCACAAACATACCCAGGCCGATTTTTACTGGAGCGGAAGGCTCTTTCCCCTTGCTTGCCAGGGAACTGAAGATGGCCATGGAAATAGGGGTGAGGAACACCACATAGAAGGGGTTGAACTGCTGGAACAGCTGCGGCTCTATGTTGAGCGGATCCGGCATGCCGGTATAGAGCCAGTAGGCACAGCTCCAGAGGGCAGCCGTCACAATGCCACAAGTGATTCTGCCTTTGGAACTTTCGCTTTGGAAAATGCCGAACAGGGTATAGATGCTTCCGGCCAGCAGGGCCAGAATCCAGATGTTGAAGCCCATGCGGGTGGCACCGGTTGCATACGGCAGGGTGTAGTCACGGGCAAACCAGGTGAGCGACTGACCGTTCTGGTGGAAGGCCATC
>DEKS01000179.1:2504-22267 GCA_002354005.1 Bacteroidales bacterium UBA2716
GCCATCCAGAAGAAGATGACCACGGCGAACACCATGATGAGGGCGGTGATGCGGTCTTTGGTCTGTTTGGGGGTGAGCTCCACTACAGGGGCGCTGCCCTGGGCGGCCTGCTTGGCGGTAACATCGGCATGTTTGAACCAACCCCTGCAGGCAAAATAAATGGCGATGGAAACGATGAGGGAAATACAGGCAACTGCAAAGCCCATGTTGTACGCGGAGGCCAGGTGCTCGATATAGTAGGCGCTGAATCCGGCGGGATCCATTCCGGCTACGGCAGCGTCCGGCATCTGGGCCTGGAGCTCTGAGAGGCGGGAGGCATTCTCCGGGGTGATGACGCCTTCCAGCGTCTGGTGGGCCAGCTGCGGGATGGCGGCCTTATAAATGAGACCGGCCTTGCCCAGGAAACTGTTGGTGATGGCCGTGGCTGCAGAGGGGGCAAACATGGCGCCAATGTTGATGGCCATGTAAAACAGGGAGAAGGCGCTGTCTCGCTTGGCGGAGTACTTGGGGTCGTCGTAAAGGTTGCCCACCAGCACCTGCAGGTTGCCCTTGAACAGACCCGTTCCAACCGAAATCAAGAGCAGGGCCCCCAGCATGAGGGTGATGCCCAGGGCGTTGGCACCGGTGGGAATGGCCAGGGCCAGATACCCGGCGAACATGACGCAGATACCGGTGACCACGCACTTGCCGTAGCCAATTTTATCGGCAAGGATACCGCCCACCACAGGCATGAAATAGACGAGGGCCAGGAAAATGGAATACACCTGGCTGGAAAGGGCCTGGCTCCAGCCGAACTTGGCCTGGAGGAAGAGCATGAAGATGGCCAGCATGGTGTAGTAGCCAAAGCGCTCACCGGTGTTGGCGAGTGCCAGGGCGAATAGACCTTTGGGTTGTCCTTTGAACATAATATAGCGTTTTTAGTTTTGCCTTATCCTTACAAATTTGGCAAATATTTCTGAAAGTGCCAAATTAAAGTGTCTCTACAGCGGTATACTTGTTTATTTCCATGGAAATACGTACTTTTGTATGATTTGGAAGAATAATATGAAAACCTTTTTAGCCTGGTTCCTCCGTAAAGTGGTCCGTTACCGCTCCGATGTGGTAATGGTGAATCTGAGCCGCTCTTTCCCCAAAAAGAGTTATGAGGAAATCCGGGAAATCCACAAACGCTTTTACCTGCACTTGGTGACCATCTTCACGGAAATGCTCTGGGTGGGAACTTGCCGCGGGGAGCGCGGTCGGGAGAAATTCCGTCGCAGCCATAAACTGGAATTTGCCAATCCGGAAGAATACAACCGCCTGGCCGCCCTGGGGCGCCCGATTATGCTGCTGGAGGCTCATACCGGAAACTGGGAACTCATGGGCGGGCTGCCCATCAGTTCCTACGGGGAACCGCTCAATATTCGCCCGGACCAATACGCCGTTACTTATTTGGCCCTGCACAACTCCCGGGCCGACCGTTTTGTGGAGCGTGCCCGTGTGGGCATCATGGAAGGAACAGGCTTTCACGGATATGTGGAGACCAGCCGCGTCATGCGCTTTGTCCTGGAACACCGGGATACCCCCTTCCTATATACCTTTATTACAGACCAGTATCCCTATTCGCCCCATCATGTGCCGGTGCGCTTTATGCATCAGGATACCGTTACCATGACCGGAGGCGCCGGCCTGGCTGTCAAACTGGACATGGTTGTGGCTTACCTGCGTTTCCAGGAGCGGGAAGGCGGCGGATACCGGCTCTCGGTGGTTCCTATCTGCGAGCATGCGGCGCAAATGGCCCCCGCAGAAATCATGAACAAGTACTATCAACTCCTGGAGGAGGACCTGGAAGAGCAGCCCTGGAACTACCTCTGGACCCATAAACGATGGAAATAATGAAGAAATTCCTTGTGGCGGCGGCCTTGCTGCTGCCTGTTGTCCTGCCTGCGCAGGAAGTATCCTACGCCCTGCCTTCCACAAGCATCACCGTTAAGGTGGAGGTGCGGCAGGAAACCTTCTTCGCCGGCCCTTATGCGCCCTTTGCCAAGCAAATGCTGAATATGTCCGTAAGTGACCAGGACGCCATCACCACGGAAATCACCCGCGTGGAACTCATCCCCCGGGTAGAGGCCGATACCGATGCCTGGTACACCTGCGACCAGGAAAGCTCCGCCCTGCTGTCGCTTAGCGCCCAGGGCCTGGTGTCCCTCGGAAATGCCGCTGCACCGGTCTCCTGGCGTTTCCTGCCGGGCCTCAAGGCAGACTTTACGGATAAGGGGCTCACTGCCCCGGAGAAAGAAGCCGTAGAGACCATCTTCAAGGAAATGCCCTCGGATACGGGCATGGTCTCCATCCCCGTAGAGCACAAAATCCTGGTGGAAAAAACCCTGGAAGACAAAGCTTCGGATGCGGCCGATGTCATTCTGCAGGTGCGCAAGGAGCGCCTGAACATCGCCTCCGGCAACACGGATGCCAGCTACTCCGGAGAGTCCCTCCGGGCTGCGCTGCAGGAACTGGAGCGCATAGAAGCAGAGTATATGGCCCTGTTCCGCGGGTATTCCGTGGTTCGCAAGCAGGTTTGCACGTTCGAGGTAATTCCTTCCCGCGGCGTCAAGCACCACCGGTACCTGGTGTTCCGCCTCACAGACGACGGCCCCGTTACGGAAGGTGTGAGCGGAACGCCCTATTACCTGGAGCTCCAGCCGGAAGGCAAACTCCCGGAAGAGGACCAGGCCGATAAGAAAAAGACCCGTGGAAGCGTCCGCTACCGCATTCCGCAGGTGTGCAAGGTCACCTTCTCCTGTGACGGTCATCCGCTCCTGCAAACCCGCCTGCCTTTTTATCAACTGGGCGTGGAGTCATCCCTGTCCCTTTTAAGCCGATAAACCAAACACACACAACACAGATATGAGTATCGCAAACTTAGAACCTCAAGTAGTGTGGAAGAATTTCTACGCACTTACTCAAATCCCTCGCCCTTCCAAGCACGAGGGCAAAGTCATTGACTACCTGTACAACTGGGGCCGGTCCCATGGCTTTGAGACCATCAAGGACGATACCGGCAATATCATCATCCGTGTTCCCGCCACGCCCGGCATGGAGAACCGCAAGGGCGTTATCCTGCAGGGCCACATGGACATGGTGCCGCAGAAAACCTCCGACAGTCCGCACAATTTCCTCACAGACCCCATCAGCGCCTATGTAGACGGCGAATGGGTGACGGCAGACCGCACCACGCTGGGCGCGGACAACGGCATTGGCGTAGCGCTGGCCCTGGCCGCCCTGGAAGACCCTTCCGTGCAGCATGGCCCGCTGGAGGTTCTGGTAACCTATGACGAGGAAACCGGCATGACGGGCGCCAACTCCCTCAAGCCCGGTATCCTTCAAGGCGATATTCTCCTGAACCTGGACTCGGAAGAGGAAGGGGAGCTGTGCGTGGGGTGCGCCGGCGGCCTGGACGTATCGGCCAGTTTCAATTACTATAAATATAATACGCCCGCGGGCATGGAAGCCCTTCGCTTCAAGGTGAGCGGCCTGCAAGGCGGCCATTCCGGCATGGACATCTCCCTGTACCGGGCCAATGCCAACAAAGTGGCTGCCCGTATCCTGCTTCCGCTGCTGGAAGACTATGACGTTAAGGTGGTTTCCCTCAGCGGGGGTTCGCTCCGCAACGCCATCCCGTTCGAGGCCACGGCGGAAATCCTCATTCCTGCCGATAAGTACGACGCCGCCCGCGAGGTCATCGTCTCCATCTTCGACACCGTGAAGGAGGAATACCGGGAGAGCGACCCTTCCGCCCGCATCGACATTGAGGACCACATTGCGGTGGCGCCCAAGTTCATCCAGGGCAAAGCCATCCTGCAGGCGGTGAAAGCCATTCTTGCCTGCCCGTCTGGCGTCATTCGCATGAGCCGTTCCATGGAAGGCCTCACGGAAACTTCCATCAACCTGGCTATCGTGCGCACGGAGAATGGTAAAATCACCATCCACTCGCTCATGCGCAGCGCCGTAGATTCCTCCAAGGCCTATCTGGCCCAGCGCATGCAGTGCATCTTCGAACTTGCCGGGGCAGACGCCATCAATTTTGCCGGCGGCTATTCCGGCTGGACGCCCAAACTGGATACGCCCATCAACCAGGTGTGCATGGACCAGTTCCAGAAGGTGTACGGCCATCCGATGAAAATCATGGCTACGCACGGCGGTCTGGAGTGCGCCATCATGGGCGCCAAGTACCCCAATTGGGAGATGGCTTCTATTGGCCCCACCATCAAGTATCCGCACAGCCCGGACGAGAAAGTGAATATCGCCTCCGTGGGGCGCACCTGGGAATATTTGAAAGCGGTCCTTGCCCATATCCCGGTCAAGTAAGAAATACCTTAAATAAAAAGATGCCGGTGGGTTGGGGTGCGTCCAGCCTGCCGGCATCTTTACACAAAGGAGCCTCGCGGCGATCGATCAGGGATGCGGCAGACATCTTGTGCACCACAAAGTTAGACAGGGGAGCGGCACCTGTCAAGATGGTGAAAATATTTTGTTTTTATCCATAATTTTTGTATATTTGCAGTCCTTTTTGGGCCCATGTGGCGCCAAAAA
The DNA here is from genome assembly GCA_002354005.1 of Bacteroidales bacterium UBA2716. GTDB lineage: Bacteria > Bacteroidota > Bacteroidia > Bacteroidales > UBA932 > Cryptobacteroides. Next base: position 7,077 of record DEKS01000179.1, read on the forward strand.
GAATGTAAAACATTTATAAACAATTAATTATGGTTAACCAGTACGAAACCGTTTTCATTGCAACTCCCGTTTTGTCTGACACCCAGATGAAGGAAGCGGTTGCCAAGTACGTCAAGCTCATCACCGACAATGGCGGTGAGGTTGTGTACCAGGAGGATTGGGGCCTGCGTCAGCTTGCATATCCCATCCAGCACAAGACCACAGGTTTTTATTACCTGATCGAGTTCAAGGCCGACAGCCAGTTCGTTGCCACCCTCGAAACCCAGTATCACCGTGACGAGCGCATCATCCGCTTCCTCACTGTCGCTCTTGACAAAGACGCAGTGGCATACGCAGAAAAGCGCCGCACCAACAAGGCCGCCAAAGCCGCTCCCGCTGCTGAGGCTCCCGCCGCTGAATAATTAGGAGGACACAATTATGGCAAACGAAAATAAAGAAATCCGCTATCTGAATCCCCCGACCGTGGAGGTTCGTAAAAAGAAATACTGCCGTTTCAAAAAGGCCGGTATCAAGTATGTAGATTACAAGGATCCTGAGTTCCTGAAGAAGTTCCTCAACGAGCAGGGTAAAATTCTCCCTCGCCGCATCACCGGTACTTCCCTCAAGTTCCAGCGCAAGGTTGCCAAGGCCATCAAGCGTGCCCGCTCCCTCGCTCTGCTTCCGTATGTTACTGACCTTCTTAAATAATCTGCCTTATGGAAATTTTGCTCAAGAAAGATGTAGCCAACCTGGGCTACGCCGGTGAGATCGTTAAAGTAAAGGCCGGTTATGCCATGAACTACCTGGTACCGCAGGGCTTTGCCACTGTGGCCACCGAGTCCGTGAAAAAGCAGCATGCAGAAACCCTTCGTCAGCGCGCCCACAAAGAGGCTAAGCTGGTTGCCGATGCAGAAGCTCTCGCAGCTACCATCAACGCTCAGGTCGTTGAGGTAAAGGTGAAGGTTTCCGAGAGCGGTAAGCTCTATGGCAGCGTTACCACCATGGACCTCGCTGAGGCTCTTAACGCCAAGGGTCTGAACATTGACAAGAAGGACATCACCATCCTCGCCGGTGAGGTGAAGGAAGTAGGTGCGTACGAAGCCGTTGTAAAAATTTACAAGGCTATCAAAGGCACCTTCAAGTTTAATGTGGTTGCCGAATAATTTGTTCGGTCGCCAAGAATGTATCAGCCCGCCAAATCGGCGGGCTGATTTTTTTTATGCCATGCTGTTCAGGAGGCGGGCTTTGGAGAGGAGGGAGGCGCCTATTGCACCGGCCTCCTTGCCCAGTTTGGACACCTTGATGACGGTGTCGTTGTTCACCAGGTTCAGGGAATACTTGTTCACGGCGCTACGCAGCGGCGGCATCAGATAGTGCTCCGTCTGGCTCAGCCGGCCGCCAATCACCACCATGTCCGGATTGAACAGGTTGATGAGGCCGGCCACGGCACGTCCCAAGGTGCCGCCGATGGTCTCGATGCATTCGATGGCGGCTACGTCTTCCTTCCGGATGGCGTCCAGGATATCTTCCAGGCTTAGGTCCTTGCCCGCTTTGTACTGATCGGACAGTAGGGAAGGCCGGCCTTCCCTGAGTTTCTCCAGCATGAGGCGGTGCAGGGCGCTGCCGGAGGCGCCGGTTTCCAGGCAGCCGATTTTTCCGCATCGGCAATACTGGTTGTTGTTCAGGAGGGGGAAGTGGCCTATCTCGCCGGAGAAGCCGGACTTGCCGCTGAACAGCTTGCCGTCCAGGATCATGCCCATGCCCAGGCCCCAGCCCAGGTTCAGGAACAGGAAGGTGCCTTCTTCCTGCGGACCGATGCCGCTCATGTACTCGCCGTAGGCCATGGCGCGGGAGTCGTTTTCTACGGATACCGGTTTTCCCAGGCAGTTTTCCATCACCTGGCGGATGGGCTTTTCTTCACTGATGAAGTAGGAGTAGCTGTAACCCGTGATGCGGTTTACGCGCCCCGTGAGGTTGACGCCAAACGAACGGATTTTGCTTTGCTCGATGCCGGAATCTGCCAGATGCTCCAGCATGGCGTTGCACAGGCCCTGCACGGACTCTTCTGTGTTGGTGAGGGTGTAGGGAATTTCGTCAGTGAAGTGGATGACACGGCCGGGGAAGTCCGTTACGGCCAGCGAAAAATAGTTCGGACAGACGTCTACGCCCACAAAATAGCCGGCAGTGGGATTGAGGCCGTATAGGCTAGGCTTGCGTCCCGTGGCCGATTCCTGCTTTCCCATTTCCGTGAGGTACCCGTCGTGGATGAGTTCGTTGACAATGCGGGTTACCTTGGGAATGCTGGTCTCCAGTTCATGCGAGAAGTCGGCCACGCTGTAGCCCGCCCCGTTGTTGCACAGGGTAAGGATAGCTTTTTTTTCACTGGCGTACCGGCCATGGATATCGTCAAGAAATTTTTTCATGGGACTATTGTTTCCAATATTCTTCTATCTCTTCCAGGGTTTTGCCGGTGGTGTCGGGCACGTGGCGCCACATAATGTAGAGGTAGGGAACGCACATGGCGGCAAAGAGGAAGAAGGTGCCTTGCGGCGTCAGGTTTTCCAGCATCCAGGGGGTGAGCTGGCCGATGAGATAGGTGCCTACCCACAGCGCCAGGCCTGCAATGGACATGGCCAGGCCCCGTACCCGGTTGGGATACATCTCGCTCAGCAGCACAAACACCACGGCGCTGATGGAAATGGCGGTGGAGAACACGTAGAGGAGGAAGAAGGTGACCAGGAAGCCGGTGCCCAGGCCTAACTGCGGGCCCCAGGCGAAGTAGGTGCCGATGGCTACCAGACACACAATCATGCTGCCTACGCCCCACCAGACCAGTTGCTTGCGGCCCACCTTGTCGATGATGAGGAGGGCGATGACGGTGGTGAGCATGTTCACCACGCCCACGAGGACGGTGCTGAACATGGAGCCTTCACTGCTGAGGCCGGCGTCCTGGAAAATCTCGGGCCCGTAATACAGCACGGCATTTACGCCCATGAACTGGCCCAGGATGGCGATGGCGCTGCCTACCAGCACGGCCTTGAGGATACCGGGCTCGCGGAGGGCTTTCCATTCCTCGCTGCTATCCTTGCGCTCACCGCGGACGGCGAGCCAGCGCGGACTTTCCGGAATAAAGAAGATGAGTACCAGGAACAGCAGGTCCGGGATGGTCTCCAGGCCCAGCATGCCGCGCCAGTACTCGTTGTTGAACATGCGGGAGGCCAGGGCCGGGTCCGTCGCCTCCAGATGGGCCCCTTTCAGGACCAGGTAGTTCATCAGATACGCCAGCAGGAAGCCCACGGTGACGGCCAGCTGGTACAGGGACACCATGGTGCCGCGCCGCTCCGCCGGAGACACCTCCGAGATGTACACGGGCGAGACGATGGACACCACGCCAATGCCAAAACCGCCGATGATGCGGTAAATGACCAGCTCCGTAAAATTCCCGCACACGGCGCAGCCAATGGCCGATATGCTGAACATGAGGGCCGATATGAGCATGGTCTTCTTGCGGCCCAGGAAGTCGCTGAGCATGCCGGCGACGGCTACGCCAAGGATGGAGCCGATGAGGGCGCAGCCCACGTACCACCCTTTGGACATTTCCGTGAGGGCGAACTGGTCCGCCACAATGCGGGTGGTACCGGAGATGACGGCGGTGTCGTATCCGAAGAGGATGCCGCCCAGTGCGGCTACGCAGGCTACGAACAGGACGCGCCCTTGGGTCATGGAGTTATTCATAATTGAAAGTATTCTTTGTAACGGTCGTACAGGTGGCCCGCCTGCAGGTAGGCGCTCTGCGGGCTCATGAAGTGGCTGAACTCGAAGGTGATGGCCTTGTCATAGCCGCAGCGTTTGGCGGCTTCCAACTTCATGCGCAGTTTGTCGAACTTGATGGGCAGGAAGCGGATGGGCATGTCGCGGTCGAAGGTTTCCGCGTTGGTCCAGCACTGCATGCCGTATTTGTCGGCCAATTTTTTATTGACGCTGAAGAAGGCGTCCAGCTCGTCATAGTCTATGTGACCGTCCTGGAAGGCGCAGGCGTCCACATACTCGTGGATGCCGTCAAAAATCTCGTCCCATTCGCGTTCGTGCTGCTGGACGGAGACGGCCTGCTCCTTGGTGAGGTTGCCGCCGGCGGCATCCACCGCCTTTTTGCCGTCTATCCAGGGGGAGATGAAGGTGGGCATGCCGCCGCTCACTTCCTTGCACTGGCGGCCCATAGTGCGGAAACTCTCGATGGCGCCTTTGGTGGCGCGGGAGATTTCTCCGGAGATGTACCAGCCGCCAAAACTCTTGTACTTGGCGCCGTAGCGTTCCCAAACCTCGTCAATTACATATTTGTTGGACTCCACCTCATAGCTCATGTCGCCGGTGTCCCAGTATTTGCCGCTGTCGTACAGGCCCAGCATGAACTTCATGTCGTACTTCTGGGCCAGGCGGCAGAACATGTCAATGAGGTCCATCGACGGCATGTAGCAGCCCTTCTTGAGTAGGTAAGGGGAGGGATAGGTGATGAATTTGCGGTAGCCGCAGCGGATATCGATGACGGTATCGATACCGATGGCTTTCATGTAACGGAAGTCGCGGTCCCATTCGCGCTCCCCCCAGTTCTGGTGCGGGATGTCGTGCGAAATCTCGTCCAGAAAAGTGCCGGTGATGGGCAGGCCGGCTGCCGGAGGAACAATGAGGGTGCTGCTCACGGAAGGGTCCAACTGGATGCCGTCCGCGTTGTTTTTACAGGCGCTGAGCACGGTGGGGGCTGCAACGGCGGCTGCAGCACCCAATGCGGTTTTCTTGAGGAATGAACGACGATTTTCCATAGCAAATATATATGTGTCTTGCAAATATAGGGTTTTCTGTTGATTTCGCAAGCGTGTTTTGGTGTTTTTGTTCAATATTGAGAAAAGTTTTTATTATTTTGTTAAAAAGTATTGCATATTATCTGAGTTTTTGTAAATTTGCATGGACTAAAACTAAAAAACTTGGTTTATGACGGACCACATAGATTTTCAAAAAATGGCAGAACGCTATCGTAAAGAATTGTACGAAAGCGTGTTACCTTTCTGGCTAGAGCACTCCCAGGACAAGGAGTACGGCGGGTATTTCACCTGCCTGAACCGGGACGGCAGCGTGTTCGACACAGACAAATTCGTGTGGCTGCAGGGCAGGGAAGTCTGGATGTTCGCTATGCTGTATAATAAGGTAGAGAAAAATCCGGCCTGGCTCTCCTGCGCCAAGCAGGGGGCGGACTTTCTGGAAAAGTACGGCCATGACGGCAACTATGACTTCTACTTCTCGCTCACGCGGGAAGGAAAGCCCATTATCGCTCCGTATAACATTTTCTCCAACACCTTCGCCTGCATGGCTTTTGCCCAGCTGGCCGTGGCTACGGGCAGTGAGCATTATGCCGATGTAGCCCGCAAGGTGTTCCAGCGCATCCTGGACCGCCGTTCCAATCCCAAGGGGAAATGGAGCAAGGCCGTTCCCGGAACCCGTCCCATGAAGGATTTTGCCCTGCCCATGATTATCTGTAACATGGCACTGGAAGTGGAACCCATCATCGAGGACAAGACGCTGCTGGACAAGACTATAGAGGAGGCCCTGCATGAGGTGTTCGACGTCTTTTACCAGCCGGATCTGGGCGTCATGGTAGAAAACCTGGCTCCGGACGGCTCGCTGGTAGACTGCTTTGAGGGCCGCCGCGTGAATCCCGGGCACGACCTGGAAGCCTTGTGGTTCATGATGAACCTGGGCATCCGGCTCCACCGGCAGGACATCATCGACAAGAGCATGGACATTGCCCTCCGCGTGATAGACTATGGCTGGGACAAGCAGTACGGCGGCATCTTCTATTTCATGGACCGGAAAGGCTATCCTACCCAGGAACTGGAATGGGACCAGAAACTGTGGTGGGTGCACCTGGAAAGCGCCATCTGCATGATCAAGGGATACCAGCTCACCGGCAACGAGAAGGACCTGGAATGGTTCCTCAAACTGGATGATTATCTCTGGACTCACTTCAAGGACAGCGAATATCCGGAGTGGTTCGGCTACCTGAACCGCCGTGGTGAGGTGCTGCTTCCGCTCAAGGGCGGCAAGTGGAAAGGCTGTTTCCATGTGCCCAGAGGCCTGTACCAGATTGGTACCATCCTACAGGAAATTGCTGACAAACAATAATTTACGAACGCTATGATTAATGCTAAGCATGCAGGCTCTCTGCTTGCAATAGTGATGACCGTTCTCCTTGTTTTGGGAATGGGGGGGGCGGAATATGTTTCCGCTGCTCCTGTTGCGGCTAATCAGTCTCCTGTCAAGCTCCAGGGCGTTGTCCTGGATGAGACGGGTGCCCCAGTTCCTGGTGCCGCCATCTTCGTGAAAGGTACCACAACGGGTTCCATCTCGGAACTGGATGGCAGTTTTGTCATTCAGGTTCCTGCCGGTTCGGTCCTTACTATATCCTGTATCGGCTATGCCGATGTGGAGCTCCCGGCACAGGACGGAATGAAGATCATCCTTTCCGAGGACAAGATGCTGCTGGATGAGGTTGTAGTGGTTGGATACGGACAACAGCGTAAGGAACTGATGACCAGTTCCGTTGTCCAGGTCAACAGCAAAGACCTTCAGAAAGCGCCTCAGACCAACGTCTCCAATATGCTTACCGGTAAGCTGGCCGGTGTCACCTCGGTGCAGTCCACGGGTCAGCCGGGTGCAGATGACGCGGACATCACCATCCGTGGTTTGTCCACGTATGGTTCCAACAACCGTCCTTTGTACATTATTGACGGAATGGAAAGTGAGTCGATGAACTCGCTTAACCCCAGTGATATTGAGAGTATTTCTGTCCTGAAGGATGCCGCTGCTGCTTCTGTTTATGGTGTGCGCGGTGGCAATGGCGTTATTCTTATTACCACCAAGTCCGGTTCTAAGAGTGATCATGCCACCATATCCTACGATGGCTCATTCACTATTACCAGCAACGTCGGAGAGCCTGAGCTTCTGAATGCGGAAGAATACATCTATTGGTACAATAAAACCCTGACACAGGATGGAAAAGCCCCCATGTGGACGGATGAGGTTATCAATAAGATGAAAGAGCAGGGAATATACGGTGATACCAATTGGCGGGACCTTATTTATAACAAGGTGGGAACCATGCATCAGCACAACGTCTCCGTCAATGGCGGTAATGACAAAATCTCGTATTTTGGAAGCGTGGGTTACATGGACCAGCGGGGTACCCTGAAAAACTTCAATTTCAATCGTTTGAATGCCCGCGCCAGCGTCAATGCCCAGATTCTTCCCGGTTTGCGTTTCAATGCGAATTTGTCCATGCGCCGTTCTTTGCGCTCCCAACCGGCGTATGATATGGGAAACCAGGAGTACTTCAGCCCCATTCAGCGGGCAAACTACATGATCCCCATTATCAAACCGGAGTATAACGGACTGCCGTTGGGCATGTACAACAGTGGTGCTGTCCTTTCTCCCAATAATGAAATTGAAAACTCCGGCTACCAGAAGTACCAGACCTGGGAATGGCAGGCGCGCAGTTCTTTGGAGTATAAATTCTCTGACGATACTGTATTGAAGGGGTTGAAGCTTTCCTTCTTTGCCGGTGTAAACTTTATTATGGAGTCCGCTCAGCAATTTGCACAACGCACGGAGCTATATGCTTTTGACCGGAACACGTTCACCGTATCCAAAACTGTCTCTGAGGGCATATCCATCCACAATTTCAATAAGAGTAACACATGGAGCAGCCGGGTTACGCTGCGCCCGCAGATTAACTATGACCGTACCTTTGGGCAACATACGGTCTCTTTTACGGGATTGTTCGAACGTACAAAATATTTTACAGACTTTCTTAAAGGCTACAAGGAGGCCTATGCCGCCACTTCTCCGGTGGATATCGACTTGGGTACCAAGCAACACACGCCTTACGTTGAGGGTAACCATAATACTACCGGAAACGCCGGCTTTGTTGTAAGACTGGGCTATAACTACGCTGAGAAGTATTTGGTCGAGTTGTCGGCCCGTGAGGAGGCTTCCTATGTTTTCCCGCCGGAAGGCCGCTGGGGCTTTTTCCCTTCTGTGTCTCTTGGCTGGATTGCGAGCAAGGAAGAGTTCCTTAAAAAGGCAACCTGGCTGGATAATTTGAAAATACGTGCTTCGGTCGGTCAACTCGGTTCCTCTGATGTTGAACCTTATCTCTTTCTGTCTTCTTACCAGAACAGCACTTCCATGACCTGGGTGCTGGGAGGCACTACTCCTGTATATGGTTTCTATACCAAGAATCCGTATGTGTATCGTGACCTTACCTGGTCCCATACTACGGCATATAACGTGGGTGCAGACATGACCGTTTTGCGGGGAAGGCTCACAGTGGGCCTGGATGTGTTCTATAAGTACACAGACCGTATTCTTGAAGCGAGTGGCGGCAACAACTATTCTCCTTCGCTGGGTGGAGAGAATCCCACATGGCAGAATACCGGTACGATGGATGACAAAGGCTTTGAGCTGACTATCCGTCACGACAATTGGCTGCCTTCCGGATTCAATTATTCCATTTCGGCCAATCTCGCTTTCTCCCGGAATAAGGTTCTGTCCCGGTACATCTCCGACAGCTACTCGGTCAATAACATTCAAATTGGTCGCTCGCTGGGACAATGGTACGGCTTTAAGACAGATGGCTATTACATGACCCAGGAAGAAGTAGATGCCGCTCCGGCTCCGCCTTCCGGTTATGCAGAGATAGGCGCGCTTAAATACGTGGATATCAATGGCGATGGAAAGATTTCCCGTGATAGCAGAGATTATGTCTGGTTGGGCTATTCCCGGCTCCCGGAAATGAATGGCTCCCTCAATATTGAATTGAGCTACAAGGGCTTTGGCCTTTCCGCCTTGTTCTATGGCGTGACTTTGACCAACTATCCCATCGTAGGTGTGCATTCCAGCGGCCACTCAGACGGTACGCTTTTCTCCTGCGGATGGTATGGCGCTGGCGGAAATGCCTTTAAACATGTTTTGGAAAATGCATTTGACCCTACGGCCGAGAATCTCTCCGCAGAAGCCTCCAAGCGTTATCCCCGCATTCATGTCGGACATAATTCGAACAACGATGTCCTTTCGGATTGGTGGATGATTGACGGCTCCTATATCAGGCTTAAGAGTGTGCAGTTAAGTTATACGCTCCCCGAGAAGATTACCCGCAAAATTCGCATGGCAAATGCGATGATATACCTTGCCGGTACCAATCTTTTCACCATCTCTCATTATCCCTATCTGGATCCTGAAAATCCGGGTATTACCAATGGCTATTACCCCCAGCAGCGGACTTTCAGTCTGGGTTTGAACTTGACTTTCTAGAATTTGCACACTATGAAAAAGTATATCAACGTTCTTTTTACAAGTGTTTTCCTGACCATTTTTACTTGGTCATGCAAAGATGTGGTTGACATTCCGGCCTCCAATTTGGTTACACAGGAGGCGATATGGGCGGGAGACGAATCTGTCTTGGACCAGTATGTGATGGGCCTGTATAGTGCTCTTCGGGAGAAATCCACCATCTATATGCTCGACACTCAGTTCACCGATTGCCTGACAGATATCATGAAGGATGGTGACTGGATTACGGACCGCCGGTATAACCGTATAAATGTAGGATTCCAGCAGTTCACCTCTGACGATGCATTGGTCCTTTCCAATTGGACCGATTCTTATTCGCGTATCCGTCGTTTCAATGAGTTTTTCCGCGATGCGGAACAATACGGCAATGCTTTCAAACCTGAGTTCCTCCGTGTGCGGGTCGCAGAAGTCCGCTTGTTGAGAGCCATGCAATATTTTTATATCATGCGGGTATATGGGAATGCGAATGACAGTGAGGCGAATCCGGGTGGAATGGTGTTGCGTGACCGTTTGGAAGGTCCTGCAGGCAATAACAAGCCCCGTCAGCGTTACGCGGATTCCTGGGAATGGATTATTGGCCAGATGAAAGAAGCCGCAGAAGATCTTCCAGCTACCTGGTCTGACGCCAATTTTACCCGTTTGACCAAGGCCGGCGCTTGGGCGTTTGTCTCCCGTGCCGCCCTGTATGCAGAGCGCTGGGATGATGTCATTGAGGCTGCGGACAAGGTGAAGGAACTGGGCTACCAGTTGGATCCCTCCTATGCCAATGTTTTTGCAACGCAGAAGAGTGTCGAAAACATTATGACCATCTCTTTCCTGGCCGATGGATTGAGCCATTCTTCCGATGCTGCGTTCCGCCCTCATGGTGATACGCCCTTTCATAAGGACAATCCTCTTGGGTATACTATTTGCCCTACGGCGGAATTGGCCGACAGCTATGAAATGGCAGACGGTACGGTTTTCTCCTGGAGCGATTATCAAGCGAATCCGTCAAATTGGAACAACGATCCTTTTTCCGGGCGCGAACCCCGTTTTTACGCTACTATCCTCTATAACAACGAGGAATGGGAAGGACGGCGTATCGAGTCATTCGAAGGGGGAGTGGATGGCATCCAGTTCTTCAAGGAAGAAGGCGGAAGAACGTCTACTTGTACCGGATACTACTTCAAGAAGTTTATCACGGAAGATGACCATACCTGGGATGAAAAAGGGAGCAGTCATTTCGATATTTATATCCGTTATGCCGAAGTCCTCCTGAATAAGGCGGAGGCACTTGCCATGAAGGATTGGTCTGCTAATAAAGTGGCGGCTTTGGATGTGCTGAATACCATCAGGCAGCGTGTTGGGCTACCTGAAAAGGATGCCGCTTCTCTTGAAGCATTCATGAATTTACTGGAACAGGAGCGAAAAGTAGAACTGGCTGGGGAGAACTTCCGCTATTGGGATCTGCGCCGCTGGAAAAAGGGCGTGGAGCGTTTGGGCGGCAAGAGTTTCCATGGCGTCCAGATTACCAAGGACGCTGCGGCTCCTGGCGGATTCAAATACACAGCATGTGATATTGATGCCGGGAGTGCCCGTTTGTTCATGGACCGTTATTATGCATTCTCGCTTCCTTTGTCGGAGTTGAATAACAATAAGGCTCTTTCTAATATGAATAACCCTGGATGGTAGTACTATGAAAAAGATTATATTGATTCTGTTGGCTGCATTTGCGGCAGCCACATGTTCGAAGCCCCAATATCCTTCGTTCTTTGTGCCCGGATCGGAAGATTTTACACATGAGAATGTGGAGATTTCGTCTATGATTATGTACAGTACCGGAAAGGATATTCAGTCAACCTTGGAGGCTACTATAGACCATGAAGCAGGTACTGTTGCGTTTATAGTTCCCAGAGCAAAACGCGACCAGTTTGACTTGACAAAGGTAAAACTGTCCGCAACGATTTTTTATGATGCGGAAATAACCCCGTCGCTCGGTGGAAAAATCTGGGATGTCACCAGTGATGAGTCCGGAAATCCGAGAATCAAACTTACCGTGAAAGCCACAATGACGGGAAAAACCAAGGAGTATACGGTAAAAGGATATGTATCTTCAAAATAACTAACTGTTTAACCCACATTTAATTAATTAACAATTATGAAAAAAACTTTTCTGTTTTTGGCAACTGCGATGATGATTGCATTTGCTTCCTGTAAGAAGGATCCTACTCCGGAGCCTACTCCTGATCCTACACCCGAACCAACACCTGCTTCTACAGCGTGTCTGATAACCTCTTTCTCCGTAACCTCCGGTGATCTTGAAATTGAAGGTCAGATTTTCAATGAAGAAAACTATATTGAACTTTCTTACAATCCCGAGGATGCTGCGGCCCTTGCCAATGCTACTGCCAAGGTGACTATTTCCGAAAAGGCAACCATCAGCCCTGACCCTGCTACCATCAAGGACTGGACCAAGGAAGTGAAACTGACTGTTACTGCAGAAGACAAGAAATCTTCCAAGACTTATTCCGTGAAGCCCGAGCTTATGCAGTATGCTGTTGCTATCACGCCGTCTGGTGCGGGTGCAAAGGCGTTGACTAGCCTTGGTGCTCCTTCCAATGATATCGCTTTCTTTGGCGGTAATCAGATTGCCTTCTGCAGCACGGATAAGTTTGTCACCAGCGACGGGCGTGTTTATGACCTTGAACTCCAGTATGTAGGTAGCCTGAACAGAGGTGAGATTCCTGCTGACTGCGGCTTCCTTGCTCTGGGCAATGATGACAATGGCGTACTTATCGCCGCTGTCGGTTATGGTGACACCGGGTTCAGCAAAGCTGGTCTTGATGATGATGGTGTCCTTGATTGGTATCATACTGTGGCCACGCGCATTTATGCCTGGAAGGATGGCTATGACAAAGCTCCTGTGAAGATTTACGAGGAAGCTAGCCGCTTGCTATGGATGAATGTGTCCGGTGATGTGGACGAAAAGATGGTGGTTGCCCTCAAGCAGGACAATGCCGAAGGCAAGCACTCTCTCCTCCAGTTTGAGAAGGGTGTCTTGAGCGGAAGTGTAACTGTATTTTCCACCGGAAAGAAGGAAATCGACAAGGATCGTACCGATATTCCTGAATACGCACCAGAGGATAAGATGAACTATGTACCTGCGATATGGCGTCTTGGTCAGACGGCCGGCGGAACGGTTTCTCCTCTTGGAACTTCCGTAAGTGATGCTCTCTATGTTTATGGCCAGTCGCTCTCCGGTCTGCAGGAAGAGGATCCTACTGGTTGGAGTTGGAATGGAGAAAAGTATGTGCATGACGTATGGGGCAAAGATGGCAATGCTGGTATGAAGGTAGCTGTCCGTAAGGGCTATAATGGCGGTGACATGATTCTCCGTGGTAAGGCAGAAGTAATCAATAGTGGCACCAAGCGTTATGGCGGCCTCTATGGCTGGGGCAATGTCTGCATAACCGGTAACATTAAGGCTTTCTCCTATAGCGGTGTCAATTATGCCGCTGTTGCCGGAGCAGACTGGAATGAACCTAATTTCACCATTGTAAACATGAGCGAATCTGTAGAAGGAACTACAAGTTATCTTCTTGAGAGCCAGTGCTTGGGTGTAAAGGGCGAAAACAAGACTCCTCTCTCATCAGTAGCATACGTATATAACCCTGCTACCGATACAGGTGAGATAATTGTCCTTCATGCAAAATCTGAATTATACGAATTTGACTCATTTGTATATCGCTTCACCCTTAGCCGTAAAGCCATCTAATTGGCAGGCTTCGTTTAAAAATCTCGCCTGGCCTTGTGCCGGGCGAGATTTTGTGTATTCTCGCAAAAAGTATATATTTTGCAAAAATTGGTTATTGTATGTGCAAGAAGTATAATACTTAAGAGGATGCGAAGGCTGCTGTAAGAAAGGCGGTCAGTATGCGTCATATCAAGGGATACTTTTTCAGAGTAACAAGTTCAGTATCCGTTCCACACACCCTACTATCCACCGCTACATATAGTTGGAAAGCCTTTCAAGTAACTCAGAATGGGTAATGCAGCCCTGCGCGCGTAAGGTTTCCATCATTTTGGCTAAGCGGATCTCCAGTATGTTCTTCTTTTCTTCCATAGCCGTTAAGGATGCTCAGTTGGCGGCAAGCTCCTTCACCTCGTCAACAGTAATTTTCAAACTCCTTGCTATCAATTCGTACGAGGCGCCGTTGGCCAGAAGGGATCTGACAATCTCCTGCCGCTCTTCAGCCCTTCCTTCTGCCAAACCCTTTTCGCGACCTTCTGCCATGAAATCACTGATTTGCTCTGTGTTGTCATAGTTGATGTCCTCTATTTCCCGGCCGAAGACATGTTCGAGAAGCCCCTTGAGGAGGTTTTTGTGTTTTTCCGTACCGAATAGGTACTTGAATGCGACGTCAATCATGGGATTGACATACATAACAGGGTGTGTAATGGACTGTTCCATACGCTATAAGGGTTAAATAAACAATACGCACCGATGGATTTCACCGGCGGAGTTGCGTCACCCTTATAGGGGCTCGGGAATCAGGCATCATACCCTGGAATTACGGCTCTGGAAGAGTGCCGCCGTACCCCGGTATGTGACTTCATGTCCAGTGCATGAAGGTTAAGGCTAAAGACAGGGTTCCCGCAACAAGGGGATTACGAACTCTCCCTGAATCCCTCACAGCCACTATGGTGCGAAGGTTGGAAACTGAGCTGACATTTCCAAATGCATCCTTGTCATACATCTGTTTTTTTTGTAAATTAGAGACATGAAACGCAGATCGTTCCTTAAAGATGCGGCATTCCTGACGGGGGCGGCGGTGGCGGCACCGGCGCTCAAGGCGTGTCGCTTGGCCCCCGACAGTCCTTCCGGTGCGGCAGCGGATCTTCCCGTTTCCGGGAATTTTCACTTCCGGACGGACGGCAGTTTTACCGTTCTACAGTTTACGGATACGCATTACATTAGCGGAGATCCGCGTTCCCGGCGCGCCCTGGAATGCGTGAAAGAGGCCGTGGAGGCGGTGAAGCCGGACCTTGTGATACACACAGGAGACGTGGTTTTCGGCCGCCCGGACATTGAAAGCGCAATGGAAATCCTTGCGCCTTTGGCCCAAAGCGGCATTCCGTGGGCCGTGGCGCTCGGAAACCACGACTCCCAGTTTGGAAGCACCCGCGAAGACATGTTCAAGGCTATTCGCAGCCTTCCTGGCTGCGTGAATCTTCCGCTGAAAAGCGGCGTTTACGGCTGTTCCAATGACGTCCTTACACTTTCCGGCGCCGGCGGGGTGGAGCATGTACTTTATCTCTTTGACTCCATGGATGCCGTAATCCTGAAAGGGGAGGAAGAGATTCACTGCTACGACTATATCCGCCACAGCCAGATAGCCTGGTACCGCGCGCACAGTGAGCGTTTTGCCCGTGAAAATGGAGGCAATCCTGTGCCCTCCATTGCGTTTTTCCACATTCCGCTATGTGAACTTCCGGAGGCGCTTGCAGCCGGGGTGCAGCCTGTTTGCGGAAACAACGGGGAACCGCCGTGTCCGTCCCGCCTGAACAGCGGCCTTTTTGCCCAGTTCCGGGAGATGGGGGACGTGCAGGCCATCGTCACCGGGCATGACCATGACTGTGACTATGTGCTCCCGTACGGCTCGCTCTATTTCATCTATGGCCGGTTCAGCGGCGGCGACACCATCTACAACCACCTGGGCCGGCAAGGCTATATCCCTTCCGATGGCCCTACGGCCCCTGGCACGGTCTCAGGCTGCCGCCTGTTTCAGTTCCGCGAAGGAGAGCCCGGCTTCCGCACCTGGGTCCGTCTGATG
>DEKS01000179.1:22413-27251 GCA_002354005.1 Bacteroidales bacterium UBA2716
TTTGGGCTGCACTGCCAGGCAGGAAGCGCAGAAACCCTCCTTTGTATGGATAGAGGCTGGCGCCAATTTCGGCAGCTATGCCAATGACGCGGATTCCATTGCCAGGGACTGTGCCCGCATTGCGCAAATGGGGTTTACGGACCTTGTGGTGGAGGTGCGTCCCACATCCGGCGATGCCCTGTTCAAGAGCCGTGTGGTGCCGGAACTCCGGCAAATCCCGGGCTGGAGCCCCAACGGTTATGTGCTCCGGGAACGCACGGCCAACTTCGATTACCTGCAGGCCTTTATCGACGCCGGGCACAAGGCGGGCCTGAGGGTACATGCGGGTGTAAATATGATGGTCGGCGGCTGGAAAGCGCCGGGTATTGAGCATGGCATGGTATACGACCGGCCGGAGCGGCAAAGTTGGTGCGCCGTGGACTATACGGCTGACGGAAAGCTGCTGAACCATGCGCAGGATACTTCCACGCTGGGCGGCCGTTTCCTGGACCCGGCCAACCCGGACGTGCAGAATTTCCTCCTCACCATGTTGGAGGACCTGGCCTCCTATCAGGGCCTGGACGGCATTGTGATGGACCGTTGCCGCTACGACGACTATGCCTTGGACGCCGGCTATACGGACGAGGCGCATCGGCAGTTCACCGCCTATATCGGCAGGGAACCGGAGCGCTGGCCCGTGTTCCCGGAACCCGGGCACGTTTTCCTGGAGGGCACGCCGGATGAGCTGGAAATCCAGTGGCTCACGTTCCGCTGCAAGGTGATTCACGACTTTGTGGCCCGGGCCGTGGATACGGTGCATGCCACCCGGCCGGACTTGCCGGTGGGGGCATACGTAGGCGCCTGGTTCAGCGAGTATTACCGGAGCGGCGTCAACTGGACCAGCCCGCGGTATGACCTTGCCAAGGAGGAACCCACCTATGCATGGGCTACGCCCGAATATCAGGCCACCGGTTTTGCGGACCTGGTCGATTTCATGATTCTGGGCGCATACTGCCCGGCGGCCAACATACACGGGAACGTGGAAAAGACCATGGAGGGCTTTGCCAAACTGGGCCTCAAGCGCCTCTGCGGCGAGGTGACGTTCTACAGCGGACCGGACATCGGCAATGAAAAGGGCTTTGAAAAGGGCGGCAGGGGAGACCTGCTTCCGGAAATCAGGGCTACCATGCAAAAAGAGGCCGACGGATTTTTCCTCTTCGACCTCTGTCACATTCGTGCGTTCGATTACTGGGATTACCTGCGCTAGATTTTCAGCTTGATTCCCAACTTTGTGAGCCCCCATGCGCAGCCGATGTATACTGCAGCCATGAGGGCGCATTTGGCTACGCCCACCCAGCCGGTGAGCCAAGGTGCCGGCGTGGGCATCACGGCCACCCACAGGGCAATGAACAGATACGGAATCATGTACACGGTGAGCGTGGCGGTCCCGGCAGGCTGCAAGGGCTTGAACCAGGCGGTCCAGCCTTTGCGTTCCATCAAACGAAGCATGGTGTAAAGCGCTACGGACAAGGCGCTTACATACAGGCACCAGGGCAGTGTCCCCAGGTTCTTGGACACAATCCAACCCGTGTGAAAGGCCATGCCCAGCACGGCCAGGACGGCTGCGGCGGCAAAGCCCAGCCCCAGGCACTCGGACGGCTTGCGGTCCTGGAGCTTCCAGTCGGCCAGGGTGAGCATAAGGCCGCCCAGGCCCATCACGGCGCCATAACCTTCGCCCAGTTGCAGCGCATGTGCCAGGTCTCCCAGGAAATTGGGGCCGATAAAGGTGCTGCCGTCCCGCATGGGTACGACAGTAAGGTTGATAAAGGCGAGGAGCCCCCAGAGTACAGCCAGCACCCACTTACGCTCCCGGAAGAGCAGGTAGGCCATGGCGCAGAAAAGATACATCCAGCCAATCTGTCCCAGGATACCCCACCAAAGGCCTTCGAAGAGGGCGCCGTCCGGTGTCTGGTAAGCCAGGGCGAGCCCCAGCAGCAAGGCGCCGCCGGAGAGTTTGAGCCAGCGGGCCGGCTTCCAGTCCTTGGGGTATTGATTCCAAGTGAGGAAGAATCCCACCACCATCAGGAAAGTCCAGAGCGCCCGGTTGCCCGCCATTTCGCGCGATTCCTGGTTGCAGATGAATGCGCCCATGACGAGCAGCGCCAGCGTCCGGCTGAAGATATGTAGCACGGTGCTTTCCGTACTGAATCCCTTGGCAATCCGGCGTTCAAGGGCATAGGGGATGGACATGCCCATGGCAAAAAGGAACATGGGAAAGACGATGTCTGATAGGCCCATGCCGTCTTCCAGGGTGGCAAAATGCTCCATCCAGTGCGGCACGTTGAACACTTTCCAGAATTCGTTCACAAATACCATCAGGGTCATGGTCAGACCCCGGAACATGTCAATTGAGAGGTTTCTTTTGTTCATATTCAGGTGTGTTTACCCACGTCTCGTTGGCCCAGCCCACGCTGCGGCCGGTTCCCCGAACCTCGCCGCGGATGCCTTTCTCCTGCAACTCGCGGAAGCCGGGTTCACCGGGTTTCAGGTCCAGGAAAGGGAGGAGGTAGCAGCCATGGTCCAGCAGCACTTGCTGCACTTCGGATGCCGGCACTTCGTGCACCTGCCGGCGGCTCTTGACAGCAAGCGCAGCCAGCGCTCCGGCCGCCTGCCCCAGTTCCATCACTACAGGTTGCAGCCGTGTGCCGCCGTTCATTTCCCAACTCACGGAGATGGCTTTGTCCGCCACCAGAAAATCTTCCACCCGCACGGGCACCAGCACGCCCAAGGGCACGCTGAAAGAGGGAATGCGGCCCCACCATAAGTGGGCCAGTTCCTCCCGGCGGGGATTCTGTACATGGTGATGGTCCACGGGATAGTCGCCCACGGCCACGGCGCGGGTGTACAGGTCGAACCGATAGGGTTCCTTGGCCGCTTCCACTGTCATGGTGTCGCGTCCGGCGATGCGCCGCGCTTCCCGCCAGTAGGGGAAGAAGGGGAGACCGTCTTCCGTGCGATATACGTCGTCGGCTATTCCCCAATGGTTGTATCTCAGTTCCTTTTGCAGGAAGTATACATAGCCCAGCGTACGCTGTTTGGCCAGCTGTATCACCGAATCCCGCGCTGCGGGCGTCATGTCCAAGTACTCGGCAAAATAGTCGTTGGCGCATACCGGCCAGTTGAGCATGATATGCCCGTCCGGGAGCCGGCCATAGGACAGCATCATTTCCGGGCTCCAGAGCTGCTGGCCCAGGGGATTCTTGCCGTCCACGTTGGTGGCCAGCGGGTTGTCGCAGCAGTTGAAGTACAGGCTGCGGTCATAGCCCGCCGGTTCCTCCAGGGGCACAGGGCGGTCATATTCTTTGATGATGGCGACGTAGGTGAAGTCCTGGGCCGATACCCGGTCCCGGAGTGCCTCGCAGCCGGCCATTTCCGCCACTGTCCCCAGTTCCGTTCCGTCCACGAGCACCTTCGTCTTTACCCGCGTGCCGTCCGAGAGGGAGATCGTCCAGCCAAGGTTTTTTTTGTCGAGGCCGGTGAGCCTGGTGCGGCAGCGCAGCTCCACGCCGGATTCCGCAGCCATATTCCGCAAGATTTCCGCTCCGGTGCGCGGATTGAAAAGGATGTTGGACACCCAGCCGGATTTCAGCGCCTCATATCCGCCGTAGCGGGCCGCCAGCGAATCCGTGAATTCCCCGAACAGGCCGCCCCGCAGCCGGTAATTCCCGTCGATGGCACTTACGCCGGCGCTAGTGAGCATACCGCCCAGCCAGGGCGTCGGTTCCACCACAAGCACCGATGCACCGTCGCGTGCCGCCTCAATGGCGGCCATGCTTCCCCCGGCTCCGCCGCCAATCACGACCACATCGTAAGTCCGGGTGCAAGAAAGGGCTGTGGCAAGCACCAACAGCCCTGTGAGGAGGCGTTTATTGTTCACGTTTCTTGGTTTCCACGGCTTCTGCCAGGGCATCGCGGAAGGCGATGGCCGATTTTTCTATGTCATATTGTTCCATGGACTTGGCGTGCCTCATGCCCATTTCCCAACGCTCCTTGGGGTGGTCCAGCCAATAGTCTATGCGCTGGGCCAGGGCTTCCGGGTTCTCGGCCGGGAACTTGCAGCGGCGGTCCAGGGCAAATTGCGAAGTGCCGCTGTACCGACTTACGGCAATGATGGGACAGGCTCCCTGCTGCATGGCTTCCATGATGGACAGGCCTTCTACCTCGATGGGGGCGCAGTGCGGACACAAGTCGGCCTTGGCGGCCAGTTGGCGCAATTCGTCATGGTTATAGAAGCCGAAGTCTGGTTCATAGCCAAAAACGCCTTCCTTGTACATTTTGGCCGCTTTTTTCTTGTATCGCTTGCTCTGGGGACCGTCTCCGGCAAAGTAGAGCTGGATGCGTTTCGCGTATTTGCTATAGCGCATGGCTTCCATGAGTGTGGGCTGGTCTTTTTCATGGGACAGACGGCCGATATACAGGATGTTAAAGGGCCGATTGGGGTCCAGGTAATTCTCTGGCGGGGTTTCCGGCCGGGTGCAGGCTTCCTGGATAAGACCGTTGGAGATAACGCCCAGCTTGGCTTTGAAGTGGTAACGGCGCAGGCGGTCCAGCACTGTCTCCGTGGGACACTGGACAAAGTCACAATGGTTATAAATGTGCTTTCTCCAGGCTTTGAGAAGGGTTTGGTTAATCCATTTCCAGTTGCGGAGCGGCCCGATTCCCAGCGAGTAAATCAGGTTTTCCGGGAACATGTGGAAGGTGGCCGTAATGGGCTTCCCCAGTTTTTGGGCTATCTTGATGGCCTTCCACTGCAGGACGAACATTTCTTCCAGGTGGACGACATCGGCCCAGCGGACAGC
>DEKS01000060.1 GCA_002354005.1 Bacteroidales bacterium UBA2716
AGAAAGCAGATTGCTGTCGTGAGCGGTAAATATCAACTGTGCTCCTTTGGGGTTGGTATCCTTGGAATTGAACAGGGTAATAACCCGCTCCGTAAGCAGCGGATGCATCTTGGAGTCAAACTCATCGACAATCAAGCGCTTACCATGGTCCAACGCATCTATAATCGGGTAGGCCAACGAAAAGTACTTGATGGTACCTTCGGATTCATTGTCCAGGAAAGGGAAGCTCACAGATTGGGTGACACGGCCATCTGCATCGTATTGATTGTGCCGGCTTGTCACTCTGTCGCCGGATTTCTCGATATCCTCGATGCCCAGGTCAGCATACTGCGAAAAGGCAACAATCCTTTTACGCATGGTTTCGTCGTCAAAATGCCGAAGGGCATCCTTCCAGTTAAGGTCTTCTTCCGAGCAGGACAGGATCGTCGTGTCCGTCAGCCAGCCGATAATCTCCACGGCGGTTGTGTCATTGAACTGGGCGGCTGCCGACAGCAACAAGGCGTTGGGACGAACCATTTTCCGGTTCACGATATCCTGCAACAGCGGCATGCTAGGGTGAACCTTGAATGCATCTCCTTCGCGCAGGAAGAGTTCAACCTCTTTGGCGCGTTTGCGGCAAGCTTTCCGATACAGCCATTCGTCTAATACTTTCTCCCGTGTCACATTGAAGCCGTAGCGGTACTGATTATCGTCGCAGATGAAAATGAGTTCAAAGCTTGTAGGCTCAGAAGCTGTTCGTACATCCAGCCGAAAATTGTCAATCCCGATTTCCTCGCCCGCCTGGACGTCCTTGAAGGAGTTTACGATAAAGCGTTTGAAAAAATCGAATGCTTTTATGACATTGGACTTGCCGGAGGCATTGGGGCCCAGAATAAGTGCACTTTTAAGAAGGGAGACTCCCGTGTCCAAAATGGGCACCAGTACATTATCCGTCAAAGAGGCATCTTCTCTCAGCGGGGTTGCCACCATGGACAATGTATTTTGTTCTTTGAACGAAAGGTAATTCTCGACTGAAAACTGGACAATCATAAAATAAACTCCTAAATTTGTCAAATATTTGCAAATCTAAGAGTTTTCTTTGGAAAATCCAAGAGATTCGATAACATTCAGCCCTTAAACACATGCCAGTCAAAGAACTCCGCATACCGGGCATTATGCAAATCGCTGCCAACCCATATACAATTCGATTTCCCGGGAGAGTCTGCGTTAACGGAGGAATCTCTCTCTGGATAGCGCCTACGATATCTGTCTCTTACCGGTGGAGTTTAGTGAGCCATAGCCTCACAACTGGCTTAAATCTTGTTGTAAAGAACAGATATTAACCCCAATCTTATTGCAACCAGAAGTATGAAAAAGATATTGACCCTTTTGCTTATCATAGCACTTTCTCTTCCCGCCGCCGCGCAGGTAGGCCGGTACAAGAGCCTTAAAACCATCTACCCGGGCTACTCCCTCAAGTTCGACACGGCAAGCGGCGAACTCGCCGCCATGCACCTGGACGAAGAGACGGGCATCATGAAGGAGGAGATTATCTCTGAGAAACAGAGCCACGGGAACAAGGTGGGCCGATATGAGCTTCGCCGTAGCGCCCGTCTCACCACATACCAGATTTTCGACACATCCACAGGCGAGTACACGACCGTCAAATGGGCGCCCAAGGAATACGAGGCAGATAGGATTGGCGACCAGGTGGACACCGCAGTCTCCAAGACGATAGACAAGATCAAGCGCCTCCTGCATGGTCTCGAAGAGAGTCTTGAGGACCTCGGCAGATCAACCCGCGACAGTATCGTCAAGGTCCAGGCCCCCAAAGACAGTCTTCCGCGGCCGCAATATCAGATCTAAACAACCTCATCACCTTGTTGAGGTTTCGGGAGATTATAGTTATCTTTGCATATCCAGGAACTCACGTATTTGAAAGCGTTTGCCGCCATAGACTTCGAGACCGCCAATGAGTGTCGTTCCAGCGTCTGCAGCGTTGGAGTGGTCATCGTCCGTGATGGCCAGATAGTGGATTCTTACTACAGCCTGATTCACCCCGAGCCGGAGTACTATCAGTGGTTCTGTCAACAGGTTCACGGACTCTCCGAGGAGGATACGGAATGCGCCCCGATATTCCCACACGTATGGGAGAAGATCGCCCCGATGATTGAGGGCCTTCCGCTTGTAGCGCATAACAGCCGTTTCGATGAAGGCTGCCTGAAAGAGGTGTTCAGGGTGTATCAGATGGACTACCCGGATTATGTGTTTTTCGATACGCTGGCAGCATCCCGCCGTCATTTCGGCCATAGCCTGCCCAACCACCAACTGCAGACCGTAGCTGCGGCCTGCGGCTATGACCTCACCAATCACCACCACGCCCTGTCCGACGCGGAGGCCTGTGCGCACATCGCTCTAAAACTCCTCTGATTCTTTCCTCCGACGCTCAGATTCTTCGCGGTTTCTCTTTATCTGAGCCCTGAACTGTTCGTGCGATAAGGGACGCTTGGACATTTCTTCGACCTCCTTCTGACACGCTTCTGAATATTTCCTGTGGGATTCGTTAAAATACTTTCTCATGACTCTGTGGTTTTAGATGCAGTCCATATACGGCTGTTCACACCCGGAAGTTTCACAATCCTGGGCGTATTTGAAAAATTTAGCGGGAGTCCGATGCTGAGGCGCTTTTCCGCTACGCCTCGGAACCCGAGGTGGGCGAGTGGGCGGGCTGGCCGCCACACACGAGCATTGAGGAAAGCATCAAGGTCATCCGGGAGGTCTTCTCAAATGGCCATACCTTCGCCATGGAACTCAAGGAGACCGGGGAAGCCATCGGCTGCATCGGCTATTATGACCACGCCGAGAGCAATATCCGGATAGGGGAGGAGGATGCCGAGATTGGCTACTGGATTGGGAAGCCGTACTGGAACCAGGGCCTTGGGACGGAGGCTCTCCGGGGGATGGTCGACTGGTGTTTCAACAAGCGGCTGATGGAATCGTTAGGGGAAAAATGACAGACACTCGCACAAGAATCCGTCGGATGTATTTGAGCATCCGGCGGATTTTTGCTATCTTTAACGTCCAATCAAGTTATTGCAAACCATGAAACGAATTCTTATCGCTGCAGGCATCCTCCTGTCCTTCATCGCCTGCGCCCCGAAAAACCAGGCCGCACCGGTCAATCCCTCCGAGTATCAATCCTTAAACCAAGATAACATGCAACAGGTTAGAGATTTTCTGCACAAGACTGGCGTCTATTTCCTTGCCACCGCTGACGGCGACCAGCCTCAGGTCCGTCCTTTCGGGACCGCCGAGATCATCGAGGGCAAGCTCTATATCCAGACCGGCCACGTGAAGAACGTCGCCAAGCAGATCGCCGCGAACCCGAAGGTCGCCATTTGCGCCTACGACGCCCAGGGAGGGGAGTGGCTGCGCATCAAGGCCACCCTTGTCGAAGATCCGCGTGTGGAAGTGAAGAAGGCCATGCTGGATGCCAA
>DEKS01000098.1:0-443 GCA_002354005.1 Bacteroidales bacterium UBA2716
ACCACGGTAGCGGAACCCGTCTGGGCGGCCTCTGCCAGCTTTTGCGTGGGTTTATAGGAATGGGAGGTATAGAATTCCGTGATTTTGCCGATAATAACGCCCGACAGCAGGCCGCTCACTACGCTCAGGGAGAGTTTCCACCAGTTGGGGAAGCCCAGCATGTAGAACACGCCGAACGAGAGCACGGCAATGAGCACGGCCGCCAGGTTGGTGCCCACGGACAGAGACTTGAGGAGGTCCATCAGGCCGGCGCCTTCCTTGGTGCGCACCACGTAAATACCGATGATTGAGAGCACTACGCCGATGGCGGCAATCACCATCGGAGCCAGGATGGCCCGCATCTGCACATCCGTACCCTCCGCAAAGAAGGCCGATGCGCCCAGCGCCATGGTGGCCAGGATGGAGCCGCAGTAGCTCTCGTACAGGTCTGCGCCCATACCGGC
>DEKS01000098.1:539-3822 GCA_002354005.1 Bacteroidales bacterium UBA2716
ATGTCGGCCCCTACATCGGCCGCTTTGGTATAGATGCCGCCGCCCACGCGGGCAAAGAGCGCCTGCGTGGAGGCGCCCATCCCGAAGGTGAGCATGGTGGTGGTGATGATGACCAGGTTCTGCGCATCCGA
This sequence comes from Bacteroidales bacterium UBA2716, assembly GCA_002354005.1. Lineage (GTDB taxonomy): Bacteria > Bacteroidota > Bacteroidia > Bacteroidales > UBA932 > Cryptobacteroides. The sequence continues at coordinate 671 of DEKS01000098.1, forward strand.
CGGGTCATAGAAAATCTTGAGCACACTCCACCAGATGGCAATGTCCAGCAGGCCCAGGCCCACCACGGTGAGGCCCATGACGGCGCCGCTGCGGAAGGCAATTTTAAGGCCGGCATTGAGGCTGCGCATGGTGGCATTGGCCGTGCGGGCACTGGCATACGTGGCGGTTTTCATGCCCACGAAGCCGGCCAGGCCGCTGAAAAAGCCGCCCGTGAGGAAGGCAAACGGCACCCAGGGGTTCTGTACGCCAAAGCCATAGGCCAGCACGGCAAAAAGCGCCGCCAGGACAACGAAAACAATGATGACAACTTTGTACTGCTGCTTGAGGTACGCCATGGCGCCCTCGCGCACGTACTGCGCGATTTCTTTCATGGTGGGCGTGCCTTCGCTTTCCTTCATCATCCGACGGAAGAAAATCCAGGCGAACAGCAGCGCAATCACTGCTGCCACCGGCACCAGATAAAACAATGTGGTCATAGTTATAGGTTATTAATTGGTTTGTGCTATTTACCGGCAGGCACCTTAATTACGTCGCCGTGCTCCTGCGCCACGGTGTTTTTCCACAGCTCCGTGTAGCCGGGCCATTCTATGTGATCCGGTATACCCTCCGAGTATTCCGAGTGCTTGAAGGAGCCGTCCTCGTTCTGCGGCTTCACGTTGCCGTCCATGAACTTCACCAGCAGTTCCGTTTCCAGGTTACGCCAGGCCACAAACTGCTCCTGGGCTGTTTTGATGCTGTAATCACTCACATACTTGATCACCTTGGCGAAAGGCTGGCGGGACACCATTACATTGCCCTTGGCAGAGAGTTTCTTCTGCATCTTCACCGCCACCTGGTTGTACATGACCACGGCCATGCTGTCCACCGAATGTACGCGGCGCTCCATCTGGTCGTACTCGAAGGCATCGGCCTTGGCGCGAACGTACGGGGCCATGACATTGTACATCTTGTAGCAGGCGTTGGAGATGCGGTTGTTAATCCAGAAAGAGGCGTCGGCCGAATAATGCAGCAGGTCTCCGTTGCCCACGCGGAAGCAGTCCGGGACCTCCTGGATGGTGGTGTAGATGGGGGTGAGGTACGAGGTGGCGGCGTCGTCCGTGCCGAACCACAAGATGCCGCCCACCACGTCCGGGACGTAGTTGCGGGCCTGTCCCACCATCCAGAAACCGGTTTGCTGGGTGGCGATGGCGCGCTCATTGACGTAGGTGTTGCCTTCCGGGTCCTGGAATTCCATGGGACGCCAGCGGTACGGAAGGGCGTTGCCGCCGGCGCCGATGTCCTGGGTCATGTCCATGGGGGTACCCTCGAAGTGGTCGCGCATGACATCGGCCACTTCCTTTACGCCCACCTTCTTGCGCGGATACACGAACAGCGGGAAGTCGCCCTCCAAATTGTTGCCCATCACGTAGTCCAGATACGCAAAGGCATCGCGCGTGACGGCGTTGCCGTTCTCGTCGTAGAAGGAGAACCAGCCCTGCGTGAGGATGTTGAAAGCGCTCCAGGCACGGGCGTCGCAGCCGCGGACCGTGCCAAAATCGGCCGGATTATAGGCCTTCTTGAAGCTGAACTCGCTGTCCAGGCCGTCGAAGTAGCCCTTGCGGCGGGCAAACGTAATAACGTCCGGAGCGTAGAGGCAATTGTCGGGATCGTCCATGGGGAACTTGCCGATACGGGCCTGGTTGGCATGCGCGCAAATGGCGCCGTCCGGCACGCGGCGGGCCACCCAGACGATGCCCTTGTTCATGTTGATGCCGTTGCGCATGCTCATGCCCTTGCCGATGAGTTCCATGATCCAGGCCTCGTTCTTATCGGCAATGGAGAAGGTTTCCCCCTCCGAGGCGTAGCCGTATTCATTGGCCAGCGCAACAATGATGTCGATGGCTTCGCGGGCCGTCTTGGCGCGCTGCAGGGTGATGTAGATGAGCGAACCGTAGTCGATGCCGCCGTGCTTGTCCGTCAGTTCCTCGCGGCCGCCCCAGGTGGTTTCCGTGATGATGAGCTGGAACTCGTTCATGTTGCCCACCGTCTGGTAGGTGTGCGGAACCTGCTCGATTTCACCCAGATAGCGGTGGGTATCCCACTCGTAGACGGGGAGCATGGAACCGGCCTTCCAGTCTGCCGCGGGATGGTAATAGAGTTCCCCGAACAGGTAATGGGAGTCTGCCGCGTAAGAGACCAGCACGGAGCCGTCCTTGCTGGCGCCGCGGCTCACGATTACGTTGGTGCAGGTGTTGCCTTCCACGGTGCCAAGGACCACGGCCAGGGCGGAAACGAACAATTTCAGGAGCGATTTTCTCATCGTATTTTGGACTTTTTCTGTTTATTGCGTAATTTTGTCACTTGACATTAGACTACAAAGGTATGAAATTTTATCATTTATTGAGCGCTGTGCTTGCTTTATGCCTGTCGGTTTTGGCGGCAAAGGCCCAAAATGCCGGCCCCCAGACCCCTGAGCAGCAGGAAAAGCAAATGCTGGAGTTTGTGGACAAGGAGGTGCAGCGCCTGAGCACAATGCTGGAATTGGAGTACTGGCAGGAGTTCTATGTGGATTCCACCCTCACCCATGACCTCAAAGCCATGTCGGCAGAGCTGGAAAACATGCAAAAAGCCAAAGTGGAAAACCGGGACCTGTACGTAACGGTGCAGGACAAGTGGATGCAGCAGATAGACAACAGCTACAAACGCTTTTTCACCCCGGAGCAGTGGGCCAAGTACTGGAAGAGCGGCGGCAAACGCGCCCAGGAAGCCAGAGACAAAAGAAACAACAAGAATACCAAGAAGAAAAAATAGGCATGAAAGAAGCGATTGAACAAATTTTCAAAGAGCTGGAAGAGCTCAAAGCGTCCTCCGCCAAGGAAGTGGAAGAAGCCCGTATCCGTTTTCTGGGCAAGAAGGGCGAAATTACCGCCCTTATGGACGAATTCCGCACGGTGGCGCCGGAGCTCAAACGCGAGTATGGCCAGCGCCTGAACGAACTCAAAAAAACGGCAGCGGCCCGCATCGAGGAGCTCAAGGCCGCCGCGGAGGAAGCGGTGGTATCGGCCCTCCCAAAAGAGGACCTGACGATGCCCGGCGACGCCCTGCCGCTGGGGTCCCGCCATCCGGTATCCATTGTGCGTCAGCAGATTGTGGACATTTTCCGCAAATTCGG
>DEKS01000098.1:3906-4595 GCA_002354005.1 Bacteroidales bacterium UBA2716
CCGCCCAACCATCCGGCCCGCGAGATGCAGGACACCTTCTTCGTGAGCACCGGCCACCTCAATCCCCTGCTCCTGCGCACGCACACTTCTTCCGTGCAGGTGCGCACCATGGAGTCCCAGCCCCTCCCCATCCGCGTGGTGTGCCCGGGACGCGTGTTCCGCAACGAGGCCATATCGGCCCGTGCCCACTGCATCTTCCACCAGGTGGAGGGCCTGTACATTGACAAGGATGTTACGTTTGCAGACCTCAAGCAGGCCATCCTGCTCTTTGCACGGGAGATGTTCGGCCCGGACACCCAGATTCGCATGCGCCCCTCCTACTTCCCCTTCACGGAGCCGTCGGCAGAGGTAGACGTGAGCTGCAACATTTGCAAGGGCAAGGGGTGCAACATTTGCAAGGGTACCGGCTGGCTGGAGATTATGGGCTGCGGCATGGTGGACCCCAACGTGCTCAAGGCCAGCGGGATAGACCCGTCGCAGTATAGCGGCTTCGCCTTTGGGATGGGCGTGGAGCGCATTGCCATGCTCAAATGGCAGGTGAACGACCTCCGTCATTACTTTGAGAACGACATGCGGTTCCTGAGCGAGTTCGCCACCGCGACGGAAGTGTAAACTATGAGAAAGCTTCTCCTTCTTTTACTGGCTGGGCTGGCAGGTGTGACTGCGTTTGCCCAGCCTTTTTCCGCTCA
>DEKS01000128.1:0-2082 GCA_002354005.1 Bacteroidales bacterium UBA2716
GGCAGGGTAAAACACAGTAAGGCCTTGTTCATCTGCGCCTGCGGCACTTCCAGGGCATCGTCCAGAATGAGGAAACGCGTGAAGTTTTGCTTGTGCGTCTCAATCCCCGTTGCCAGCAGTTCCAGACCGTACAGCCGGGCGGCCAGCTCCGAGGCCACGGCGCCAACGCCCTTCTCCCCCGACGCGGCCAGTTGGGCGGCGCTTTTGGCGGTGTCTTCGCTCTCCGTCAGTTTAATCCAGGGGGCGTTTTTCTCGAACCAGGGGCGGGTTTGGTTGATGGCCATGTAATGCGTACGCACCTCGTGGATGTCTTCCAACCGCTGTCCGGGCAGGGCCATCAGGTTCTGGCCGATCCGGATATAGACCTCCCCTTTCACCCGGCGGCCTTTTTTTCGCAGCAGGTCAAAGTTGTGCAGAAGACCGCCCGATACCGTATTTTCGATGGCCATTACGGCGGCATCGGCACGGCCCTCATCCAGGGCGGTATACAGACCCTCGAAGGTGTCGCATTCCACAGGGTCCACCTCCTCATAAAAAAGACGGGCTGCCTGTTCATGGAAGCAGCCCTTATATCCTTGTATGGCGATGCGTTTGGACATTACACGGTGAGGATGTCCTTCTCCTTGGCGGCGATAATCTCGTCCACCTTCTTCACCCACTTGTCCGTAATCTTCTGGAGCTCGTCCTCACCCTCCTTCTCGCCGTCTTCGCTGAGGCCGTCGTTCTTCTGGGCTTTCTTGAGCAGCTCTATTCCGTCGCGGCGGGCGTTGCGGATGGTCACCTTGCTGGTTTCGCCCTGCGCCTTGGCCTTCTTGATGAGCTCCTTGCGGCGCTCTTCCGTCAGGGCCGGCACAATGCAACGGATAATTTCACCGTTGTTGGACGGGGTGAGGCCCACGTTGGCATCCAGGATGGCCTTCTCGATTTTGGCAATCATGGAACGCTCCCAAGGCTGGATGGCGATGGTCTTGGCGTCCGGCGTGGTGATGGAAGCCACCTGGTTCAGCGGCGTGGCGGTGCCATAATAATCCACCATCACGGGGTTCAGGATGGCCGGGGAGGCTTTGCCTACACGGTAATTCTTGAGGTCTTCTTCCAGAAAGTCCACGGCGCTCTGCATCTTGACAGACTGACCGTCCACGATTGTTTTAGCCTGAGGTAACATGGTATTGCTTTTAGTTTATTATTCGCTTTTGCAGTTTGCAAATATAAGAAAAATTTTCGTATGTTTGCACAGATAACAACAATAGGACCTATGTTAAAGAAAATCAGAGTGGTACTGGCGTGGGTGTTCTGGATTGGAATTACCCTGCTGTTACTGGATTTCACGGGAACGCTGCACGCGTACCTGGGCTGGATGGCCAAAGTGCAGTTCCTGCCGGCCGTGCTGGCGGTGAACGTGGGCGTCATTGTGGCCCTGGTGCTGCTGACGCTCGTTTGTGGACGTGTGTATTGCTCCGTCATCTGCCCCCTGGGCGTGTTTCAGGACGGGGTCTCCCACCTGGGAACCCGGAAGAGCAAAGCGCCGTACAAATATCAGCCGGAGGCCAAATGGCTGCGATACGGCGTGTTCGCCGTTTTTGTGATTTTGCTCCTTGCAGGCGTGCAGGCCGCCGTGGCCCTTCTGGCGCCTTACAGCGCGTACGGCCGCATGGTGCAAAACCTGCTGCAGCCCATATACCTGTGGGGAAACAACCTCCTGGCCCTATGGGCGGAGCGTGCGGGCAGCTATGCGTTTTACTCTAAAGAGGTGTGGCTGCGCAGCCTTCCTACCTTTATTGTCGCTGTGGTAACGCTGGTTGTGGTGGTGGCCCTCTCCTTCAAGGGGGGCCGCACCTACTGCAACAGCATTTGCCCGGTGGGCACCACGCTCAGCTTCTTCTCCCGCTTTGCCATGTTCCGCCCTGTCATTGACCACAGCAAGTGCAAGCACTGCAAGGCCTGCGAACTGCATTGCAAGGCCCAGTGTATTGCCATTGGCAAGGACTCTGAGCACATTGACTATTCCCGCTGCGTAGACTGCTTCAACTGCGTGGATTCCTGCAAGTTTGGCGCGCTGCAGTACCGCTACGCGTGGGGCTC
>DEKS01000128.1:2135-4271 GCA_002354005.1 Bacteroidales bacterium UBA2716
AAGGACGAGGGCCGCCGGGCGATGATAGCCGGCACGGTGGCCGTTGTGGGCGCTGCGGCCCTCAAGGGCGTGGAGGCCCGGGCGCAGGCGGCCGCCAAGAAGGTGGACGGCGGCTTTGCCGAGCTCCTTCCCAAACAGGCGCCGGAGCGGGAGATACCCGTGACGCCGCCCGGTTCCGCCAGCGTAAAAGACTTCTATCGGCGCTGCACGGCCTGCCAGCTGTGCGTAGCAGAATGCCCCAACAACGTGCTGCGTCCCTCCGGGGACCTGGAGCACCTGATGCAGCCGGAAATGAGCTTCGAGAAAGGCTGGTGCCGGCCGGAATGCACCCGCTGCAGCGAGCTTTGCCCTGCAGGGGCTATCCGGAAGATTAGCCGGGAAGAAAAGACGCAGTACCACGTGGGCACCTCCCATGTGAACCTGGAACTGTGCCTGAGCGCCAGCGGGCAGTCAAGCTGCGGCAAATGTGCCCAGGCCTGCCCTTCCGGCGCCATTCAGATGGTGAAAAACGAGGAAACGGGACTGCTCTTCCCGGTGGTGGCAGAGGAGCAGTGCACCGGCTGCGGCGCCTGCGAGCACCTGTGCCCGGTGAGGCCTGTCAGTGCCATTACGGTGAATGGCCGATATGAACATGGAGATTTCTCGACAAGCTCGAAATGACAACAGGTATGAAAAGAAGAGATTTTCTTAAGATAAGCGGCGCAGCGGCGGTAGCGGCTGCCTGCGCTCCCAAAGGAACACAGACACGAACCACGGAAGAAGGCCCGGAGCAAATGCTCATGCGGGAGAACCCGGTGAACGGTGACAAAGTGAGCGCCCTGGGCTTTGGCTGCATGCGCTGGCCCATGATCAAGGATGCCGACGGGAAAGACATCATCGACCAAGAGGCCGTAAACGAAATGGTGGACTATGCGCTGGAGCATGGTATCAATTACTTTGACACCTCCCCCGCCTACCTGCAGGGCCTGAGCGAAAAGGCCGCCGGAGACGCCCTGAGCCGGCATCCGCGCAGCAGCTACTTCATCGCCACCAAACTTTCCAACTTTGGCGACCGGAGCGCCAAGGCCTCCATCCAGATGTATCACGACTCCATGAAGCAGCTCAAGACGGACTACTTTGACTATTACCTGCTCCACGCGATTGGCCGGGGCGGCAAAGAAGCCTACCGCAAACGCTATGTGGAAAACGGCATGATCGACTTTCTCCTCAAGGAAAAGGCCGCCGGACGCATCCGTAACCTGGGCTTCTCCTTCCACGGGGCCAAGCACGAGTTCGACGCCTTCATGGAGATGCACGACAGCGGCGAGATGCACTGGGACTTCTGCCAAATTGAGATGAACTACGTGGACTGGACCCATGCGGACGGCGTGCGCAATGTCAATGCCGATTACCTCTATGCGGAACTGGACAAGCGCGGCATCCCCATTGTTATCATGGAGCCCCTGCTGGGCGGACGGCTGGCCAACGTGCCGGAAGGCATTGCCCGGCAGATGAAACAGCGGGAGCCGGAAAAGAGCATCGCCTCCTGGGCCTTCCGCTTCTGCGCCACCTATCCGCGCGTGTTGTGCGTGCTCTCCGGCATGCGTTCCATGGACCCGCTGGTGGAGAATGTGAAAACCTTCGGCCATTTTAAGCCCCTGACAGAAGAGGAGCTCGCGTTCCTGGAGCAAATGGCGGTTCAAATGAAAGAGTACCCGCTGGTAAACTGCACAGACTGCAAATACTGCATGCCCTGCCCCTGGGGCATTGACATTCCCGGCGTGTTCCAGCACTACAACAAGGCCATCACGGAGGGCACGTATGCGCAAAACAGCCGGCAGAAGGACTATGCCAAGCTCAAGAAGGCCTATCTGGTGAGCTATGACCGCGCCGTGGCATCGGTCCGGCAGGCAGACCACTGCATCAGCTGCGGCGACTGCCTCCCCCGCTGCCCCCAGAGCATACAAATACCGCGTCAACTCCAAAGAATTGCGCGGTACGTAGAAGAGTTGAAGCAGGATTTGCTTTAGATTTTCACAAACGGCAGCGAGTAGGTGCTGCCTCCGTAGCTGAGCTTAAGGGTATATCGGCCCGGCGAGAGCGATGTCAAATCCAATTGAACGGGATTGAACACGTCTCCTTGCCGGGTTTGCTGTA
>DEKS01000128.1:4371-6175 GCA_002354005.1 Bacteroidales bacterium UBA2716
TGGGGTCTGTCACGGCCAGCTTGAAGCTGACGCTGACTTTCTCGCCCAACCCGTCGATAGCCGTCAGGGTGATGTCTGTCACGCCCAGCGAACGGGAATAGAGGTTCACTTTTCCGCTGCTTGAAGAACTGTACGCAACGGTCTCATCGGCAATAGAAATGGTGCAGTCCAGTTCTTCGCCGTCCCGGTCATTGAAATACTCGCTGAGGACAAGCGTGGTGGCGGCCTTAAGTGACTTGTGATGAATGTTTTCCGGCTGTTTCTCAACCGTGGGCGCATGGTTGGGCAGCAGCGTGTAAGACAGCGTGGCTGTGCTTTCCGAGCCGGAGGGGCTGGTGGCCACAAAGACAGCCTCGTAGCTTCCGGCCGGCGCCGCGCGGCCCACAATGGTAATTTCGCCGCTCGCTGCATTGAAACTGAGAGCATCGGAACCCGTGTCCGTGCAACGGAGGGTGGCGTTGCCGGTAGCCAGGACCGTGAGGGTATGCGTCAGGTGCGCTTTCACCTGCACATCGGCCTCCGAGAAAAGAATCTGCGGAGCCACTCCCCCACCACCGGTTTGAATACCATACTGGAAGGCCGCGAATGCATCCAGCTTTTTTCCGACAGGCCGGCTGCCACCAATGGTATTTCCCAGGCCGCCGAAGAGGATTTCCTTGCAACGCTCGGCCGTGAAGCCTTTTCCGCCGAAATAAGAAATGATGAGGGCAGCCACACCGCTGGCGTGCGGACAGGCCATGGAGGTTCCGGCCCAGTCGGTGCCGCCGTAACCCGTAGTAGAGATATAAGCATCCCGAGGCAGCGTACTCCAAATGCTGTTCGCAGCCGTATTTCCGTTACCGCCCGGCGCCGCTACGTCCACCCAGTCACCGTAATTGGAATAACTCGCCTTTTGATTACTGACATTGGTAGCCCCAACGGCGATGATGGGCTCATATTTACTGATGATATCATGGTCGATATTCTCATTGCCACTGGCAAAGAATACCAAACCGCCCTGCATGGGGGAATCCGGCAGCTGATTGCCTTGGTTGTCACAGCCGGCATACTTGATAAAATAGTCCACGGCCGCCTTGAGGTCCGGGATGTTGGCGATGGTGTACTTCTTGAACTCGGCCAGTTCCTTGGAAGAGATGTTGCCGTCCGGTTCATCGCCGAGGAATCCATCGGCCTTATACCCCCAGCTGTTCTGAGAGATAACGGCCCCATGGTCCGCACCCCACTTGATGGCATTGGCCGTCTGCTCGTCATCGGCATACTTCTGGCCGGAGAAAATGGCGCAGGACTGAATCCGGACACCGGGAATTCCTGCGGCAAAGTCCCCGCCGGCAATACCGCAAACGCCTTTCCCATTGTTGTTTACGGCGGCAATGGTGCCTGCCACATGGGTTCCATGTCCAAAATCGCCGTCGCCATATTCCGAGCGGATGGACAGGTCGTAACTGTTCCGGGCGAAGTTGTAACCGGTGTGCCCGCTGCCGTCCGTCCACAGATTGGCTTTGAGGTCCTCATGGGTGGGATCTACCGACTCGTCCACCACGCACACAATCACCGAACTATTGCCCTTGGTATAGGTGTTCCATACCTTCTGCACGTTGATGTCGGCCCCGTTGGAACTCACGTAATGCCACTGCCTGGAGAAGTAAGGATCATTGAAAGCGCGTCGGTAAATCCGGTGGCTGCCCCGGGCATACAGCACGCCGGGAACGGCCGCGAGGCCTTCTGCCGCCTTGGTCTGAGGGATATCGGCCCGGAACTGCACGTGATAGAAACGGTGCAGGCCTTCCCGGCGGGTGCGCTCCTC
>DEKS01000128.1:6232-7327 GCA_002354005.1 Bacteroidales bacterium UBA2716
TCCAGCGGGGCCGATTTGGTCACCAGTCCGCCTGCCGCCAGGGCCTCTTCCACCAGGGCGGTAAGCTCATCGTTGAACTGCACGGTGGCGACATTTTTCTCCATCATCTCTTCCACCGCATCGGGAGCGGGAGCCATATTTTCTTTGTTTGCCGCCGAACAGGCCGACAACAGCACCGACAGGGCGATATATGCGAATTTTTTCATGCTTCAAAAGATTGGTGCACAAAGATACAAAAATTGTAAATAATGGGAATATTTAGTACATTTGTAAGCTTAAAAGCGCAAACAACTACATTAATTCTATAAAAACTATGCAAATCGTACAAGTTTTCGGTAGAGAAATCCTGGATTCCCGCGGAAATCCTACCATCGAAGTTGAAGTTACCCTGGATTCCGGTTTTGTTGGTGTTGCTGCCGTTCCTTCCGGCGCTTCCACCGGTGAAAACGAGGCTCTTGAGCTCCGCGACGGCGACAAAAAGCGCTATGGCGGCAAGGGTGTCCTGAAAGCTGTTGACAATGTGAACAAGGTGATTGCTCCGGAAATCATCGGCATGGATGCCACGCAGCAGCGCGCCATCGACAAAGCCATGATCGAACTGGACGGTACGCCTACCAAGAGCAAGCTGGGCGCCAACGCCATCCTGGGCGTTTCCCTGGCCGTTGCCAAGGCTGCTGCCGCAGAGCTGGGTCTGCCCCTGTACCGCTACCTGGGCGGCACCAACGCTTATGTTCTCCCGGTTCCCATGATGAACATCATCAACGGTGGTGCTCACTCCGATGCTCCTATCGCTTTCCAGGAGTTCATGATCCGTCCTATCGGCGCCAAGAACGAGGCCGAGGCCGTCCGCATGGGCGCCGAGGTATTCCACGCCCTGCAGAAAGTGCTCAAAGGCCGTGGCCTGAGCACCGCCGTAGGTGACGAAGGTGGTTTCGCTCCCGCCCTGAAGGGCATCAACGACGCCCTGGATTGCATCATCGCCGCCATCGAAGGTGCCGGTTATGTTCCTGGTAAGGATGTTACCATCGCCATGGACTGCGCAGCTTCCGAGTTCTGCTTCAAGGAGGACGGTAAGTTCTTCTACGATTACAAGCA
>DEKS01000084.1:0-5527 GCA_002354005.1 Bacteroidales bacterium UBA2716
AGGCCCTGGGCCTCCTGGGCAGGGTCTCCGGTGTAAGGGTCTCCGCTTTCCCACTGCTCGTGCAGCGGTACGGCAAAGCCGCTCCAGCCCCAGAAGTTGGCCCCCTGGAGGGTCTCGCCTACCTGGCCGAAGAGGTATTTATAATAGGAATCACGCACGCGCGTAGTGGCGCTCATGGCCGGGGAAAAGCCGTCCCGCGGGAACCCGAATTCCTCGCACACCAGCGGCATGCCCAGTTCCTGCGCAAGCGTAGCATGTTGCGCCAGGTATTCCGCCGTTTTGCCGATAGCGGCATCCAGGGTACCTTCCAGGTCTTCTGCGCTGGCCCAGTTCCAGTTATAGGGCCAGATGTGGATGGTCATGTAGTCTACGCCGGGAATGGTGTTGATGCGGCGAACCAGGTCCCAGTCCTGCTCACTGCCCATCCAACCCTCGTTGCCGGTGGAAAGCAGGTGATTGGGGTCGATTTCCTTGATGATGCGGGCGGCCTCCGTGAGCCAGCCGATGAAGCCGTCCTGAATGGCTTTGTCGTCCGAGAAACAACGGGGCTCGTTGCCGATTTGCCAGGAGAAGATGGCCGGATCCTCTTTGTACGGCTTGCCGGTGAGACTGTTGGTGCGGCCTACGATGGCCCTTACGTGGTTGAAGAAAAGCTGCTGGGCTTCCGTGGAGGTTTGGAACTTACGCATCTGCTGCATGAACGGCCAGTAGCCGTCTACCAGCGGGATGAGGGCTTTTTCACCGGTCCCCCACTCCAGATACTGGCCATAGCCGCCGCTCCATTCCCAGGAATTGTTCAGGAAAAGGACGGCCTGCATGTCCCGTTTGCCCAATTCCACTAAAAAACGGTCCAGACCTGTCAATAAAGTATCATTGTACACACCCGGGGCGGTTTGCAGGGTGGGCTCCACGCGCGAGAATACGCCCGAAGGGCCGTCTGCGCCCACCAGGACGCGAAGGTTGGTTACTCCCAAGGCTTTGAGGGTATCCAGTTCGCGCGTAAGGCGTGCATAATCACCGCCTTGACCGTCCGAGGCCAGAATAGGACCGTACCAGAAGTTGGCACCGATATAGGTGTACGGATTACCGTTTTTGAGGAATTGCCCTCCCCTCGTGCTCACGAAGGAAGGTGCTGCACTGCAAGCAGATATGGCAAGGGCGAGACAGGCCCCAAGCACAGTTTTTAGTGTTAGTTTCATTATGTTGGCCGACATAATCGTTTATCTAATGCAAATTTAGGTGGATTTGCACGGGTAAACTAATACGAATTTAGCCAAGAATGATACTTTTTTAACAACTACACAAAGACCTTGGTTTTCTTGAAAAGCGTACGGAAATCACGCGGCGTATATCCGCGTTTGGCCTTGAACACCCGGTTGAAATTGGACAGGTTGTTGAAGCCGCAGCCGTAGCAGACCTCGGAGATATTCTGCGTTGTGTCCACCAGCATGCGGGCGGCATTTCCCAACCTGATATCTATGATGTAGTCCACCACCGTGCGGCCGGTGCGCTGACGGAAAAAGCGGCTGAACGCACTGGGAGCCATACCCACCAGGGCCGCTAAATCTTCCAGGCGGATTGCTTCTGCATAATGCTCGCTGATATACTGCTCCACCTTTTTAATCCGGCGGCTCTGGGTGTTGTCGTCGGCCCGGGCAAAGGAACTGCTGGCAAGGACGCGGGCATCCTCCGCCCCGGCCAGCTCGTGCATCATGTTCAAGAAACTGATATATTGTTGGAACGGTTCCGTCTCACGGGCCAGCGTATCCAGCTGGGGATAGACGCGCATGATGGTTTTCAGGGAAAAGGTGAGCCCCAGGCGTGCCCGCCGCAACATCTGGTGGATGCCGCTGAAAATGTTCTTGTCCATGCCCGGGCCGTCAAAAAGGTCCCGGGCGAACTGGATGGTGATTTCCCGCACGTCGCCGGCGGTGCAGGCGCCCTGCTCCCAGGCATGTTCCAGTTCTTCCCCGGCCACCAGCGTGAGTTCATACTCGCCGATGGTTTCCACGCTGTCCCCCACCACACGTTTTACGCCCGCGCCGTTCTCGATGAAATTGAGTTCATAGTCCAGGTGGGAATGGAGCGGGTACAGGAACTCGCTCTTGTGCCTTTCCACAATGTACAGGCAGTCTTTTTCCGTGATGGGGGTAATTTCCCGTAAAACGGCGTTCATTGCTTTAGTGTTTTTGCAAAGTTAAAAATTTTTGATACTATTTTCACATGCTTTTTTCTTTTTTTGCAAAATTCTGCATATCTTGCAGGAAATATATTGTAGCCACATGAAACTGACCCTTTTCCTTGCTGCAGCGCTCCTGCTGCTTCCGCTGAACACAGAGGCCCGTAAAGCCAAAAAATTCACCCATGAAACCGTAGCCATTCCCGCCGTGGAGCGGCAGGTGATTGCCGTAGAAACGGAGCACACCGCCCTCATCCTCCTGGTGCAGGAGAACGGCCTGGTAAAAAACCTGCATTACGGGACGCCCATCGGAGACCCGGCGCAGTACCTGGGCATGCAGGCCTCCACGGAAGACTACAACAGCTGCGAGGGCATGGCCTACCCCGCCACCGGCGGCCGCTATATTGGCGAGCCCGCCCTGCAGGTAAAGTATGCCGATGGCACCCATAATACAGAGCTGTATTTTACCGGCAGCACCGTGGAGAAGCGGGAAGGCTGCGTCAGCACCGCCATCGACCTCAAAGATTATGTGACCGGCCTGCAGGTGAAGCTGGTGTACAACGCCTATACAAAGGAGGACGTAATTACCATTCACACAGAGATTTGCAACGGCGGGGAAAAACCTGTGGAGCTCCTGAACTATGCATCGTCGGCCCTGTATCTGGACGCCAAAGATTACCTGCTGTCCCACACCTGGGGCTCCTGGGCGCAGGAAATGCAACTGGAACAGGAAGTGCTTGGGCACGACCTTAAAGTAATCGAGAGCCGCCGCGGGGTGCAGGCCACCCAGGGCAACAACCCCTCGTTCCTTTTAAGCCTGAACACCCGGGAGTTCAGCGAAACCACCGGCGAGGTCATTGCCGGCGCCCTGGCCTGGAGCGGCAACTTCCGCCTGAGCTTCGACCGCGATGCCGCCGGACGCCTCACCATCCTTACCGGCATCAGCCCGTATGCCAGCGCCTGGCCCCTGGCCGCCGGCGAGCGTTTTGAAACCCCGGAAATGATTTACACCTGGTCCTGCGAGGGCGCCGGCGGAGCCTCCCGCAACCTCCACCGCTGGGCCCGGAAATACAGCGTGTACGGCGGCGGGGAGGTGAATCCCACCCTGCTCAACAGCTGGGAAGGCGCCTACTTCACCTTTACCACGGAAACGCTCCTTCGGATGATTGACGATGCCGCCGGGATGGGCCTTGAGATGTTTGTGCTGGACGACGGCTGGTTTGGGAACAATTTCCCCCGCAACTCCGACAACGCCGGCCTCGGGGACTGGGAGGTCAATGTGAAAAAATTGCCGGAAGGCATTGACTATGTAGCCTCCTACGCCCATTCCAAGGGGCTTAAGTTTGGCATCTGGATAGAGCCGGAAATGGTGAATCCGGACTCGGACCTGGCCCACGCCCATCCGGAATGGGTGGTGCAAAGCCCCGGCCGCGAAATTTATCAGGGCCGCAACCAGTGGGTGCTGGACCTGGCCAACCCGGCCGTAGAAGACTTTGTCTTTGGCATCTTTGACCGCACCATGCAGCTGGCCCCTAACATCGACTACATCAAATGGGACTGCAACCGCGTTATCCAAAGCTTTGGCAGCCCGTACCTGGGCGCCGCGCAGGACAAATTCTACATTTCCTATGTCCAGGGCCTGTACAACGTGATGCACCGCATCCGGGAGAAATACCCGCACGTGCTGGTTCAGTGCTGCTCCTCCGGCGGCGGCCGCGTGGACTACGGGTCCCTTCGCTACTGCAACGAGGTCTGGACCTCGGACGATACCGACGCCCTCCAGCGGGCCTTCATCCAGTATTCCCAGAGCCTCACCTACCCCGCCTGCATCATGGCCTCGCACGTTTCCACCGTGCCCAACCATCAGACCAGCAATGTGACCCCGCTCAAGTTCCGCTTTGACATGGCCTGCTCCGGCCGCCTGGGCATGGAGCTCCAGCCCCGGAACCTCTCCGGGGAGGAACGTGCCCTGGCGGAGCGCTGCATTGGCTCGTACAAACAGTACCGGGACCTGGTGTTCCGCGGAGACCTGTACCGCTTTGCATCGCCCTATGACTCCAATTATTACGGGGCCATGTACGTGTCGGAAGACAAGTCCCGCGCCGTGGTGTTCACCTACTGCGTGGCCTTTGAGCCCCGCACCGTAGGAGGCAAAGTGTTCCGCCTGCAGGGCCTGGACCCGAACCGTAAATATAAGGTAGTGGAGCAGAACGTGGACAACTCCTGCTGGTGGGGCGACGGCCAGTCCTTCACGGGCGCCTTCCTCATGGGCGGCGCCTTCAACCCGCGCCTCCCCCAGCTCTACTCTTCCGCCGTTTTCGTGCTGGAAGCCGAATGATTTTATAAAAAAAGGCTATCTTTGCACGCTAAAAACTAAAATATGAAAAAACGGAAACTTATCGGCATTCTTATTCTGCTGCTTGCCGTCGCCGTTCCCGCCATGGCCGTATTCACCGGCATGGGCCTGGACGCGACGCTGTTCAACCTCCGGAGCGAACTGTATCACGAATACAAGCGCCTGGACAGCACGCGGGAGCAGCAGCGGGAAAATTACGAAATCCAGCACCAGAAGATGGTGGACATTGTCAAAAAGTGCAACGACCTGTCCCTGATGCTGTATTCCCAGAAGCAGGAATATGCTTTTGACATCAGCTATGCGCTGGAGAAAGTAAGCGAGGAATACAAAGATTTCAACGCAAACCGCACCCCGTACGACCGCATCGTATTCTCCCTGGATGTGGAGATTAACCGCTATGCACGCCTGATTGAATCCCTCCGCCGCCTTCCTCCCGAACTCCTGGACGTGGAAGTGGTGCCGGACAGCCTGGCCTACCACAACGACTCGCTGGACGTGCACTTGCGGCAGAACGAGAGTCTTCTGGAGCAGGATTTGCACGAACAGGTGGCCGGCGTCCTGGCCATGAATGCCGCACGGGACACCGTTTCCCGGGAGGAACGCACTCCGGCGTTCATCCTGAGCGAGGTGGGCCAGGCCGACCGCGACTCCTGCCTGCGGTACGCCGCCGAACTGCTGAAGATGTATGCCGAGACACGGGAACTGGTGATGGCGGACAGCACCCATTACCGGGAAGCACGGCTGCGCATGGAAGAATCCTACAAATATGCCCGGGAGTACTACGGCATCATCGAGGACAAAGTGTTCGTAGAGGGCCAGACCCCTTGGTTCACCATCCTGTCACAGCCCGGCAAATACTGGAAAAACACCAAGGCGGCCATGAACGAGAAATACAGTTTCTCCGACATCGGGAAGGCACTTTTCAAAGATCAGGTGGATTACAGCGAAGAAGAAATTGTCAACAATACCCGGCTGGTGAACTCGGCCAGAAT
>DEKS01000084.1:5659-7767 GCA_002354005.1 Bacteroidales bacterium UBA2716
TGCTGCTGGGCTGCATCCTGTTCATGGCCGTCACCTTTGAGAGCACCGACGACGACATTGCGCTCAAGGCCATGCACATCATGTACACCTTCTTCGGCCTGCTCGTGGCCATCAACACGGCCCTCCTCATCCGGGTGAAACCGGCCAAGCTCAAACACAGTGTCCGGATTTACCTGCCCACCATTTGCACGGCCCTGTTTGTCATCAGCTGCCGGGTGCTGTTTGTGCCCAATGCCTTCTTGAACATGTTCTTCCCGCCCCTGCTCCTGGCCATGGCGCTGTGGCAGCTCATCGCCAATCTCAAGCGCAGCCACAAGGCAGACCTCACGGACGCGGTGCTGGGATGGATTTCCTTCGTCATTACGGCCATTGCCCTCATCATCGGACTGGCGGGCTATATTTTCCTGTCCCTTATCATCCTGGTATGGTGGTATTTCCAACTGGGACTCATCCTGGCCATCCTCTCTGTCTGGGACCTGACCCTCCTGTACAAGGAAAAGCGGCTGAACAAGCGCCTGGAGGCCTACAGCGCCAAGATTACCTTCGTGTCCGGGCAGGACAAGGACAATCTGCTTTTCGGGGCCTCCTGGTTCTATGACCTCATCCGTGAAGTCCTGATACCGCTGATGGCGCTCAGTTCGCTTCCCGTCTGTGCCTATTGGGCCCTGGGCGTGTTCGAATTCAGGGATTTGTACCTGACCATCTTCGAGAAGCCTTTCCTCACCCAGGGCGAATTCCAGGTTTCCATTTTCAACATCCTGTTCCTGATAGAGATGTTCCTGGTGTTCCGCTATGTGAACAAAGCCGTCCACACCCTGTGGCAGGTCCTCGCATACCACCGCTACCTCCGCAAACATGAGAAAAAGACCGTTCGCGCCAATGAGATTAACCTCTCCCTGGGCAACAGTCTCATCAGCGTGTTTGTGTGGTTTGTCTATGCAGACCTGTTCATTGTAACGCTGCACATCCCTACAGGGGCCCTGGGCCTCATTGCCGGCGGCCTGAGTGCCGGTATCGGTCTGGCCCTCAAGGATATCATCAACAACTTCATTTATGGTATCCAGCTCATGGGCGGACGCCTCAGGGTGGGCGACATGATTGAATGCGACGGCATCCGCGGCAAGGTGGCTTCCGTCAGTTACCAGACCACCCAGATTCAGTCCGTGGGAGAGGTGATTATCTCCTTTACCAACACCGCTCTCTTTAACAAGAACTTCAAGAACCTCACGCGCGGTAGCGCCTACGAGTATGTGAGCGTGCCGGTAGACGTAAGCTACGGTACAGATATCCAGAAAGTGCGCGAGCTGCTCATCGAGGCCAGTCAACAACTCCAAGGCAAGGACAAGTATGGCCGCGACATCGTGGATCCCAAACGCGGGGTCAGCGTGGGGCTTTCCGAATTTGGAGACAGCGGCATCACCGTGGCCCTCAAACAGTTTGTACTGGTAGAGGAACGGTGGGGCTATGCCAACCGCGCCCGCGAGCTCATCTACAATGTGTTGAATGAAAACGGCATCACCATCCCGTTCCCGCAGTGCGATGTACACATGATTCCGGAAAACAAGTAAGAAAAAATCCTCGCCCGAAAATGAGCGGGGATTTTTTTAATAGGCCGTTTGGCGGGAAATGTTCAATTGCTGGATTTTGTAGGGATCGCCGCCGGAAGACGTGGCGTAAATGGTTACCTGGAACAGTTCCCCTCCGGCATTGAGCTGGCCAATCATGTATTTCTTGTTGGCCTCCGAGGCTTTGTGCGTAACCGTGAAAGAGCGGGGCGTATTGGCCTCAAAGAAACTGCGCAGGATTTCGCGGGCCTGTTTTTTGGAACAGTTGCGGGACGACGAGATAATGGTGACGTCCAGATTGTCTGCGAACCAGGAGGAAAGCGAAGCGGCATCCCCTGCGGCCATGTATTTGGTAATGGAGGAGAAGACGGCAAAACCGTCGTCCTGCTTGAGGCGCTGGGCCTGCACGCTGGTGGTAAAGAAAGACTGGGCATGCGCCGTATAGCCCATGCCCAACAGGGCACCGGCTACCACGAGCATATGGAATCTTTGTTTCACCAACAGTTTATCTTGCAAATTCCGCGCCGAATTGTTACTTTTGTG
>DEKS01000172.1:0-6818 GCA_002354005.1 Bacteroidales bacterium UBA2716
GCACCATCAGGACTCCGCAAAGGATGATGATAACACCCAGTCCGCCCCATCCTTCACCTGGAAGGAAGCAGGCGGCTCCTGCCGCAAAGACAGCAGCCAAAACTGCGATATCCTGCGGCAGGAACGTTTTCTTTACCTGCTGTTCTTTCATAGTTTAGAGATCAGGGTTTGCGCTCTGGAGCCACGAAGTTCAACGATTCCGGTTGCGGGCTCATAGGTATAGTTGGAGAAGTCGAAGAGCTGCGCGTAGGCGACGGCCGCATCGGCATTGTAATATGCTTCCAGGCGGATGACGCCGCCTCGGGCCGCCTTGTCAATCTGCGGCTCCACCTCCTTTCCGTCCAGGAATCCTTTGAGGGAATCCCGGCAGGAATGGGACACGTCCAGGGCCGTTTTGCGGAGAACGGTGTTTTCCCCTTCGCGTTTGTAACCGGATTTATAGAAGGCAAGGAGAAGAAGTCCGCAGACGGCAACGGTAGCGCCGAGGCCGGCATGAACGAAATACAGGCCGATTCCGGCGGCCAGAACGAAGGCGGATATGAGGAGGTCCTTGACGGTGTGGACCTTTTTGAGTTTGATTTCCATAGTTATAGATTGATAAAGAGATAATAGTAATACGCTCCGAAGAGCAAAAGCATGAGCGCCCCTTCCCAGCGGTCGATCCGCTCCCTGCGGCCGGTGTAGGCCCATAGAAGCAGGAACGCCACGCTCAAAAGAAGCACCAGCGCATCCACGTATGTAACGGATGCAAAGGATAGGGGAGTGATGAGGGCCGATGCGCCCAGGATCAAGAGGATGTTGAAGACGTTCGAGCCCAGGATATTGCCCAGTGCCAGCTGGTCCCGGCCCTTGAGGGCGGCCACCAGGCTGGTAGCCAGTTCCGGAAGGGAAGTCCCGCCCGCCAGGATGGTGACGGCGATGAACTTGTCACTTACTCCCAGCATCCGGGCCAGAGCCGTGGCTGAATCTACGAAAAGGTTGCCACCGAAGATGAGCCCGGCCAATCCTGCAAGGACCAGCAGAATCGCCATCCAAAGCTTCCGGGGCTTTGACTCGGCGGCCTGCTCTCCTTCGGAGGGTTTCCCTCTCCGGAAGGAGACGAAGATGTACAAGGCGAACACGATGAGGAAAAGGGCTCCTTCCCAACGGGAAAGGCCATCGGCCTCTCCGATTCCAAACAGGGAATGGCACATCCCGAAGCCCAGAAAGAGCAGTGTCACCAGTAAAGTCTCCGGGATGTCCCGTTTCCTGTTGTCGGCTGTCATGGATACCGGGCAGAGCAAAGCCGTAAGGCCCAGGATGAACAGGACATTGAATATGTTCGAGCCCAGGACATTGCCCACGGCTACATCGGCATTCCCCTCCAAGGCCCCTGTGAGGCTCACCACCAGTTCCGGGCACGAGGTTCCGAAGCCCACGATGGTCAGGCCGATGACGAATTCGCTCACGCCGGCCTTTCTCGCCAGGGAGGAAGCGCCTTCAACAAGCCAGTCAGCGCCCAGGACAATGAGTCCCAGGCCGACCAGCAGCCAGATAATAGTCATTTTGGTTGTATTGAATGAGTAAACAGATTCTTCACGTCGTTCGGAATGACAAGGTGTCTGTCATTCCGAGGAGGCCTTTACGGCCGACGAAGAATCCGCCTGCTAAAGCCGGAGACGGCAGATGGAGAACAGAAACCGTTCTGAAGTATAAAATCCTGCCCGGTGCACGAACGACTGGGCCAGGAATGGATGGATATGATTGTTGTCGATGACTTTTCCGCCCTTTACCATGCGGAAAGAAGAGCGCACCGGCTCATTCAACCGCCTGAGGGACTGGGTCAACCGGACGGAAACGGAGTTCGTGCTGTTGCTGCCGGCAAAGGTGTATCCCTGCGCCGAGGTGATGCAGATTTCCCGGTTCCGTGTAAGATCCACGGCTTTGTCAGTGGACGGGCATTCGGAAACATGGTACTGTCTGCCCTCTGACGGACTCGCACTGACTGCTTCCGTCCGACCTGCGGAAAGGAAGGACAGAAGGAGAGAAAATATGAGCACGAACAGTTTCACGAGGTGCAAAGATAGTAAAAAAAGACTGCCAGTGTGCTGCGGTTTCCCGATTATTTTCCCAGGAACTCCGTCGGCGTAAGGCCGGTCACCTTCTTGAAGAGCCGGGTGAAATGGTGCGGGAATTCGAAGCCCAGGAGGAGGGCGGTTTCGCCTACGGGGTGTCCGTTCATCAGGAGGCTTTTGCCCTGCTCGATCACGAAGGCATGGATGTAGCTGATGGCCGTTCCGCCGGTTGATTTGTGAATCACGTCACCCAGGTAGCGCGGGGAATAGGCCAGCTGCTCGGCGCAGTATTGGACGGTGGGGAGGCCGATTTCCATTTGTCTGCCATCCAGATAATACTCCCTGAGCAGGTTGTGGAAGCGTTTGAGGATGTCCGATGAAGCCCTGTCTTCCTTCGAAAGCTGGCGCAGATAGATGCGCTGGCAGTATTCCAGGATCAGGCGGATGTATCCCAGGATGATATCCCGCAGTGCCGGGGAATCTTCGTTTTCCTGCAACTCATGCCTGAGTTGCGTGAGCAGCTGGGTGATGCGGCCCCATTCCGAGGACTCCATTTTCAAGGTCTCCACGGCGAAGTAGGAGAAGTACCGGTAGTCCTTCATCTTGACCTCCAGGTCGGTTCCCCGGAGGAGTTCCGGTGAGAACAGCAAGGCCCATCCTTTGATATAGAGGTCTTCGCCGTCATCTTCCTTGCCGCCGATCTGCCCCGGCTCCGTGGCGAAGATGGACCCTTCGGCCGCGTCGAACATTTTCATCCCATAGGTGAGATGCTTCGGAAAGTTCTGCTGGATGAAGAGCCCGTAAACGCCGTATCGGTTCAGGCTGGTACGGACGGGCGACACTTCGTCATAGTGGATGACGCTTACCAGGGGATGTAACTCCGGAGCTCCTACGGAACGGGCGTACACATTGGGCTCGGAGATGTGGAGAATGCTCTTCATGACGCTTGAAAGGGTATGGAATTCTACAAATATATGTATAATTCTGCGATATTGGTAAATAATGGGCAAAAATAGGTAACAGAATTCCACCTATGCCGGCTACCTTTGCAAAAGTAAAACTACAGTTGTATGACCATCAAGCATCTGATCCCGGTTTTCGTGTCAGCCCTGACACTGTTTGCCTGCCAATCAAACACAAACGAGCATATGAGCACATTGAATCTTACCCAGGAGTGGGACAAAACCTTCCCGAAATCCGAACTTGTCAACCACTGCAAGGTTACCTTCCACAACCGCTACGGCATTGAACTGGCCGCAGATATGTCTGTTCCCAAAAATTCCGAGGGCAAACTTCCGGCCATTGCGGTCAGCGGTCCTTTCGGCGCCGTCAAGGAGCAGTCGAGCGGCCTTTACGCCCAGCATATGGCGGAAAGGGGCTTCCTGACCATTGCCTTCGACCCTTCCTTCACCGGAGAATCCGGCGGAGAACCGCGCCGGATGGCGTCGCCCGACATCAACACGGAAGACTTCCTGGCCGCTGTCGATTTCCTGTCCAACTGTGACCTGGTGGATCCGGAGCGCATCGGCATCATCGGTATTTGCGGCTTCGGCGGCATGGCTGTCAATGCGGCCGCGCTGGATCCGCGGATCAAAGCCACGGTGGCCTCCACGATGTATGACATGAGCAAGGTCAATGTGGAAGGCTATTTCGCCAGCGAGGATACGCCTTCCCAGCGCCAGGAAAAGCGCCGCGCCCTGGCGGCCCAGCGCACGAAGGATTATGCCTCGGGTACTTACGAGCGTGCCGGCGGCGTCATCGACCCGCTTCCGGAGGATGCGCCCTGGTTCGTCAAGGACTATCACGCCTATTACAAGACGCCCCGTGGGTACCACAAGCGCAGCGGCAACTCTAACGACGGTTGGAATGTCATCGGCACCATGTCCTTCATGAACCAGCCCCTGCTGGACATGGCCGGCGAAATCAAGACTCCCGTGCTCATTATCCATGGCGAGAAGGCCCACAGTCGCTATTTCAGCGAAGGCGCCTTCGAGAAACTGAAAGGCGACAACAAGGAACTCCTCATCATCCCGGGAGCCGTGCATACTGACCTCTATGATGACGTTGCCGGAGTCATCCCCTACGACAAGATGGAAGCCTTCTTCAAAGAGAACCTGAAGTAATGAAAGCCGCTATAATCACAGTATTGTCCTGCTTCGTTTTGTCCCTGTCGGCCTGCGAAAAGCATCCTTCTCCACTGGAGCAGGAAGAGCAGCAGGAGCAGCAGAAGCAGTCTGAAAACAGCAATCAACACGAGAACATGCAATCTATGACCATGAATATCACCGCCGGCGGCAAAACCATCACGGCCACGCTGGCAGACAATACCACCGCCAGGGCGTTGGCCGAAAAACTGAAATCCGGATCCATAACCGTTGAGATGAAGGCCAATGAGTTTGAGCATTACGGGCCGCTCGGATACTCATTGGATAGACACGATGAGCAGATTACGGCCGTATCCGGAGACATTATGCTATATAACGGCAACAATATCTGCGTCTTTTACGGCAGCAACAGCTGGTCCTATACTCCGCTGGGCAAGGTGGACAGAAAGACAGCTGATGAGTTGAAAGCCTTCTTCGGCACCGGCACTATTTCAGTCACCTATTCACTGAAACAATAAAAGCCAGTGAAACGGTGTTGAGAAGATCTCCCTTCTGATCTGCGCCGAAAGATCCGCCAAGGGATAAATCTTTCTGGATTTTTTCTTATATTTGTCCTTTCGTCTGCGTATACGTGCGCACGCGAACAGGCAAATGGACTTTACAGAGGCAAAACATAGGATAGAGCAGTTGAAGGCTATTCTCCTGGAGAACAGCCGCTTGTACTACGTGGAAAACGCTCCGGTCATGAGCGACTATGAGTATGACCAGCTCATGCATGAACTGGAGGCGCTGGAGCAGCAGTTCCCGGAATATGCAACGGCAGACTCCCCCACCCGCCACGTGGGCTCGGACTTGGAAGAGGACCGGCAGGGCGGTTTTGCCAAGGTGCCCCACAAATACCCCATGCTGTCGCTGGCCAACACTTACTCCATTCAGGAGATTGAAGCGTTTGCAGAGCGCGCAGAAAAATCCTTAAGCACCTCATTCACATACAGTTGTGAACTTAAGTTCGACGGAACGGCCATTTGCCTCACCTACAAGAACGGCAAGCTGGCAAGCGCCCTCACACGCGGGGATGGCGTCGTTGGGGACGATGTCACCGCCAATGCCCGTCGCATTGCCAATATCCCCCACCAGCTCAAGGGCAGCGGCTATCCGGAGGAATTCGAAATCCGCGGCGAGATTCTGATGCCGTACGAGTCCTTCGACAAGCTCAACCATGAGCGTGAGGTAAGCGAGGAGCCGCTGTTTGCCAATCCGCGCAATGCGGCCAGCGGGTCGCTCAAACTGCAGGACCCGGAAGAGGTGGGCCGAAGAGGCCTCTTTTGCACCCTCTACCACATCCCTACCGGGCAGGTGGACTACCCTACCCACGACGCTGCGCTCAGTGCCGCCGCCAGCTGGGGGCTGCCCGTTTCTTCGGACCGGCGCATCTGCCACAACATCCGGGAAATCGAAGCCTTTATTGCCCATTGGGATACCGCCCGGAAGGATTTGCCCTATGCAACGGACGGTATCGTCATCAAAATCAATGAGATGGCCTACCAGCAGCAGCTGGGCTATACCGCCAAGAGTCCCCGCTGGGCTGTGGCATACAAATTCAAGGCGGAGCAGGCCTGCACGCCCATCCTGTCCATCGACTATCAGGTGGGCCGCACAGGTGCCGTTACGCCCGTTGCCAACCTGGAGCCCGTGCTCCTGAGCGGTACCATGGTCAAGCGCGCCACGCTGGTAAACGAGGACCAGATTCGCAGCCTGGACATCCATGAAGGAGACTGGGTCTATGTAGAAAAAGGCGGCGAGATTATCCCCAAAATAACGGCTGTAGAGCCCTCCAAACGCCAACCGGGCGCTGTGCGGCCCGTTTTCCCGGCCGTTTGCCCGGACTGCGGCACGCCGCTGGAAAAGCCGGAGGGCGAAGCCCGTTGGTTCTGCCCCAACACCACCGGCTGCCCCACCCAGATGAAAGGAAAAATCCTGCATTTCCTCTCCCGCAAAGCCATGAACGTGCTGGCCGGGGAAGCCACGGTGGAGCAGCTTTACAACAAGAACTGGGTCCGTACCCCTGCGGATTTATATACCCTTACACAGTATCAGCTCCTCCAGCTGGAAGGCTGGAAAGAGCGCAGTGCGCGCCGCTTCCTGCAAAGCCTGGCAGACTCCAGGAAGGTGCCGTTTGAGCGGGTCCTCTTTGCCCTGGGCATCCGTTACGTGGGAGAAACCACCGCGCGGGAAATTGCCCGTCATTTTGGCAGCATTGATGCCATCAAAAATGCCAGCCGGGAGGATTTACTCTCGGTCGCGGATGTAGGCGATGTCATTGCAGACAGCGTGCTGGCCTACTTCCAAAAGGAGGACAACCTGCAGGAAATCAGCCGTTTGCAGGCCGCCGGCTTGCAATTCTCCACGGAAAGCGGGCAAGGCAAATTGTCGGATGCCCTGGAAGGCAAGACCATTGTCATCAGCGGCAATTTCTCCATTTCCCGGGAAGCCATGAAAGCCCTCATCGAGGCCCATGGCGGCAAGAACAGCAGCTCCGTGAGCGGCAAAACATCGTACCTGCTGGCCGGCAGCAAACCGGGGCCGGAGAAGGTGAAAAAGGCCGCGGAACTGGGTGTGGAGGTGATTGACGAGGCTGCCTTGAGGGAGATGATAGGAG
>DEKS01000172.1:6892-12058 GCA_002354005.1 Bacteroidales bacterium UBA2716
ACGTTATTTTAGTTAATTAGGAGTTTGACGATATGAGTTTTTCGCAGTTCAACGAAAAAGATTACGAGGTCATTAACCAGGCCTATGCCAAGCTGCGTGCATCGGCAGAAAAACGCTGCGCCAATGCGGCGGAGCTGGAAGTGGTGCAACGCGCCTTCGAGTTT
Source organism: Bacteroidales bacterium UBA2716 (assembly GCA_002354005.1). GTDB lineage: Bacteria > Bacteroidota > Bacteroidia > Bacteroidales > UBA932 > Cryptobacteroides. The sequence continues at coordinate 7,057 of DEKS01000172.1, forward strand.
GCGAACAGCGCCCACAGCAATGTGCGCCGCCGCAGCGGAGAGCCTTATATGCTGCACCCCATTGCCGTAGCGCAAATTGTGGTGGACGACATTGGCCTGGGCTACAAATCCATATCGGCCGCCCTCCTGCACGACGTGGTGGAGGATACGGANNTACACCGTGGAAGACATCCGCGAGCATTTTGGAAACAAGATTGCCTCGCTGGTGGACGGCCTTACCAAGATTAAAACGGTGCTGGACAACGAGCAAAAGACGCACGGCGTGGCGGACATCACCCAGCAGAGCATGCAGGCGGAGAACTTCAAGCGCATTCTCCTTACGCTCAATGACGATGTCCGCGTGGTGCTCATCAAGCTGGCGGACCGCCTGCACAACTGCCGCACNNGAGCACATGCCGGAACACAAGCGGGACAAGATTCTCTCGGAGACCATGTTCATCTTTATCCCGCTGGCCCACCGCCTGGGCCTGTACAGCATCAAGAGTGAACTGGAAAACATCTGGCTGCGCTACAATGAGCCGGAGGCCTACCAGGAAATCAAAGCCCGCATAGACAAGAGCGTTCAGGAAAAAGGCGCGGAGATGACCCAGTTCATCCGGCCCATCGAAGAGGCTCTCACCAAAGCCGGTTTCAAGTTCGAAATCAAGAAACGGGTGAAAACCCCCTACTCCGCCTGGCGCAAGATGCAGCAGAAGCAGATTTCCTTTGAGGAAGTGTATGACCTGTATGCCATCCGCATCATTTTTGACGCCGACCAGAATTCCCCGGAAAGCGAGCGCGACCAGTGCTACCACATCTTCTCCATCATCACGGGCCTGTACCGTTACATGCCGGAGCGCCTGCGGGACTGGGTAAAGCATCCCAAATCAAATGGTTACGAGGCTCTGCACTGTACCTTGCTCAGCGAATCCGGCGTATGGGTGGAGGTCCAGATCCGCACCCGCCGCATGGACGATATTGCGGAAAAGGGTATCGCCGCGCACTGGATGTACAAGCGCAACGGCTATCTGGGAGAGGGCGACTATGAGATGGATGCCTGGCTGGAGCGCATCAAGGAAATCCTGGTAAATCCGGACGTAAATGCCCTGGAACTGCTGGATATCATCCATAACGACCTAACCGCCACCGAGATATACGTCTTCACCCCTAAGGGAGATCAACGCAGCATCCAGAAAGGGGCCACCGCCCTGGATTTTGCCTATCTCATCCATACGGAAGTGGGCAACAAGGCCATCGCCGCCAAGGTGAACCAACGCCTGGTAAAGCTGAGCCATGTGCTCAAAACCGGTGACAAAGTGGAGATTATTACGGCCGAGGATGCCAAGCCGCAGCCGGAGTGGATCAAATTCCTCACCACGCGGCGCGCCCGCACCCTTGTGATGGATTACTTCAAGGCCCAGCGCAAGCAAACGGTGGACTTTGGCAAAAAGACCCTGGACAATACGCTCGCCTCGCTGGGCATCGACAACGATGAACGCAATCTCCAGCGCCTGCAGGCCGCATATGGCGTAGACTCCCGCGAAGAAATGTACTACGGAATCGGCCTTGGAAACCTGAACCTGGACCAGGTGACGGAAACCCTCAAGAAGCAGTCGAGCGGCCGTCTGGCCTGGCTGCGCCGTGCGCTCAGGATGGACGATGAGACTGAGCAGCCGGTGGAGAACCGGCCGGAGGCAGAAACCTTTATCATTGGCAGTTCAGACCCCAACGGCCCGCGTTTCTCCATTGCCAGCTGCTGCAATCCCATCCCCGGAGACCCGGTGGTGGGCTTTAAGGCCCCCGATGGCAGCGTTACCGTGCACAAGAAAGCCTGTCCGGTGGCGGAGAGCATTGCCGCCATGCACGGAGACTGGGTGGTAGTGCCCAAATGGCTGGAACAAGCCGAGGACAATTCCTTCCTGGTACGTATCACCCTTAAGGGCATTGACCGTGTGGGCATGCTCAACGAGATTTCCCGCTACGTGTCGCTGGTGATGGGCGTGAACATGCGCCGGCTGTCGCTGCAGGCAGAAAGCGGCCTGTTCGAGGGCTATATTGACATGTACGTGCAGTCGCGCGAGATTCTGGAACAGATGATCAAGAAACTTTCTTCCATCGAAGGCATAGAATCTGTAATTAGAACGGAACTATGAGCCTGAAAAAACTGCTGCCGCTCATTCCAGCGGCTCTCATACTGGGTTCGCTCATGTTCCCGCAGGGTTGTGCCAACACCACAACTCCGCCTTCCGGTGGCCCCAAGGACACCATCCCGCCCGTGCTCACCAAGGTGACCCCTTTCCCGGGTACGGTGAACGTGGGGGTGCACAAGACCAAACTGGTGTTCACTTTCAACGAATATGTGAAAATCAAGGACGCCACCGGCATTTATCTTTCTCCCCCGCTGGAAAAACGCCCCAAGGCGGTTATCAAGGGCAAGTCGGTGGAAGTCTCGTTCGAGAGTGACCTGGATTCCAACACCACCTACACGCTGGACCTGACGGGCGCCATCGCCGACAATAACGAAGGCAACCTGTTCCCGGGCTTCACGCTGGTGTTCTCTACCGGTGCGCAGATTGACTCCATGTGCCTGACCGGCCTGGTACAGGATTGTAACACCCTGAAGCCGCTAAAAGGCATTACCGTCATGCTGTATAAGGACCAGGCCGATTCCGCCTTGTTCCTCAAGCGTCCTGTCGCAGCCGCCAAAACCGACGAGTGGGGCTTTTTCAGCCTTCGGAACATCCAGGACACCATTTATCGGGTCTATGCCATCAAGGACGAGAACAACAACAACCTGTACGACCCCGAGACGGAGCGGGTGGCCTTCCTGGATTCCCTGTTCCATCCGCATACGGTCTTTAACGACAGCCTGTACGAGTTCAAGAAATTCGACATGAAAGATACGGCCCTGTGCCTGGCGCGCAAGACGGACTTTGAACTGAATCTTTTCCGCGAAAAACCTTCCAAGCAAATGATTGTGAAGAAGGAACGCGTGGGGCTGCGTACAGCTTACCTTACGTTTATGGCGCCGGATGCCGTGATTCACGACATGCGCATCAAGGGGCTCCCACGGGAAAAACTCATTTCCCAGTTCAACCTGCAGCGGGACTCCTTGGAGCTCTGGGTGAACGACCAGCGCAAAATGCCCGACACCCTTAAACTGGTGCTGAACTTTGACAAAACGGATACCACTGGCAAGCTGGTCCCTACGGAAGAGGAGGTGAAGCTCTCTATTGGCAAGGAACTGCGGGCCGAACTCATGAAAATGGCCAACAATCCCCGTAACCGCAAGCACGAGGATACCATCGCCGTCATGACCACCAAGGCCGATGCTACCACCATTGAGCAGTACGGCTATGAGATTGAATTCAAGTATCCGCTCATTGAAAGCGCCTGGGATTCCCTGAAATTCCGCAGTGTGAACCCGCGTCAGCAGGAGGCCAAGGGCAAAGTGAAGGTGGTGCAGGACAGCACCAACCTGCGGCATTTCAATATTTACCCGGAAGAAAAACTGCAGGTGGGCTACGACTATTACCTCAAAATCCCCCACCGCCGTTTCCGTGACGTAAACGGTTACTACAATGACAGTACGGAGCTCAAAGTTACGCTCCCCACCGACGAAAAACTCAGTTCCATTACCCTGGAACTCTCCCACGTGAAAAACAAGTACATCCTGGACCTGCTAACGGAAAAGCGGGACAAAGTGGTGCGTTCGTTCATTGTGGACAAGGATGGTACGCTGGTGTTCCCCTACCTGAAAACCGGGAATTATTGCATCCGTATCACGGAAGACCTGAACCGGAACAACCTGGTAGATACCGGCGTGCTGCTGGAGCACAAACAGCCGGAAAAGGTGCGCTTCTTTAAGGTGAACGACCAGTTCCTCATTAAGGTGCTGGAGCGGGCGGAGATGATTTGGCAGATAGACATGGAGGAAATGTTCCGATGAAGCGTCTGATTTCCATTGTTATCGGCCTGTGTGCGGCCTGTTCTCTCTCCTTTGCCCAGGTAGACCTGGACAAGGAGTTCTTCAGCCTGCCGGATACGGTCACCAACGAGTATCTGGACAGCCTCAAGCTACAGGTCCAGAAACCCAACGACTATTGGATGATTGGGGTGTACGGGGGGATGTCGGCCCAGTTTGGCTACTGGAACCCTTCGCGGCTTTCCCAGGCGCAGGTGCAGTTTCCGGTGTACGGCTTTTCCGTCATCCGGCAGTTCACCATGTTTGGCCTGTTCCCTTTTCTGGGACTGGAGTTTGGCGCGCAGCAAAACTATGAGGGTTACGAGTTCAAGACCAATAAGGAAACCGGGTACCGCTCTACGGAATCGGGCGCGTACAAGGCCATGATGCGTGTTCCGGAGGCCTATATCCTCACCCACGGCCACTTCGACCTGGGCCAGCACTTCAAATTCATGCTCAAGGTGGGTTTGTATGGCGGCTACAGGACCGGTATCAAACGTGTACTGGACGATGCCTATGCCGGCACCTCCTATGAGAATTACCTGACCGCTTTCCGCGACTACGACCTCCGCTGGACCTACGGCCTCATGGGCGGCCTGGGTATGGGACTGGTGTTCAACCCCATAGAGATTCACCTGAACGTGAATATCAAATGGGGCTGGGGCTCGTTCTGGCAGCCGGATTATTCCAGCCCTTACTATTACCGTTTCGGTTACCCGCTGGACGGTGCCGTTACCCTGGGCGTGTATTATCAGCTCACGCCCCGTTACGGCCACACGCGCGCGCAGCTGCGTAAACTGGCCCGGAAAATGATTGAAGAACAGCAGCAGAATAAGCAATGACAAAATTGATGGAAACCCGCACCGTCCGCGTGGGCGATGTCCTGATTGGAAGCGGCCACCCCATTGTGGTCCAGACTATGTGCAATACCCATACGGCGGATGTTGCCGCTACCGTAGCGCAGTGCCGCCGCCTGGCAGCGGTGGGCTCGCAGCTCATCCGTATCACCGTCCCCTCCCTGTCGGACGTGCCCGCCTTGCAGCAGATTCATGATACGCT
>DEKS01000172.1:12232-12372 GCA_002354005.1 Bacteroidales bacterium UBA2716
TTCCTGGAAAAGTGCAAGCAGTACAACCGGGCCATCCGCATTGGTCTGAACCATGGTTCGTTGGGCAAGTATATTGTGGAGAAATACGGCAATACGCCGCAGGCCATGGCCCTGGCTGCCATGGAGTGGGTGGAAATGTG
>DEKS01000167.1:0-5839 GCA_002354005.1 Bacteroidales bacterium UBA2716
TTATTGAAATATGCTAAAATTCGTCACTTATAATTTGTTTGGAAGAAAATTTTAGTATATTTGCAACGAAGTTTTTCATAGTTTAAGTTTAGGTTAAGTAACCGGCCCTCCGCAGCGATTGCGAGGGGCCGGTGAATTTTTAAGGATGATTTAGTCCGTAAAAGTCCTAACCGCAGTAGAAATACTGCTCTACAAGCCTTCTCATCAGTTTGGTATCGTTACGGGCTTCCCGGTGCAGTTGGGTGTCGTTATGAGCCCGTAGGGCCTTCAGGATGCCGTCTATCATGCGCGGGCGGAAGACATCTGCGGCCTCGTACGTGGCGCGGACCTTCTCCAGGCAATTTGCACTTTCCGTGCAGCAGGTGGGCAGCTGTTCCAGCGTTGCCAGGCGGGCGGCATTCTCGCTCTTGTGGATGTCCATGTCCACATAGGTGTCGGCAGCAATCTTCAGCGCCTTTTCACGCGGCATTTCCAAGCCGATACGGGCGGCTACGCACAGGCCGGCCATGAGCTGATAAATATCGGCACTGCAGTCCGGGCTGCGCATCTCGAAGGTCTGCTTTCCGGTGGTGTCCAGGTTGGCGGTTTTTTCCTTGGGATTGGCCTTGGAGCACATGTCCGTGCCGGCGCTCCAGCCCAGCGGGACGCGGACCAGGGCGCTGCGGTTGCAATCGCCCCAGCAAACATTGGTGGGAGCCTCCTGGTGCGGTACCAGACGGAAATAGGAGGTGGGATTCTTGTTGCCAAAGGCGGTGATGGACGGGGCCATGGTCATGAGGCCGGCGATGGCGGCGCGCGCTTCTTCCGAGAGTTTTCCGTCGCTTCCCAGGGTGACGTTCTTTCCGTCTTTCATCAGGCGCATGTGGATGTGCATGCCGGATCCGGCCTTGCCGGTGGTAATCTTGGGGGCGAAGCTCACGTCCAGTCCGTAGCGGTATGCCAGGTTGCGGATGACCCATTTGGCCAGCAGAAGCTGGTCTGCGGCGGTTTCCACGGGGCAGGGGAGGAACTCGATTTCGTTCTGTTCGTACACTTTCCCGTCCAGGGTGAAGTTGCCCACTTCGCTGTGGCCGTATTTGATTTGGCCGCCGGTCTTGGCCACATGGTCCATACATTCGCGGCGAAAATCGTTCAGTTTGGCAAAAGGCTCGCTCTCATGGTAGCCCTTCTGGTCCGTGGCGGGGAACAGTTTGTCTTCTTCACAGATAACATAGTATTCCAGTTCGCCCATGGCCTCGAACTGAAGGCCTGTGGACTTTTCGAAGGCTTTTTCCGCGCGCATGAGGGTGGCGTGCGGGGCGCAGTCGAACGGCTCGCCGTTTTTGTCAAAGAAGCCGCAGAGGAAGCACAGCGTGGGAATCTCGTTGAACGGATCCACAAAGGCGGTCCGGTAGCGGGGGATAACGTAAAGGTCACTGTTGCCGGCCTCGATGAAGGAAGGGAAGAGGCTGGAACCGTCTACGCGCTCACCTTCCGTGAGGATGGTTTCTGCATAGGCCAGGCTGTTTATGGTAAAATTGAGGGTTTTCACGCGGCCGTCTTCTGCCGGATACATGAAATCAATCATCCGGATACCTTTCTCGCAGATGAAATGCAGCATGTCTTCGCGGGTGAAATCCTCGGGCATCTTTTCCAGGAAAGACACCACTTCGTTGGGGTTGAGTTCAATTAGTTTGTTCATGTCTATGTGGTTGGGAGTACAAAGATACCTATTCTTCCCCGATTTGTCAATACCCTGCGCTTGTCATACCGAGCCCGAAGGGCGAGTGTATCTTGTGCCACGCTTCGCTTCGATGGCGTCGGGTGCTGTTTTTTATGCAAAAAGCAGTATCTTTGGGGAAATGAATGAACTGCTTCATACCATGCTAAGCCATGCCGACCCTGCCCAGGTGCCGGGATTGGCGCGCTTCTTCAAAACCGATCCCGGCCAGTACGGTGAGGGGGATGTGTTTCTGGGCATTAAGGTCCCGGTTACCCGCCAAGTGGTGAAAGCATGCTGGCGGGAGGTGAGTCCGGAACACCTGGAGGAATGCATGGCCAGCGAGTACCATGAGGTTCGACTCGCTGCACTTCTGACCCTGGTGGAAATCTTTTCCCATCCCGGGAAGTGGAGCGCTGCAGGACCTTGTTTTGGAGACGATGTTTCTCCGGAGCGCATTCTTCCAATAAAGCGCTACTGCATAGACTTTTATCTCTCCCATACAGACCGGATTAATAACTGGGACCTGGTGGACCTGTCCTCGTATCCCTTGCTGGGGCAGTGGCTGCTTCCGCAGAAGGACCGCAGCCTCCTTTACCATCTGGCGCGGGACGGCCGTACCCTGTGGGAGCAGCGAATCGGTATTGTCAGCACCATGACTTTTGTTCGGCATGGGCAGTTGGACGACACATTTGCCATCTCCGACATCCTCCTTCATCATCCCCACGACCTCATTCACAAAGCCGTGGGCTGGTTGCTCCGTGAGGCCGGGAAGCGCGACCAGGATGCACTCAAAGCCTTCCTCACGCCCCGCATCTCCACCATGCCCCGTACCATGTTGCGGTACGCCATCGAAAAATTTCCGCAAGAAGAGCGGGCTCAGTACCTGAGAAAGTAAAAAAGACCGGCGGCGGAACAATTCCACTGCCGGCCTTGAGCGAGATACGAGGCTCGAACTCGCGACCTTCGGCTTGGGAAGCCAACGCTCTACCAACTGAGCTAATCTCGCAACGGGAATGCAAATATACAGAAAATTTCTTAATTTTGTAAAAATTTTGAAACAATGTCTGTACAGAAGCCTTCCATACCCAAGGGAACCCGTGATTTCGGCCAAATTGAAATGGCCCGCCGCAATTATATTTTCGATACCATCCGCTCTGTTTTCCGCGCCTTCGGCTATCAGCAGATTGAGACGCCGGCCATGGAGAATCTCTCCACGTTGCTGGGAAAATACGGCGAAGAAGGCGACAAACTGCTGTTCCGCATCCAGAACAGTGGTGAAAAGGCCGCGCTGGCACCGGAAAAAGGCCTCCGCTATGACCTTACAGTTCCTTTTGCCCGTTTTGTGGTACAGCACCAGAACGAGATTTCCTTCCCCTACAAGCGCTTCCAGATTCAGCCTGTCTGGCGGGCGGACCGCCCCCAGAAGGGCCGCTACCGCGAGTTCTACCAGTGCGACGTAGACGTGATTGGCACGCGTTCGCAGGTGAACGAACTGGAACTGGTACAGATGGTCGATGCCGTCTTCGGCAAACTGGGCGTGCGTGTGGGCATCCACATCAACAACCGCAAGGTGCTCACGGGCTTCGCGGAAATTGCCGGTGCTCCGGACAAGGTAGTAGATATCACCGTTGCTATCGACAAACTGGATAAAATCGGCCTGGACAAAGTGAAGGAAGAAATGGCGGAGAAGGGCCTCTCGGAGCAGGGTATCGCCGTCATCGGCCAAATTCTTTCGCTGGAAGGCAGTTTTGCCGATAAACTTGGTGCCATGCGCCAGCTGTTCCAGGGCGGCAGCGCCTCCGGAATTAGCTCCCAGACGGGCCTCAAGGGCCTGGAAGAGGTAGAAGAGTTGTTTGGCCTTATCGACGCGGTGGGCATCCAGGCGCCGGTGGAACTGGACCTCTCGCTCGCGCGCGGCCTTAATTATTATACGGGCGCCATCTTCGAGGTAAAGGCGCTGGATTGGGAGATTGGCAGCATTTGCGGCGGTGGCCGCTACGACAACCTCACCGGCATCTTCGGCCTTCCGGACCTCTCCGGCGTGGGCATCTCCTTTGGCGCAGACCGTATTTACGACGTCCTCACCGGTCTGGAACTCTTCCCGGCGGAGCTGGAACAGGCCACAACACTCCTGTTTGCCGTCATGGGGGCCGATGAGTTGAAGTACATTCTGCCCATCGCCCGGGATCTTCGTGCCGCCGGCGTTGCCGTAGAGGTATATCCGGATGCCGTAAAGCTTCGCAAGCAGTTCGAGTACGCGGAACGGAAAGGCATTCCGTTCATTTCCATCAACGGGTCTTCCGAAATGGAGGCGGGCACCGTAAATCTGAAAAACCTGCAAAGCGGTGAGCAAAAGGCATTTAAGGCCTCTGAGATGCAGGAAATTCTGAATTTCCTCAAATAAAATTTGGTTTTTCCGGAAAAAGTACCTACCTTTGCAATCCACATCGCGGAGTAGAGCAGTTGGTAGCTCGTCGGGCTCATAACCCGGAGGTCGTTGGTTCGAGTCCAGCCTCCGCTACTACAGAGGATTTCCGAAAGGAAGTCCTCTTTTTTGGATTCAGGAATTCAACCAGGGGGGGCTTATTTCCGGGCCCGGGCTACCACCGGCTCCAGCCATCGGTTCAGCAGGGGATCCGTCACATGCATGCAGGCGCCGGTAAGGAGAGCCTGAATCAGGGTGCCTTCCCGGACCACCATGGTGTGGCCGTTGCCGGTGAGAAGGCCGAAGAACCACAGGGCCAGCAGCACCGTAATGACTACCAGCGCCACGTCCATGAGGATTTTGACAACGGAGAAGCGTGCGCCCGTGCGCAGCGTGATAATGTACAGGGTGTTGTCGGCCGGGAGAATCCATCCCTGGCCCACCACTTCCAGGCGGATGCCCACGGCGGTGAGCACCACGGCGCCCAGGCACAGCAGGATTTGCACCACGTAGTTGGTGGCGGGGGACTTGAGGGCGTCAAACAGCCAGATGGCGCCGTCTACCATGTAGCCGAAGATGAGGATGGGCAGCACCTGCAGCACGTGTTCCCATTTGAAGTCTTTGCGAAGGATGGCGGCCTGCAGTACGATGAACAGCAGGTTGAATATCCAGGTGAACGTGCCCACGGAAACATGGGTGAAGCGGAGGCTCAGGACGGTAGGGATGCAGGAAAGGGGCGCGATACCCAGGTTGGATTTGATGGACAGGCCCACACCCAGCGCTACTACCAGGAGACCCAGGGTGGAGATGCCGTATCGGACCATCAGGCTGTTGGTTTTGGTCATAATCAGTGTGGTTTACTATCTTACGAAGGTAAGAAGAAAAAAAGACATCTCCAAAGGCGGGAAGAATACCGGCGCATCTCTTGACCAAACGGAACGAAATGGTTATATTTGTGGTTCGTAACGGCTAATTAAAATTTGCACCATGATAGTAAAAGCATTCGTCCTTAAGCAACGTTCCATTGGAAAGATTGCAAGCCTGTGCGCACCGGACACCATCGCCGTCATCCGGCCGCAGCGCACCATCGAAGGCATGTTCCGCGAAGCCATCCGGAAAACCATCCAGGAGAAACAATCGGCCGGGGAGGACTTGGAGGCCATCCGGAAGTATTTCCTGGACATGGCGGTGAATCCTGCGTACGTCCAGACGGTGGAAAAAAGCATCGACACCATTTCTACCTACCTCAGGGAAGCCATGTACGTGCAAACCTCGTCCGTGGCCATTGAGGACTATGTGATGGCCAAATGCGCCCGCCTGTGCGCGGAGGCCGTGAACCAGCACGTGCGGGGGAAACTTCTGGATGGCACAGAGCTCATGATTTGCAGCAGTGACTCCAAAGGCGAGCAGCACTTTGACTGGAACGCCTCCAAAGAGCAAATCATAGCCCGCTGTCAAGGCAACGCCCCGATGGTGATTTCCGGCGGTTACGGCCGGCTCACTTCCGGCTACGTGGTGCGTGTGGGAAAAGACGGTGCCCACTTGATGGCCGCCCTTATCGCCGCCGTTTTAAAGGCAACCACCATCGAATTCCATGTGGAAGCCCATGGCGTAGAGGGCCAGGAGGCCATCACCTACGACGAAGCCGCGCACTACTGTGCCTCGGACCGTGCACCTTTCTCTTCCTATGCCATCTGGCCGGCCAAGAATGC
>DEKS01000167.1:6003-8353 GCA_002354005.1 Bacteroidales bacterium UBA2716
GGGGTCAATGTGCGTTTCATCGCCCAAACCTCTTCCGAATATTCCATCAGTTTTGCGGTTCGTTCCCAGGAGCAGGAAAAAGCCCAGGCGGCCATCCGCGGCCTGTTCAAGGACAATCCGCTGCTCCCGCTGGACGACGTTGTGGTGCTCAACCAGGCGGTAGGCATCGTCACGGTGTTTGGCAGCCGCATGCGCAACCTGCCCGGCACTTCCGCTGCCGTTTACAGTAAACTGGGAGAAGCCGGCATCAACATCATCGCCAGTGCCCAGGGCGGGGAAGAGCTCAGTATCTCCGTGGTTGTAGCTGCGGAGGATGTCGATAAAGCGGCAAGCCTGCTGCAATAAAAAAACCGGGGCGTTCCCCGGTTTTTTTATTATTTGATGATGCCTTCTTCCTTGAACACCTTGGTGAGGGCGTCCACGGCGCGGTCTACCTGTTCGCGGGTATGGGTGGCCATCAGGGAGAAGCGGATGAGCGTATCTTCCGGGGCGCATGCCGGCGGAATCACGGAGTTGATGAATACGCCCTCGTCAAAGGCCCGTTTGGTGACGATGAAGGTTTTCTCCATGTCGCGCACGTAAAGCGGGATAATCGGGCTTTCCGTGTCTCCAATCTCGAAGCCGGCCTCTTTGAAGCGGCGGAGGGCATAGTTGGTGACATCCCAAAGGTTGGTGATGCGCTGGGGTTCTTTCTGGATAATGTGCAGGGCTTCCAGGGCGCTGGCCGTTGCGGCGGGCGTATCCGAAGCCTGGAAAATGTAGGTACGGGCGGTGTGGCGCAAGTAGTTGATAATGACGCTGTCTGCGGCGATGAAACCGCCAATGGCAGCCAGGCTCTTGGAGAAGGTACCCATGATGAGGTCAATCTCCTTGGAGAGGTGGAAGTGGTCGCAAACGCCGCGGCCCTGCTTGCCGAAGACGCCCAGGCCGTGGGCTTCGTCCACCATGATGGCGACGTTGTCGTATTTGTGCTTGAGCTCCACAATCTCCGGCAGTTTGGCCAGGTCTCCTTCCATGGAGAACACGCCGTCCACCACAATGAGCTTCACGGCATTTTTGGGGCAACGTTTGATGCAGCGCTCCAGGTCTTTCATGTCGTTGTGCTTGTAGTGCAGACCCTTGGCGAAAGACAGGCGGCGGCCGTCCACGATGGAAGCATGGTCGCGGTCGTCACAAATGATGAAATCGTCTTTGGTGAGCAGCTGGGGGATGACACCGCTGTTCACGGTGAAACCCGTAGAGAACACCAGGGCTTCGTCCTTGCCTACAAATGCGGCGAGTTCTTTTTCCAGTTGAACGTGAATATCCAGCGTTCCGTTCAGAAAGCGGGAACCGGCACATCCGGAGCCATATTTCTTGAGGGCTTCGATACCGGCGTTGATGACGCGTTCGTCTCCGGTAAGGCCCGTATATGCATTGGAACCGAACATGAGGATTTGCTTCCCGTCCATGGTTACTTCGGTGCCCTGTTTACTGGTTATTTGGCGGAAATAAGGATAAATCCCTTTTTCCTGCATTTTCTGCGGAAGGTCATACTTGGCCAGGCGCGCGTGTAAAAGTCCCATATTATACTGTAGGTTTTAGTCTGTTTAAACGTGCAAAATTACTAATTTTTTTTGTATCTGCACATTTGTGGGGATTTTTTCGTACCTTTGAGGGCTAATAACAGTTAGATTATGGAAGAGCGTAAACTCAATTTTCTGGAAGAAATCATAGAGAAAGACCTCGCAGAAGGCAAAGTGGACAGCATCATGACCCGTTTCCCGCCGGAACCCAACGGATACTTGCATCTGGGACACGCCAAGAGTATCTGCCTTAACTTTGGCCTGGCGCAGAAGTACGGCGGCAAAACCAACCTCCGCTACGACGACACCAACCCCACCAAGGAAGACACCGAGTACGTGGACTCCATCAAGGAGGACATCAAGTGGCTGGGCTTTGAGTGGGACAAGGAACTGTATGCCAGCGACTACTTTGACCAGCTGTATGCCTGGGCAGAAGAACTCATCCAGCGGGGCCTGGCCTATGTAGACGACCAGAACCAGGACCAGATTCGCGCCGGCCGCGGCACCGTGGACAAACCCGGTACGCCCAGCCCCTGGCGGGACCGTTCCGTGGAGGAAAACCTCAAGCTGTTCCGGGAAATGAAAGCCGGAAAGTACGCAGAAGGAGAGAAGGTGCTTCGCGCCAAAATTGACATGGCCCATCCCAACATGATGTTCCGGGATCCGCTGCTGTACCGCATCAAGTTCGCCCACCATCACCGCACCGGGGACAAATGGTGCATCTACCCCATGTACGATTTCACCCACGGCCAGTGCGACTCCATCGAGCACATCACCCATTCCAT
>DEKS01000167.1:8497-25350 GCA_002354005.1 Bacteroidales bacterium UBA2716
GACCCTCGCATGCCCACCCTCTGCGGTGTGCGCCGCCGCGGCTATACCGCCAAGGCTCTGCGCATGTTCTGCGACAAGATTGGCGTGAGCAAGCGGGACCAGCTCATGGACCTGCAACTGCTGGAGTGGTGTGTGCGCCAGGACCTCAATGAGCGCTCCAACCGCTACATGGTGGTGCAGGACCCCGTCAAACTGACCATCACCAACTGGCCGGAAGGCAAGGTGGAATGGTTCAACTGCCCGCTGAATCCGGCCGATCCAGACGGTGCCAAGCGCCGTGTCCCTTTCACCGGAGAGCTCCTGATTGACCGCGCCGATTTCATGGAAGATGCCCCCAAGAAGTTCTTCCGCCTCAAGCCCGGCGGCGAGGTCCGTCTCAAATACACCTATATCGTCCAGTGCAACGAGGTAGTCAAGGACGAGAACGGAGAAGTGGTGGAACTCAAGTGCACCTATGACCCTTCACCGGAGTACCGTTCCGTCAAGGGCACCATCCATTGGGTGAGCGCGCAGTTTGCCAAGGAATTGGAGGTTCGCAATTACGACAAACTCTTCACCCTGGCCGATATGTCCCAGGTGCCGGAAGACAAAGACTACAAGGACTTCCTGAATCCGGAATCCCTGGTCATTGGCAAGGGCTGGGCAGAACCCGCCCTCCTGGAGGATCAAAGCGGTATTGCCGTGCAGTTTGAGCGCACCGGCTACTATATCGCGGACAAAGACTCCACGCCGGAGCACCCCGTTTTCAACAAAACCACGGCGCTCAAGGATTCTTACAAGCCGGAGTAATCCTTTAATAACGGATTATCAAGCCCTTTCATCCTGCCGATGAAGGGGCTTTCATTTATGGAAAAGCAGGCCGACAAGCGGCCTGAGCTGACGGGTAAGAACCAGCGCCAGCAGGTACACGGCACCCATGATGGCCAGCTTGACGGCAAAGGCGCCCACCAGCGGAAGCGCCGGGAGGAAGGTGCAGCCGTAACCGGAAAGGGCTACGGCACCCATTACGCACAGGTCCGGCAGCAGGCCCTTGAGGAAGTCCCGCGTGCGGAACCCGAAGGACAGATGCACCAGGATGTAGAAGGTGGCCACGAATTGCAGGTTATAGGCAATGGCCACATTCCGCGCCACCGCCACAATGCTGCCTTCTGCCAAACCGGCAATGATGAACACCACCACCATAATGGCATTCATGCTCCCGCTCCACAGGAGCCGCCGGGTGTCTCCCAGGCTTTGGAAAATGGTGCCGGCCGATGAAAGAATCATCTGCGCCCACATGGCGAGGGACATCCACTGAAGGCAGGGGATGGCCGGAAGCCACTGTTTCCCGTACAGGATGGGAATAATCTCTCCGCTAGAAAACCAGAAAAACGGGGTGATGAACGCCCCCAGCAGCGACAGCACCTTTACTACCTGCCGATATTTGTCATAGATATAGGTTTTGTCGTTCTGGTGCTCGGAAAGAATGGGATGCAGTACCGGCGTAATCACATGGGTGAGGTTGTTCACCGGATACAGCATGAGCTTATAGGACTTGTCGTAGTAGCCCAGTTGCGCAGGACCCATATACTTGCCGATGAGGAGGTTGTCCAGGTTCCGGGCAAAGTAATTGATGAGGTTGAAGCCAAACAGGTAGCCGGAGTAGCTGCGGATTTTTTCCAGGCTGGCCCACGCGGGCCTGCGGGCCATGGGCGGCCGCGTGGAGAAATAGTTCCAGCTGAAGATGAACACGGCATCCAGGATGGCCTGCACCACCAGGGCGTAATATTTAAGGCCCGTCAGCGCCAGCCCGATCCCCACAATGCCCGAGGTAAGGCAGGCGCACAGGATGCGGAGCGCCACCTTCTTGAACTCCTTTTGCTTGAGCAGCAGCGCATTGGGAACCACATTGAGCGTATTGAAAAACAGCTGTACAGACAGCAGCATGCCCACCGGAATCAGTGCCCGGTTTCCGTAAAAATGGGCCATGGGGAAGGAGAAAAGCGCAAAGGCGCCCATCAGGATGAGTCCCAGCCGCAGCGAGAAGGCGAAAATGCTCCCGATATCCTCCCGGCTCAGTTCTTTGTTCTGGATGATGCCTGCACCCAGCCCCATGTCCGAGAGCAAGCTGAAAAAAGTGGTAAACACCATGGCGACGGCCACTACGCCAAAGTCTTCCGGCACCAGGATACGGGCCAGCGCCGCGTTGAACAGCAGGCGCAGCACCAGCGTGGAGTAGCGGGCGGCGGCATTCAGGTAAACCGCCTGTTTGATGGAAGAAGTGGCCATGGGTCAGCGGCGCATCAGGTTAAGCAGGACCTCCATGGAACGGACGCTCTCTTGCAGTTTCATTTTTTCTTTTCGGGCGTTGGTCCGATACGCCTTGTCGGTGGCAACATCTTCCAGATGCAGCACCTGGACCTTGGGGCTGTACAGCAGGACAAGTCCTTGCTGCAGGCATTCGTAGTGCAGGATATCCTCCTCAAAATAGAGGAAGGTGCCGGGGTTAAAGGCATATTCCCGCACCCGGATGAAATCCGGCGAGAAAACAAAGCACGCCCCGTGCAGCACTACATCCCGGGCTGATTCCTGCCACGGCGTTTCTTCCGGTGCCGGTGCCGACCGGAACAGTGCCTGTTTGATGCGCCATTTCAGGCGCCTCCAGGCAAAGTGGGAGAGGTTTTTCCGGTAGCGCTCCAGCCGCGCCTGTACCTCCTCCCGGGTAAAGCCCCTCAGGTGCGCCGGGTTCTGGTGAAGCCCGCTTCCGGGATTGAGGATGTCCGGCCCCAGCACGGCAAAAGGCGTTTCCCGGTAAAGGGAGGCCACCTTGCCGATAAAGGCAGTGTCCGGAATGAGGACGTCGTTGTTCAGGACCACCACAAACTCGCAGGAGAAATGCTCCCGTAAATAGCAGTATCCTAGATTGTTACCGCGCGCGAAGCCCTCATTTTGCGGAGATAGGAGCACCGTTACTTCCGCCTTTCCGGCAAAATGTTGCGCCAGACGCTGCCCGGAGCCGCCGGGGGATGCGTTGTCCACAATAACCACGTGTTTTTCTCCGGCAAGCCCCAGGAGGCTTTCCGTGCACTGCAGCGTCATCTCGTACGCCAGGTAATGGAGAACGACAAATCCGGTCATAGCAACAAACAAAGGTAATGATTTTGTGCTTTCCTTGCAAAATGTTAATTTTGTATCGGCATGAAAAAAGTGATTTATACCGTCCTTACGGGGAACTATGACCGTCTGGCGCAGCCGGAGGTGGTGGATTCCACGTGGGATTATGTCTGCTTCACGGACAAGGCCGGGCAGGACGGCGTATGGAAGCTCCGGGAGATTCCCTATGCATCGGCAAACCCCATCCTGAGGGCCCGCTATGCCAAGCTGCATCCGCACCTGCTGTTGCCGGAATACGAGTTGTCCGTTTTCATGGACGCCAACCTGTGCATTACAGGGGAGGCATTTTACGAGCATATATCGGCCCTGGAAAATGCTTCGATGGCTCTTCTGGAGCACCCCTCGCGGGACTGCGTGTACGAGGAACTCCGCTACTGCTACCTCAAGGACAAGCTCTCCACCCGCGCCGCCTGGGGCCTTTTGCGTTCATACAAACAGATGGCCATGCCGCGTCACTTCGGACTCTATGAAACCAATGTGGTGCTTCGCCATCACAAGGAGGCGGCGGTCGTGGCCCTGGACGAGCGCTGGTGGGCCCTGCTGGAGACTTCCCGTTGCACGCGGGACCAGCTGAGCCTCACCCCGGCCCTGCACCTGGAAGGCCTGCAGCCGGCGCTTTTGCTGGGCAGGGGCCTCAATGCCCGCAATGTGCCCTATATCCGCTATTCCAATCATCCTCGCACGGGAAAGGAAAATGTGCCCGGACGGCTCAATTGGGCCAATCTGACCTACAACCTGCGCCTTGCCTGGCGCAAATGCAATCTGCTATGGCTCAGGTAAGTGTGGTCATTGTTTGCATGGGGAACCCCGCCGTGCACCTGTATGCCTGCCTGGACAGCCTGTTCGCGCAGAACCGGACGCCGCTGGACGTGTGGGTGGTGGCCTATCTCATGCAGGCGGAGCACCGGGAAGCCCTTGCTGCCCGTTATCCTGCCATCCATATCATCGAGAGCAGGGAAGTGCGGGGCTTTGCAGAGAATAACAACCTGGCGCTCAGGCAAATAGACAGCGAATACTGCTTTGTTGTCAATGACGATACCCTCCAGTCCATGCCGGTAGTGGACCGCCTGCTGGAGGACCTGAAAACGCTGCCGGAAAATGCCGCCGTGGTGCAGCCCAAGATTGTTTTTGCGGACGGCCGGGTGCAGACCTGCGGCCGGGCGCCCTGGACCGCCTGGCGCTATGCCAAGCACTATCTGCATTGGGTCGATGAGGGGAGGACGGAGGGCGCTTTAGGTCCCACGTCCGAAGAAAAATATTTTTCGTGCGGCTGCTCGAAAAACCATTTTTCTTCGGACATCGCAACGCCAACGCACGATCATGAGCTATTGCAAACTTATACATTAAATGGGGCGTGTTTTCTGATTAAGACGGCGGTGTTTAGGAAGATGGGGTGGTTCGACGAGCGGTACTTCTTTACGCCGGAGGACATTGCGCTGGGGCATGCGCTGAACAATGCCGGCTATTCGGTGTGGGTGCATCCTCAGGTGTGCATTACGCACCTGGCGGGGGGCTCGGTGAGTGCCATGGAGCAGGCTATCAAGCCCGCCCGTGTGCGCGGCTCCCTTATATTCTACGGTGAGCCGCTGTGGCTTAAATGCTTTATCTGGAGCGTGGAACTGGCAAGGTATGTAAAAAACAGTCTCCTGTGCCGAGAGCAGAATAGAAAAACGGCCCGCAACGTAATGAAAACGGTGTTTTCCAAGCAAACGCCCAAAGAAATCTTTATTCGTTTCAAGCCATGACCCGCGTCCTTGTCATTATTGTTTCCTATAACGGCATGCCCTGGCTGGAGCGGTGTCTCGGCTCCGTGTACTCAGGGACAAATACGGGTCAATTTGCCCCGGACTTGTATGTGTGGGACAACGATTCCACGGACGGGAGTGCGGATTATGTGGCGAAGCACTTCCCCGGGGCGCACCTGGTGCGCAGCGCGGAGAACGTGGGCTTTGCCAAGGCCAACAATATGGGCTTTCAGTACGCCCTGGACCACGGCTATGACTACGTGTACCTCCTCAACCAGGATGCCTGGCTGGCCCCCGGAGCCCTGGAGGCCCTCGTTGCCGCCGCTGAAGCCCACTCGGACTACGCCGTCCTGAGCCCCCTCCAGTACCAGGACGGCTACCAAGCCTTCGATCTGCAATTTGCCAAGCTATATCATGGTTCGGAGGAGGGTATGGGGTCACAAACCCATGGCCACCCTCGGCCGTGTAAGAGGGAGGGGCCCACAGCCGTGCGTCAGCACGTTGCGAATGGGAGGGGTCGCGAAGCGACGGTTTGTGAACCCATACCCTCCGCAGAACCTGTTGAGGTTAAGCGTATTATGGCGGCGCACTGGCTGGTGCCGGTGGGGGCGCTGAAGACCGTCGGGCCGTTCGAGGAGGAACTGTTTCCGCTCTATGGGCAGGACGACGACTGGTGCAACCGGGCACGGTATCATAAGCTGAAAGTGGGCATAGTGCCGGACGCCAAGGCCGTGCACGACCGTGCGCAGCGGCGGGAGCCCAAGGAAAAAGTAATCCGGCGGAACTACTACATCGGCTCGCTCGTCCGCCTGTGCGACCCCAACCGCCCGCTATGGGAGCGATTTGCGTTCGTGTGCTTGTTTACCCTGGTGAAAAGCGTCAAATACGGCAGCCTGCTGCCCTTCAAGTACTTCCGCCAAATCTGTGCCCAGTTACCGGCGGTCCGTCGGCACAGGGATTTCTCCATTCGCTGTTAAGGAATCTCACTTTTTCTTGCCTTTCTGCTAATAAAGTGTTATCTTTACGAACTATTTTGGTATGTATTGTAGAGAAGATCTTTATCATGAAAGACTTTGTGAAGGCAAGTGCAATCTTTGCCGTTTTTTGTCTCGCGTGCGCGTGCGCGAAGAATCCCGTTCCGGAGCAGGCCGCGAAGGGGATTGATGCTATCGACACCCAAAAAGTGGATGCGTATTATTCCTGCGCCAGCGTTTCCGTCCCGGCTGCTACGGAATCCGTTACTGTTGTCTATACGGCCGCTAATGGCAGCACCGTCACCCGTCAGGTGGCTGTGACGCCCCAGGTGGCCCAGCCGGTGGGCGGAAAGGACGTGGAACCGTTCGGCACGGTAAAACTTCTCTTTGAGGCTCCCGTCACCACCAAAGTGAGTGTTTACTACACCGCTTCTCCTGCCACCAAGGCGGAGGAAGAAGGGGACCAGGTATACCTTCTCACGGATTTTCCCGTGGACCAGATTACCTTTGGCGAGTTTGGCAAAACCCGTTATGTCCAGATGCCCTGGAGCTTTGGTTGGGCCAATAATGAGTCTACCAACTGGCAGAATGTACCCGCTTACCCGGCGGATGTGGTAATGTACGACGAAGCGCACAACCACACCCTCCGTTACCGTTTTGCCTACGCTGGCGGCGTTGCCGGAGAAGGCTACTTCCTGGATGAGGCCTATACCATTGAGAATCACGTGGTAACGGGCTACAAGTATACCTACTGCGGCGGTTGCGGCAATTGCCCGTACTGCATGCCTTGGGGCTGCAGCTGCGGTTGCGGCACCACCAACAACCCGAACTTCAAGGCCTCCGGAGACACCACCGGCGGTAAGGAAGCGGAACTTCCGGAACTGCCGGAAGAGGTGGTGGAAGTGGCCCTGCCGGAGCCCGCTCCGTACAAGACGGAGGATATGGGCTTCGCCTATTACCATTCCAGCGGTGTGGTCATGTTTGACGACAGCTGGCCGCGGATGCCGGAAGAGAAAGGCGCCGGCGCATACGACTACGACTTCAATGACGTGGTGGTGGACTATGACCTGGAAGCCCGTACCGTCCCGGACGCCCTTCTGGAGTCGGAAGGCTGGCGCGAGCAGGTGAAGGTGGTCCTGCACCTGAGAGCTGTGGGCGGCGACAAGCCTGAGCGCGTGGGCCTGATTATGGAAGGCTTCGACCAGCAGTATGTATCCAGCATTGAAACTTATTGCACCCTGGACAGCTGGCAGAACCCGCACGGAGAACTTCCCGCCTGGACCAAGCGCACCCTGCAGGAGAATTCCCTGCACGTGGAAACGGACCCGCTCCGTCCCATGATGGAAATCGGTGCCATCTTCCGCCTGCGGGAGAACATGGCCGGCAATGCGGAAGGGGAGTACACCTATGTGAACGGCAACTTCACCAACACCACCGTGTTCAATCCGGCCCTCAAGCTGTATGAGCCCTGGGGTGGCCCGCACACGCAGCAGTACCGGGAGGAGCTGGCCGATGTCGCCGTGCCCGCCACGCTGGCCAAGATGCAGCAGTGCAAGTATTACAATACCGTTCCCGGTTATGTGAACGTTTCCGGCGGCCTGTACACCTATACGGTCATCTACAACATGAAAGCCCGTGCGTCCATGAGCGCCGAGGAAAGCCAGAAGGCCCTCAAGAACATGGTGGATGCCGTGGTGAACACCACCAACCAGAATTTCTACATCATTGCCAAGAACGGCAGCAGCTATGTGCCGGTGGGCCTGAAGGGCTACAAACCCGCGGAGGTGGCCATCAAGGGCTTCCCCAACGGATACAAGGCCCTCTACGACAACGCCGTGGCGGCCGATGGCAGCCAGCTCAGCGCTTCCACGCCGTATATGAGCCAGGACGGCCACGTGTGGGCGTTCAAGTGCCCGGTGCTCACGCATCACGTGTGGGAAAAGATGTATTTCTCCCTGGCCTATCCCCAGTATGAAGGCTGGGTGCGCAGCCGTGGAGCGGAAAACACTGACTGGTACAAGGAACAGGTGGACAGCCTGTACCTGACTTGCCCGTGGTAATGCCCCCGTATGGAGTTCTACACACTCAACCGCTTCCTGTATTTAAAGTACTACGTGATGGTGCTTTATTACCAGCTCATGGAATATCCTTTGCTGGCAAGAATTGCGGCCATCATGATTACCCTGTGTGTACTCTTCATTCTGATTCTGACTGTCCGCAGCGTCATTGTCACCCAAAAGGCGAATAACAGGCAGCGTAAGATAGCCCGGTGCCGTGCGCGGTATTATGAGCCTATGAAGGCCATCGCGCTGAATCCGGAAATAATGGATTCGGCCGATATGGCCCAGCAACTGAACCTTCCTGCCCGGCACAACGCCCTCACGGCGATGAGCCAGTACATGGTTCCGGTGTTCCTGGAACTGTACCGGAACATGGCCGAGAGCCTAAACATGACCAACTGGCGCCGCCTGCAGCAGGCCTTCAGGCTGCCTGCGTACTTCGACCGGCAAATCCGTTCCCGGACCATGCGGGACCGGATTATGGCGTTCAAGAACATTGCCGATATCAACGCAGACCTCAAGGAGGCCGTGGCCTCCCGCTATCTGTATGCCAAGGACGCCAAACTCAAGATGAACGCCCGTTTCCATGTGGGGCGCTTTGGCACTACCTACCCGTTCAAGGTGCTGGAAGAAGACACCAACCTGGTGTTTACGGAGGAGATGATGGTGAAATACCACAACCTGCTGGTGTATCGTTCCAAGAACAACCTGCCCATGCCCAACTTTGTGCAGTGGTGCAACCGGACGCCGGTGAACGAGGACCTGCGGGAATTCGCGGTGAACGAAATCCGCCTCTTCCACCAGCGGGAAGACTGCCCGGACCTGCTGAACATGCTCAAGTCCACACACGACGAACGTTTTGCCTGTGCGCTTATCCGTGCGCTGGGTGCCTTGGAGTATTACGTTGCGGAAGAAGAATTCCGCCGCCGTTTCCCTGCGGCTTCCCTCAGGGAACGCAATGTCATCTGCGAGGCTCTGGGAACCATGCATTCCGGTTTGCCGGAAGTGGTTCCGTTCCTGGAGAATGCTTACCTGCTGGTGACGGACATCGTCTCCGGCATGACCATCCTCCGCGTGCTGTACAATTACGGCCCCGAAGGCCGTGAGGCGTTCAACCGGCTCAAGCAGCGCTCTACCCAGGACTATCTGTTCCTGTTCGAGCACATTGAAAGTCCCTTGATTAAAAGTGAGCGCTATGCCTGAGTGGTTGATCAATACGTTCGATGCCTTTGTGCTGGTGTATTCCGGGCTGCTCATCGGCAGCTATATCTGGATGGTGCTGGCCGCCGGGGCGCGTCATCGGCACCGGAAAACCTACCACGACGAGGACTACACCATAGACGAGATGCGGAAATCCCCGTATACGCCGTTCGTGTCCATTGTGGCACCGGCCTACAACGAGGAGAAGACCATCATCACCAACGTGGAGTCGCTGCTGAGCCTGGACTATCCGGACTATGAGGTCATTATTGTGAACGATGGTTCCAAGGACAGTACCTTGCAGCTGCTCATGGACCGCTTCCAATTGGTGAAGGTGCCGTACGCTTACGTGGAGAAAATCAAGACCAAGCCGTTCCGCGGCGTGTACAAAACCACGTCGGACAACCCCGTGTACCAGCGCCTGACGGTGGTGGACAAGGTGAACGGCGGCACCAAGGCGGACGCCTCCAACGCCGGCATCAACGTGGTAAGCAGCCGCTACTTCGTGTGTACGGACGTGGACTGCATCCTGGATAAATACGCCCTTTACCGGGTGGTGTGGGGCACCATGTGCTCCGGCCGCCATGTCATTGCCGTGAGCGCCACCATGCGCATGTCCAACGGCTGCGAGGTAAAGAACGGGCAGATGGTGCAGGTGAATCCGCCCCACAGCCCTATCCCGCTGTTCCAGGAACTGGAATATACCCGCTCCTTCCTGGTGGGTAAAACGGCGCTTGCCTCTATCAACGCCTTGCAGAACGTGTCCGGCGGCTTCGGCCTNNTTCGACACGGAAGTGGCCATCAAGGCCGGCGGGTACGACGGCGACTCCTTTGCGGAGGACATGGACATTATCTGCCGAATGGTGCGGTATATGTGCGATTCGGGGGAGGACTACCAGATTGTACAAATCCCGGAGACCTGCTGCTGGACGGAGGGCCCTTCCTCGGTGAAGGTGCTCATGCGCCAGCGCATCCGCTGGGCCCGCGGCCTGCTGCAAATCTTCACGGTGCACCGGGACATGCTGTGGAACAGGAACTACCGGCAGTTCGGCTTTTTTACCATGCCGTATGTGTTTATCTTCGAGTTCCTTGCACCCATCATCGAGTTTACGGGTTACCTGGTTCTCATTTCCCTTTTCTTCCGGGGAGAGGTGAATACGGTGACCATGCTGGTTGTGTTCTTTGCCATCTATAGCTTTGCTCAGCTGCTCACCATGTGCATCATCAGCATGGACATTTATGTGGGCTCCGGTTTCAAGCGCAAGATTGACTATATCTGGTTTGGTATCGCTTCTATTCTGGAACCCATTCTCTATCACCCCATCCTGGTATTTGCCGCCATCCGTGGCTATATCAAACAGGTGCTGGGCAAGCAGATGGTATGGGGCAATATGGTGCGCAAGGGCGTGAATCAGCAGGACGCCAAGAAAAAAGGAGGGAAGCATGCGTAGAACCGTTCCCATCCTGTTGGTCCTGTTGCTGTTAGCCTGGGCGGCGCCCGTGACATCGGCGCAGTCGTCGGTGGTGTCCGTGCTCATGGGAAACCGGATGCTCCCCGGCGAGTATGAGGACCAGGTGACGGCCCTTTTCTCCCAGCACCGCTGGGCCAAGGGCAAGGAACTGCTGGACCAGGCGCTGGAACTGTATCCGGACCAGCCCAACCTGCAGTATCTGTGCGGGCGCTACTGGTGGAATGCCAAAAACTACAACAAGGCCCGCTACCATCTGGTAAAGGCCTGCACCTTGCAGTACAACCACACGGAAGCCAAGACGCTCCTGGTGAACGTGGAGGAAATCACCGGCAACTATTCCAGCGCCATCTGCTATGTGAACGAGCTGCTGGAGGTGAATCCCTACTGGAAAGGCCTGTGGCTCAGAAAAGTGGACTTGTACAAGAAGCAGGGGAACTTTGACGAAGCCAATGCCATTCTCACGCGTTTGGAGCAGATTTACCCCAACGATGCCTCCATCTCGGCCGACCGCTACGAAATCCTGGAGACCAACTACCAGCAGGCCCGCCGCGCTGGAGACCTGGCCGCCGCCGAGCAGGCGCTGGAGCAGATGGTGAAGCTGAATCCTTATGACCCTGACTATCAGCTGGCCTATACCAACATCCTCATCCAGAACGGTCACCTGAACGACGCCCTGGACAACCTGACGGCGGCGCTCAATTACAATCCCGGCAACGTGCCCCTTATCCGCAAGACCACGGACATCCTCATGGAAACGGGCCGTAACATGGGTGCGCTGGCGCTGGTACGCGGCCAGATGGCCCAGCATCCGTCGGCGGAACTGCAGGTGCTCTACAACCGGATCCTGGAAGTATCGGCCCGGATGGAAAACGAGGCCGATGCCTACCACCTTTACACGCGTGTGTATGCGCAGAACCATAGCATGGAGTCGCTGCAGTACCTGCTGGGTGAATCCATGCGCCGCGGCTATTTTGAAGACGCGCTCCTGTACGTGGAGGAAATGCGCAAGCGCCAGGGCGGCGACAACCCTCGCCTGGCCATGACCGAATACGAAGTGCTGCAGCGGATGGGACGTGAAGACAGTGCCCGTCAGGTGCTGGAACGCAGTTTCTCCCGCTTCCCGGACGCCTACGACGTCAACCTGGCCTACTGCCGGATGCTGCTGTCGCAGGCCGCCGCCCTCATGGCCGATGGCGCTTACGGCCAGGCCGCCGTCCCGCTGGAAACGGTGCGCCGGCGCTGCGTGGAGGAAGAAATGCGTCATTCCGCCATCCGCCGGCTGGCCCAGTGCTACCGCGAAACCGGCGATTATGGCAAGGCGGCCGCCTGCCTGAAGGAGCGCATGCACTTTGACCCGGCCGCCCGGGTGTCGCAGGAATATGCCGCCCTGCTGGCCAAAGAAAACAAGCCGCTGGAGGCGCTGGAGGTTCTTTCCGAGAGCCTGGAAGAGGCCAAGGACAGCGCCTCCCGCAAGTTGCTGGTGGCTGCTTATGAAGAGATCGCCATCCCCTATATTCGTACGTCCATGGAGCAGGGAGCGCATCCGCGCGCCCTTTCCGTGAGCGAGTCGCTCCTGAAGTGGAGTCCGGCCAATTACTGGGCGCTGCGTTATGCCAGTTCGGCGGCCCAGGACCCGGAACCGTATGTGGATCTGGGTATCATGGCCTTTCCCGAAGACCCGTGGTTCCTGCGCCGCAAGGCCATGCTGGTCTCTGACCACGGGGATCATGAAACGGCCCTGGTCAGCCTGAAAGCCCTGCTGAAGGAATATCCCGGCGACGGGGAACTCAAGAAAAGCACGGCCGCAGTGGCCGCCCGCCAAGGGGAACGGCTGCGCAAGGAAAAGAAATGGGACGCCGCCGGCGCCGTGCTGGATTCGGCCCTGGTTCTTACGCCCGCCGATGCGGACCTCCGCTATGCCCGCGGCCTGGTGTACGAGAAACAGCGCCAATGGGATTCCGCCTACGTGTACCAGAGCGCGTATAAGCCCTCGGAGGTGGAGCGGGCGGCTTATTTGGCCCGGATGCGCGCCTTGAAGAACCGCAGTTACCACAACACGGCCAGTGCGGGCTATGAGTGGTTCCGCCGCACGGACGGCACCTCCCTTACCGGTATTTTCCGTGCTTCCTACAGGCACAGCTGGGCCAAGGATGCCATAGGCGCGAGCATCGGCTATACCGGGCGCGATGCGTCCTGGGACAGCGAAAGCGAGACCTACACCTCGGCCGGCGGCAGGGGACTCCAGTTCCGCCTGCAGTACAGCCACAACTTCAACTCCAAACTGAGCCTGTCGGCCGGTGCCGGCTATGCCACGGCGTATTTTTCCAAATGGAGTGCCGAGGCTGCCGCTACCCTGCATCTGCCCAAGTCCTGGGAACTGGAAGCCGGTGTCCAGTACCGGATGCTGCGGGACCAGGGCCATCTGGTGGGCGCAACCGTCACTGCCGCCCATTCCCTGGAGCATTTTTACCTGGGCGGTAAAGTGACGCTGGGCAGCATGCACAGCCGTTTTTACGCCAACGGCCTGCTCAGGGCCCGCTTCTTCCCCTATGCCGGCGGCCGCCATTTCGTGGAGCTCCAGGGGGGAGGCGGTACGGCGCCGGAGCTCGACTACATCGACAGTTATTATACGGGCGGCGTGTACAATAAGTTCAATACCTTTGTGGCGCTTTCCGGAAACTGGCTGGCGACAGAAAACCTGGCCTTTTCCGGCGGACTCACCTGGAATACCCTTTACGGGCAGTACAGCACCCTCCGTTATACCAATATGCTCATTATCCATGTACAAATTACTGTCTCTTTTTAGCGCATTGCTGCTCCT
Source organism: Bacteroidales bacterium UBA2716 (assembly GCA_002354005.1). GTDB lineage: Bacteria > Bacteroidota > Bacteroidia > Bacteroidales > UBA932 > Cryptobacteroides. Next base: position 21,923 of record DEKS01000167.1, read on the forward strand.
GATAAGCGCCTGCGCTTCTTCCGGCGGGGAGAAGAGCGCCGTGCGCTATTACATCCATCCCGCCGAAGTCCGCCTGGCGGACAGCAAGGCCGCGGATTATCTGCGGAAGCATCTTCAGGTGCGCGGGAAGGGGCTGCTGGCCGCTGCGCCCGGAGAGGGCGTGGTGGATGTGTCGCTCCATGTAGGTGACGATCTGGGAGGAGACTACAAGGTGGAATACACGGAAGGCGGCTATAAACTGGGGGCCCGGGACCAGCGCACCCTCATTTGGCTGGTGTACCAGTTCATCAAGCACGCAGGCACGGCCAATCCGGCCATTTCCGTGGACGATTTGCCGCCCTGCATCTTCCCGCAAAAGGATACCGTGGCAACCTTCCCCTTCGAATACCGGGACCTGTACATGCCCAGCAACCAGAATCCGGACATGACCTACTTGCTGGGCCTGCACAACCTGGAAATGGACTGGGGCATCTGGGGCCACCAGATGGCCCGTGTGCTGGGCTCCAACGGTGACAAGTCCTTCGGCTACCAGAACATGGAGCCGGAACTCTTTGCCCGTACGGCCGGCATGGTCCACAAGGACCAGTTTTGCTTCTCGTCGGACCGTCTGCTGGAACTCACGGTGCAGTTTATCCTGGACCAGTACGGCGACGGAAGGGAAGTGAGCTGGCCCATTACCATCGGCCCCAATGACAACGGAATTGTGTGCGAATGCCGCCGTTGCCAGGCTTTGGGGAACACCCGCACCAACGCGACGCCGGCGGTGGTCGCCTTCATTGAAAAACTGGCCCGCCGTTTCCCCGGCCATCAGTTCTTCCTGCCGGCTTACTCCACCACGCAGGCTTTTCCGTCGCATCCGCTGCCGGAGAACGTGGGCGTGTTCCTAAGCGCCATCGACTATCCCCGTACCTGGAACCAGCAGGGGAGCAAGCCTTTCCTGGACAAGCTGGAGCAGTGGAAAAAGTACACCGATACCATATATATATGGGACTACGTCTGCAATTTTGACGACTATCTGTCCCCATATCCCATCCTGTATGTGATGCAGCAGCGCTTCCAGGAATACCTGCGCCGGGGCGTGAAGGGCATTTTCCTCAATGGCAGCGGCTATTTCTATTCCACCATTCAGGAGTGCTACTCCTTTGTGCTGGCCGACCTGATGGCCAACCCGTACGCGGATGTGGACAGGCTGGTGCAGGAATATTTTTCCGATGCCATGCCGCATGTGGGCGCTTTCTTTGCCAAGGTGGTCTTGTCCATGGAGAAGCACGCCGCCCGTTCCGGCAAGGAACTGCCGTTGTACGGTGGCATGGACGAGGCCCTGCAGAGCTATCTGTTCGAGAAGGAATTCCGTGAGTATTACGCTTATTTCCAGGGACTTGCAGGCATGAACATGACCCATCGCGAGCGGGTTATTTTTGACAAGACCCGTCAGGCGGTGTCGTTCTCGCTCCTGGAAATGGTCCGCCTGCACGGACTGGATCCCAAGGGTGGTTATCTGAACGGAGAAGGGAATGTGAAGGCCGACGTGTTGCAAGCTCTGGAAGACTTGAAAATGATTACCCCGGAGGAAGACATTTACCTGCTCACCAATAACGAAAACGCCTCCATGGACCACATGGACCGGGTAAACGAGAGCGGTGTGTACCTGGCCGATTATGAGAACGAGGCGGAAATCTGGCTGTCCAACAAATGGTGGGAGGGTGACATCCTGCTCGGGAAGCCGCTCACGGTGCATACGCAGGGGCGTACGGAAACGGCTCACGTGCTCACGGACGGGGTGATAGGCATTTCCCAGAACTACCACTGGGGCTGGCTCATCTACCCGCAGGAGGACCTGGTGATTGAACTGCCCCCGGAAGACCTGAACCAGGCCCACGGCATTTCCATTGCCTTCCTCAACTGCGAGCGGCACCGGATGACCCCGCCCAAGTCCGTGCAGTTATGGGCCGACGGCGTCCTCATCTCCGACATCCACCGGGAGGGCCTGGCCGATGGCTACGACGAGGGAGAAAAGGTCATTTTCCGGGGCAGCGTGTCCGTTCCTTCCTATGCCCGGCAGGTGGAAGTTCGTTTTGAACCGTCCCGCTCGGCCCTGCTGGCCCTGGACGAAATTTTTATGCGCAAATGAGGACCGTAAAACTTCTATCGACCCTGTGTGTGCTGCTGGCCCTGGCCGCCTGCAAGCAGCAGGTGGAGTATACCACCATGGACATCCAGGACCCGGTGCGCCACTATTATCCCATCCAGCAGGGACAGGAACTGCTGGTGGCGGTGCGCCTGACCAACAGCGGAAAAGTCCCGTTGATTATCAAGGATGTACAGCCCTCCTGCGGCTGCATTGTCATGGATGGCAGCAAAACGCTCATGGTGCCGCCGAACCGTTTTGTCTATGTCACGCTCCGCTACGACAGCCGGAAAAACGTGGGCAAGGTGGACCATGCCATCCGTTTCTGGGGCAATATTGCACCTGACGGAATGGCGGAAATGCGCTTCGACGTGAACGTGGTGCCGGAGGCGGGCGTGCACAGGGATTACGAGCAACTGGTGAGCCAGGACCGCTCCCTGGGCACGGCGCTCAAGGATTTGGTGCGCGGAGGCTCAACTGACACGGGCATGGGCTATTATGTGGACCAGTAGTCCGGGTATAAAATTTGTAATATCGGCTCAAGATAGTTATCTTTGTAAGATTTAAGATTACATGACAAAATGGCAATAGCAGATATTCTCAAGAAAATCTTCGGCAGCAAGAGTGACCGGGACATGAAGGCAATCCGTCCCGTGTTGGATCAGATTCTTGCCATCTATCCGGAGATTGACAAACTTTCCAATGATGAGCTCCGTGCCCACAGCCAGGCGCTGAAGGACAAAATCGCTGCGGTGGAAAAGCCCTTCGAGGACCGTATCGCAGAGATTAAACTGGAGATGGAGAAAGACATCCCCGTGGAAGAAAAGGAGGCGCTGGCAACGGAGAGCGACAAACTCGTCAAGGACGAGGACACCGCCATCGAGGCCATCCTGAACGAGCTCCTGCCGGAGGCCTTCGCCATTGTGAAGAGCACCGCCCGCCGCTTTGCGCAGAACGAAAGCGTGGAAGTGACGGCAAGCGAGTTCGACAAACTCCTGGCCGCCCAGGGCCGCGACTTTGTGGAGATTCAGGGCGATAAAGCCATCTGGCACAACCACTGGATGGCCGGCGGCAATGAGATTACCTGGGACATGGTGCATTACGATGTCCAGCTCATCGGCGGCATTGTCCTCAACGGTGGCGTAAAAACCAACAAGGAGCAGCGCGGCATGATTGCGGAAATGGCCACCGGTGAAGGTAAAACCCTGGTTGCTACGCTTCCGGTGTTCCTGAATGCCCTGGCCGGCAAAGGCGTGCATGTGGTTACCGTGAACGACTACCTGTCCAAGCGTGACTCCGA
>DEKS01000150.1 GCA_002354005.1 Bacteroidales bacterium UBA2716
TACGTGACCTCCCTCTTTTTTACTGTCCGCTCCGAGCAGCAAACGGTTCGTGTACAAGTAAATACGGGCCTGCCGGTAGTGTATCTGGATACGGAAGGCGGAAAGGGCATCCATTCCAAGACAGAGGAAGTGCCGGCCAGTCTGTATATCAAGGGCACGGGTGCGTACGAAAGCTTGCAGCCGGTTTCATGCCGGGTGCGCGGGCGCGGTAATTCTACCTGGTCCTGGCCCAAGAAGCCCTACCTGATAAAGCTGGACGAGAAAGCGTCCATTTTCGGCCTTCCCAAACATAAACGCTGGGTGCTGCTGGCGAACTTTTGTGATCGGACCCTCATGCGAAACCTTGTGTCCATGAAGGTGTCGTCCATGACTAGCCTTGCCTGGACGCCCGGCTGCGTGCCGGTGGAGCTGGTCCTGGACGGGAAGCACCTTGGGAACTACCTGCTTATCGAACAGGTACGGGTGGACGGCCATCGGGTGAATGTCGGGGACGACGGCTATCTGCTGGAGTGCGACTGGCATTATGACAGCCAGGTGCAGTGGCTGGATCCGCACGGGTATTACTATGGGATGAACGGAAAGGTGAACGGAATCCCGTTCGGCGTAAAGAACCCGGATCCGGACGAGATTACCTCCGAGCAGCTTTCGCTCATAAAGTCGTACATCAGCCTCACCGCCAATGCCATTTACGGGGCCGATTTCGCCCATCCGGAAACCGGCTATGCCCACTATATAGACGTGGATTCGTTTGTGGACTACTGGCTGGTGTTTGAGATTATGTGCAACCATGAACTGGGAAATCCGGGCAGCGTATTCATGAACAAGACGCGGGACGGCAAACTCATGGCCGGTCCTTGCTGGGACTTTGACTGGGGCATCCTGTCCTTCTATACGTCGGCAGGGGAAACGCGGCTGGTAAACGGTAAGGCCATCTGGTACGAGCGCCTGTTCCAGGATCCTGCGTTTGCGGCCAAAGTAAAAGCCCGTTTCAACGAGCTTCTGCCGCAGCTGGAAACCATTCCCGCCTACATGGACGAGTGCGAAGCACTGCTCACGGAGAGCGCCAAACTGAACTTTAAGCTGTGGAACCCGGCCGATGACCGCAGCCTGAACGGCGGCCAGATTATCAACGGCGACGAAAATTTAACCTTCCACGAAGCCGTAGAGCGCTTGAAATACAATTACAAAAAGCACCTGCAGGTAATCCGGGCGCAGCTTTAATCTTCCCAGGAAAGTAGCCTGGAGCCGTCCGGCTGCACGGCAATCTGAACACGCAAGGTCTCCTCCGGCAGGAGGCCTTCTACGTTTTCCGGCCATTCCATCAGGCACAGTTCTCCGGAATCCAGGTAATCGTACAGGCCGATGTCCAGCGCCTCCGAAGGGCTCTCTATCCGGTAAAAATCGAAGTGGAAAATGGGCCGTCCGCCCTTGCCTCTATACTCGTTCACAATGGCGAAGGTGGGGGAGGAGATGGCGTCTTCCTCTACGCCCAGTTCCTTGCAAACGGCGGTGGTAAAGGTGGTTTTCCCGGCGCCCATGGGCGCATAAAACGCCACCAGCGTACGGCCCCCCAGCAGCTGGAGGAACTCCCTTGCCGCCCGCTCCAGGTCCTGGAGCCCGGCAATCTGAATCTGATGTTTCATGTTAAACGCCTGCAAAATGAATCATTCCCAATTGCTCGCTGAATCGATGAATCCCCTCTTCCATTTTCCGTACGGTTTTAGGGGATGGTTTTCTGTAGCCGCTGATATAGTGGCCTAATTGCTTTTGGTTAATGCCGGTTATCCTTTCCAAACCGGCGAGGGTGAATGCAAAGGCAAATTCTTCAAGAAATGAAGGAATGTCATAGCGGAAGACAAAACGGGCTTCGACAAATTTTTCCCCTGATTTCCTGAAGGTTTCCTTTATTTCCTCATAGGCACACAAGAAGTCTTCTTTTGCAGCGATAATAGTGTCGCCAGTGCCAATGACGCCATACGGAAGGTCTTCATCGGTGGTATAGATGGAGAAACGATGGTCTGTTCCGGTCTCTATAATAGCGGTTACTGTTTTCATAGATTGACTCCCGATAGTTTTCTGATGCATCTTATGGTTCCACTTTTTGCTTCTTCTGCTTCGTGATAGCTTGTTGGAAAGGTTTTTCCTGTTATAGGGCTCACCCAAATGGGATGTCGAGAACCGTTCCGTGTTACATAGCATCCCGCATCTCTCAGTTTCCTGTGTATTTCTGAGTATTTCATTGCAAAGATAGTAATTTTTCTAACATTTTACAAATCCAGCAAATTGCGGCGGTCCAGGAAGCGGTAGCTGGCGGCTTCGGCCAGGTGGGCGGGCGCGATGTCGTGCGCACCGGCCATATCGGCAATGGTACGGGCAATCTTGATAATGCGCGTATAGGCCCGGGCGCTCAGGCCCAGCTTGTCGATAATCTGCTCCAGAAGTTCTTTGCAGGCCTCCGAGAGGGGACAGAAGCGCTCCATTTGCTTGGAGTCCATCTCCGAATTGGTGAAAATGCCGCTTCCAGCAAAGCGCTCCCGCTGTACCTCGCGGGCCCGGAGCACCCTGGCGGCAATGGCCGCCGAAGCTTCCGCTTTCTGTCCCCGGATGAGCGCATTGGTCTG
>DEKS01000082.1 GCA_002354005.1 Bacteroidales bacterium UBA2716
AAATCGGACCTGCGCCATCCACCCCACCCACCTGCGCCGCCCACATCCTCATGCGCCACTCACTTGCACCCACCTGCGCCATCCACCCCACTGACCTGCGCCGCCCACATCCTCATGCGCCACTCACTTGCCCCCACCTGCACCGCCCTCCGGTAGAAGAGTCTCCTGCTGTGCATTTCCCCAGAGGCTGGGTACCCTAAACCAACCAAAGGCTCCTCCGGGAGTGTCAGACAGGGCACCATGAGACCAGAACGGCGGTGCAGAGCGGGAGAAAATCGGCCCCAAAAATCGGTAAAAAAATATTTTTTTCTGTATGATCGGTTGAAACAGCATAAAAAACATGTGAAACAACACTTCTTTTCAACCGAACCTTGTTTTTACCGAGCGTAGTGTTTAGGTTTGCAGCAGCGATCTGGCCCCTCCAGACCTGCTGCAAGCCCCTTTTCCGGGGTGCTCAACATCACATAACCTTAAAATTGTTTGCGTATGAACACCTTGTTGCAAATCACCATCGGCGACGATGGAAAAGCCCAGTTCTTCAGTGACTATGCCTCGCTCGAAGACGAGTTGGCTGTCCAAATTTCTGTCCGGCAGAAGGCCGAACCTTATCGTGGGCCGCATCCGGACGTAGCGGAGGATCTGGTCCTCTGGCGCAGGGCCAAGGCCCGCGAACTGAACGTGCCGCCTTACTTTATCCTGCACCAGAAGGTGCTGCATGCTATTGCCGACCTCAAGCCATCGACCCGGGAAGAACTTACCATGGTGCCTGGTTTTGGCGATAAACTGTTCGACAAATATGGCAAAGACATCTTAGAAATCACTACGTTATGAAGACTTTTCTGGAAGTTTTGGTGGCCGATGACGGACGCCTGCACATGCGAACGGACTACGCGTTTTATGACGATGTTTGCCATCCGGCGCCGTCAAAATCGGCAGCGAAAAAGCAGAACGAGAGCATGAACCGCATGCTCATCGAGGGGATTATTCCGGCCCTTTGGGAGAAGCGTGAAACGCAGGCCGATAAAGCCATCCGGTACCTTTCCATGGCCGAGATTATCGCGACTGCAGAGCCGTACGACCATGCCGAGAACCTGTGGCACGCGCTCATGTTCGACTATATTCCTCGCTATGAGAAGCTGGCGGATCGGCTTAAAATTCCGTTCGGCTTTGATCCGTCCAAGGTGGTGAGGCCGATTGTGGGTGATGGGACCAGTATCATGCAGATGTCCGACAAGATGTTTTCCTGCTGCTTCCCCGGAGGCGGGAGTTTTCCGCCCAGCGGGACGCCCATGCCGGTGCCGGGATTGGGGATGGGTGGCTTCGGCCCTGGTTTTGGCGGCTTCGGCCCTGGAGGAGGCGGAAAATTCAGTTAGCCATGGCCTTTCAGCGAGTTGTAGACCGCCTTTTACCGGACGGCTCCGTGGCAAAGGTGTACCCGTTTCATATCAGCCTGGAGGGAATGGAGTCTGTCCTGCTTTGCCGGGACGATGAAGACTTCGACCATCTGGAGAAGAGTTTCTACCTGGGTGCGCTGAGCTGCAATGCGCTGGTAATTAGCGAGATCGCCATGTCTACGCACGGGCATTGTGCCGTGCTGGCAGTGAACTGGGAGGGGGCGGCAGCGGTGGGTGAGTTTGTGAAGAAACGCCACTCCCAGTACATTGCCAAAAAATACGGGGAAAGGAATGTCATGGCCAGGACGCGGATTAGTGTTCAGTATTTGGATTCGGACCGATATGTACGGAACGCCCTGGCCTACATTCCCCGGAATGCGGCCGATACCGGGTATCGGATCGAGGATTACCCCTGGTCCTCGTACCGGGGCATGTTCGCCGGGCAGGTCCAGGGCGTACGGGCTGTGAGCGGACTCTCGCGCCGGGAAAAGGAGACGCTGCTGCGGACCCACAAGGACCTGAGCCAGGTGCCCTGGGTGCTGGACGAGCTGGACCGGATCGTCCCCAACTCTGCCTGCGACTGCGCCTATGTGGAAAGTGCCTTTCTGGGCGATCAGGCCTACTACCTGCGCATGATCGGCGAGGTTAATCCGGCCGAAATGCGGCAAAAACTGGTCCTGAACAGCCGCGTCTGGCAGAACGATGCCCAATTTATGGTCTGTGTGGCCGATGTTACCGGCCGATGGTTCAAGAAAGAGGTCCCAGCGCTAACCCCAGCGGAGAAGGCCAAACTGGTAACCTACTTATTCCGAAGTTATTGCACCTCCGTAGCCCAGTTGGCCCGCTGTCTGCAGCTCCGCAAAGAAGACGTTCGCCGCGTCCTCTGGGAGAACAACATCCGCCCGCGGGAGTAAATTCCGGAAGGAAAGCGGAACCCTCTTGGGCCCTTTAACGGAGCCCGAGAGGGTTTCCGCTAGCCACCGAGCTGCGTATTGCGAGGTGGCGGTTCCGTGTGCTGGTAGCCGCCGCACATGGTTGCGTGCGGCGGTACCTTTTGGGAATAAGGGCCAGCGCATTGTGCCAGCGGGGGTGGGCCCTGCTGTGGACCAGGTCGGTGCAGCTAGTGGCGCAGGAGGGAGCGGTGGATGGCGCAGGTCGGTGGGTGTGACTTGTCCTGAAATAAGTGGTTCTTCCGCAATTTAGT
>DEKS01000010.1:0-25802 GCA_002354005.1 Bacteroidales bacterium UBA2716
GAAGTTCTTTCGCCTCACCGTAGTGGAGCACGTCCCCGCCCCGCTCTCCAGCTTTGTTTTCCGCAGCGCCAAGCTCCGCGAAATGTCCGTAGCCAAGCCGGACGGCACCCTGGAAGTGATTCCCACCGTCATTGGCTGCGCCCCCATCCGCAATGTCTGGTGGGAAAAACTCCCCTGGAACGCGCCCCTGCAGCAGCAAGGACCGGAAGCCGTGAAAGAATCGGTAAAAAAGAACCTGGACCTTTTCCGCTGGTGCGAGTCCTTCTTTGGGGACGATAATTTCCCGCTCTCCGTGGGCGACCAGCTGGACCTCTTTGCCCGGGAGCTTGCCCGCCTGTACCCGGACTACACCGAGGAGCAGCTGAGCGAAACCATGCTCAGTTTCCAGGTTGCGCAAGGCACCTTCCGCAGAATGCGCGCCTCCAGCGCCCTGAGCAGCGCCATCAAAGAGCGCGAAAGACAGCTTTAAAGAGTAAGGAGCGGAGATGCCTCTCCGCGCCTGAGCACCCGCAGGTGCACCGTTCCGGGCTCCACGCCCAGGGCCTCCAGGGCCTGCCTGGCACTGGCATAGGCCAGTTCCGGCGTGTTGTTGTTGCCGCTCAAGTGGCACAGGAACAGGTTCCTGAGCTCCGGATGCATGAAGCGGGCGATGGCCTCGGCGCAGTCGGCATTGGACAAATGGCCGATACCGTGGGAAATGCGTTTTTTCAGGTAGTCGGGATAGTTTCCGCCCAGCAGCATATCCAGGTCGTAATTGGATTCCACCACCACCGTGGTGGCCTGTGACGCCCAGCGCAGCGCCTCCTCCGTAGCATGCCCCAAATCTGTCATGAGCACAAAGAGTTCCTCCCCACACCGGATGGCGAAGCCCACGCACTGGGTGGCGTCGTGCGGCACCTCAAAGAACTGAACGTCAAAGTCTTCCGTCACGGGATTCCACACCTGCGGTTCCAGGTTGTTCCGGCAGGGCCCCGTCCAGTCGCGCGTAAAAGGATGCCGCAGCAGGGCCTCGTGGATGGTGGATGTGGTCCATACCGGCAGCGAAAGCCGCTTGCAGAACGAGCCCAGCGAACGGATATGGTCTCCGTGGTCGTGCGTCACCAATATGGCCGACAACGCACTGAAGTCCAGGTGCAAATGCTCCAGCTCCTTTTTGATACGGCGGGGGCTTACGCCGGCGTCGATGAGCACGCCGGAATGCGGTCCCAGGAGCAGGTAGCAGTTGCCGCAGCTTCCGCTGGAAAAACTCACAAAGCGCATTACGGCCGGTCCTCCTTTTCACAGTAGCGGGAAATCACCGTGTACGCCCCCTCCACGCCCAGTTCCCCGGCGCGGGACAGGTCAATACAACCTTTCTCCTTGTCTTTCAGGTAGATGAGCACCAGGCCCCGGTTAAAGTACGCGCTGCCCAGCCACGGGTACAGCCGGATGGCTTTGTCGTAACTCTCGATGGCCTCCACGAAACGGGAACTCAGGCTGTAGAGGTTCCCCAGGTTGAACTGGAGGAAGGGGAACTGCGGGAGCAGCGCCGCGGCGGCTTCCATATCGGACAGGGCCTCCGAATAGTCGTACTCCTTCATTACCTGCTCCCGCACCCGGGCCCGCGTATTACCTTTGTCGTCCATGGTGAGTGTTTGCACGTTGGATTCAAAGGAAGCGATAAAGGCAATCATCTCGGCCCGCAGCGCGCCGCGGTTCATCAGGTAAAAGGCCTTGTAATAAGGCGCATACGGGTCCTCGGAGGGGGCCTCTACCGCATCCGTAAAGTGCAGTAGCGCCGTCGAATACTGCTTGAGACCCACGTCTTGCAGGCCCTTGAAGAAGGGGTCGGAAACGCTCTCTCCCAGCAGGGCCGATGTCACCGGCAGCCCCGAAGGCTCCTGGCTGAGTTCCACCGGCAGCGGCGCTTTGGCGAGGAAGCCGTCCAGCAGTTTGTTCTCGTACCGGTGTGCCAGGGCATAGTGGGCATCGTCCTTCCGTTCCACCAGCACAAAGCGGTAGAGCGGTTTCAGGTTGATGTCCACGTCCCGGTAACGCAGCATCTCATCCTCGAAGCCGCCGCTGCGGGCAAAGTCGGCGTCGAAAGCCAGCAGACCGGAGTACTTCCGCGTGGTATCCGAAAAGTCTGCACCGCCGGAGGTAGCTTTCTCATAGTCGGCCACTTTGGCGCGCGCCGTGCGGTAGTCTTCCTTGGAGGCGCGGGTCATGCCCAGCTGGAGCTCCACATAGGCCCGGTTCATATAGGCCTTGGCAAAGTCCGGGTACAGTTCGATGGCTTTGTTGTAGTCTGCCAGGGCGTCGTCCCAGCGCGCCATCTCGATAAAGAAACCGGCGCGGTTGAAGTAGGCCAACACATTGCCCGGGTTGATGGCAATAACGCGGTCCATGTCATTGAGCGCGCCTTCGTAATCCCCTACCTGGGCGCTCAGGAGGCTGCGGTTATACAGGGTAAGGGCATTGCCGGGCTCATACTTGAGCACCGTGTTCAGGTCCTTCATGGCTGCGTTCAGGTCCCCTTTTTCACTACGAACGATAGCCCGTTGGAAGTAGGCCAGCGTAAGGGTGGAATCCAGCTCCACCGCCCGGTTCAGGTCGCTGAGGGCATCGTCGTACTGCCTGCGTGCCGCCATGAGGCCGCCGCGGCGGATGTAGCCTTCCGGCTCAAAACGGTCCAGGCGGATGGCATGGTTGTAGTCCTGCAGGGCCTTGGTGGTATCGCCCAGAAACAGATAGGACGCGCCCCGGTTCAGGTAGGACGACGGATCCTTGGGCTCCTTGCGGATGTACTTGTCGAAGTCCTGGACGGCGCGCTCGAACTGGCGGCTCAAAAAATAGGTGACCCCCCGCGTGAAATACAGGCCCGAGGACCCCGGACGCAGTTCGATGGCCCGCTCCAGGTCTTTGAGCGCCTGGTCATAGTCTCCGGTGCGGCTTTCCGTAATGGCACGGTAATGGAAGCCGGAAGTAAAGACGGGATTCAGGCGCACGGCGGTGGAAAAGTCCGCCTTGGCGCCCCGGATATCGCCCAGATTGTACTTGGCGATGCCCCGGTAAAAGAAGGTCCAGTAGTCCGTGCTGTCCAGCTGTGCCAGAATGTTGAAATTGGAGACGGCCTCATTCAGGCGGCCGTCCTGCAGGGCCGTGCGGCCCCGGAAAGAAAAAACGTCCTTGTCCCACTGGCCCCATGCTTGCATACTTACGCAGAGAGTCAGGCAGAGTAGGAGAATATGCCGGATGCTGTTTTTCACCAAAAATATTTTCAATTCCGCCACGAAATAGCTAATTTCGCGCCAAATGACAAAGTTAGCAAAAATTTTGATGATATTGCTGCTGGGGGCCTATGTTCCTTCGGCCGCACAGGTTCGATATACCATCTCTCCCAAAAACGCGGAGGCCGTCCTCAAGACAGAAAACATCCGCCAAACCGTTGAATATCTTTCCAGTCCCTCCCTGGGCGGACGCGCCAGCGGAACGGACGGCGGGCGCAAAACCGCCGCCTGGCTGGAGGGCCAGTTCCGGGACCTGTACCTGCAGCCGTTTACCGGCGCGTGGATGCACGGATTCCAGCTGGCGGGCGGTTTCGGCCGCAATGTGCTGGGCTTCATTCCGGGCAGCGCCTCCCCCGCCCGCTACGTGCTGGTGATGGCCCATTACGACAACCTGGGCACCCTGGGCGGCACCTTCTACCCCGGAGCGGACAGCAACGCTTCCGGCGTAGCGGCCCTCCTGGAAGTGGCCCGCATGTTCCAGCACATGAAGAGCCGCAAGCGCACCTATGCCCGCGGCATCATCTTCGCGGCCCTGGACGGCAAGGAAAAGGACCTGGCCGGTTCCCGGGAACTGTGGCGCATGATAGACCAGGGAAAACTGGTGGACCCCGTAAGCGGAACGCCCATCGGCAAGGACCAGATTATGCTGGTGGTGAACCTGGACCAGCTGGGGGCCACCCTGGCGCCCCTCACCAAGGGCAATCCCAACTACCTGATGATGCTCTCGGATAGCGCCACCCTCTGGCGCTCCACGCTGGAAAACGCCAACCGGGACCAGCATATCGGCCTGGAAATCGGGTACACGTATTATGGCAGCGAAGATTTTACCCGTCTTTTCTATACCCGCATCTGCGACCAGCGCGTTTTCCTGGAGCACGAGATTCCAGCCGTCATGTTCACCTCCGGCATCACCCTCAACAACAACAAAGCCACGGATACGCCGGACTCGCTGGACTATCCCGTCATGCGCAAACGGATTCAGCTAATTTTCTATTGGTTAGATAAGGTTTTATAGCGGGATTTTTTATATCTTTGTAGGGTTAGGTTAGAAAGTATGCGAGATTTCCTGAAAATGATGAGGCAATACGCCTCTCCCTATAAAGGTCATTTGGTTGGGTCAGTGGTGCTGAACATGCTCAGCGCCATCTTCAATATCTTCTCCTTCGCGGTTGTAGTTCCTCTTCTGGATATCCTGTTCAAGGTAAACGAGTCTGTGTATCAGTTTGTTCCGTGGGACGCCCAGATGGACTTCAAGGAAAAGGCGGTGAACAACCTGTATTATTATGTGTCGGCCTTCGCCACCACCCATGGCGCGGCCAACGCCCTGTTCCTGCTGGCGGGCATCATGATTCTTTTCACGGCACTCAAAACCAGCTGCTATTTTGGTTCCAACGCCATCATGATTCCCATCTCTACGGGGATCGTCAAGGAAATCCGCTGCCGCATTTACAACAAGGTCCTGGGCCTTCCCATCGGCTTTTTTACGGAGGAGCGCAAAGGGGACATCATTGCCCGCATTACCGGGGATGTCTCGGAAGTGGAAAACTCCATTGTGGCCTCCCTGTCCATGCTCATCAAGGACCCCATTCTCATCCTCATCTATTTTGGCTTCCTTGCCTGGCTCAGCCCGGAAATGATGATTTTCACCATCATTTTTGCACCGGCCTTCGTGTGGATTATGGGCGTGATCGGCAAGCAGCTTAAGCGTTCTTCGCTGGAGGCACAGGCCCTGTGGAGCGACACCATGAGCCAGGTCGATGAAACCCTGGGCGGCCTGCGGGTTATCAAGGCGTTCAATGCAGAAGGCACCATGCGCCGCCGCTTCCAGGACGTCACGGACCGTATGCGCCGGAAGGTAGCCCGCGTGAGCATCCGCCAGGCCACTGCCCACCCCGTGAGCGAATTCCTGGGCACCGTCATGATCATGATTGTGCTCTGCGTGGGCGGCATCATGATTATCGGCGGAAAAAGTCTCATCGGGAGCGGCAAGTTCATCGACGCCTCCACCTTCATTTATTTCCTCATTATCCTGTACTCGGTGATAGAGCCCATCAAGGAACTCTCCCGCGCCACCTACAGCGTGCGCAAGGGCCTGGCTTCCATGGAGCGCATCAACAAAATCCTGGAGGCGGAGAACCCCATTCAGGATCCCGCCAATCCGCTGGAAATGAAGGATTTCCGGAAGAGCATCCGCTTGGAGGACGTATCCTTCAGCTATGACGGCTCACGCCAAATCCTGGACCATGTGAGCCTGGAGATTCCACGCGGGAAAATGATTGCCATCGTGGGCGAATCCGGTGCCGGAAAATCTACCCTGGTGGACCTCATTCCCCGTTTCTGGGACGTTACCGGCGGCCGCATCACCCTTGACGGAAAAGACATCCGGGACCTGGCCGTAAAGGACCTCCGTGCCCTCATGGGTAATGTGAACCAGGAGCCCATCCTCTTTAACGACACCATTTACAACAACATTGCCTTTGGCGTGGAAGGTGCCACGGAAGAACAGGTGGTTGCGGCGGCCAAAATCGCCAATGCCCATGAGTTCATCATGGAGAAGGAAGGCGGCTACCAGTGCAATATCGGAGACCGCGGCAGCAAGCTCTCCGGCGGTCAGCGCCAGCGCCTGTCCATCGCCCGCGCCATCCTCAAAAACCCGCCCATCCTCATTCTGGACGAGGCCACCGCATCCCTGGATACGGAGAGCGAGCGCCTGGTACAGGACGCCCTGGACCGTCTGATGACCACCCGTACCACCATCGCCATCGCCCACCGGCTCTCCACCATCCGCCACGCAGACGAGATTGTCGTGATGCACGAGGGCCGCATTGTGGAACGGGGCCGGCATGAGGAACTCATCGCCCTAGGCGGTTATTACAAGAAACTTAACGACATGCAGGCCCTATGACCCGCTCGCAAAAGATTGCCCTTCAGGTTATTTTCTTTCTCTATGTAGCGGCGGTGCTGTTCCTGTGTTTTGCACACTTTGAGCAGACGCCCGCTATCGAATGGTCGCTGTGGGGTATTCCCAGCGACAAAGTGGTGCATTTCTGCATGTTCTTCCCCTTCCCCATCCTGGCTTTCCTGGCGTTTGACCGCTATACGGACAGTGTCCGCAGCACCCTGCTGTTTTCCGGCATCACGCTGCTGGTGGGCTTCCTGCTGGCCTGGGGGACGGAATGGGGGCAGGCGCACCTGACGGACTACCGCAGCGGAGACCCGCTGGATCTCCTGGCGGACGGAACAGCCCTGGTGCTCAGTACCCTCCTGGTCATCTTCCTGGACATCCGGAAACAGAAAAAACGCTAATGAAACACTATATCGTCCCTTTTCTTCTTTGCATAAGCATCCTTGCCGGCGCCCAGAATCCGCCCCATGTGCGGGACTTTAAAGGCGTATCGGATTCCCTGCAGGTGCGCCTGCAGCGGCGGACAGGCGTAGAGAACAAGTTCCGCCTGGAAAAGGTGAGCGTCCATGGGAAGTCGGTGGACTTTTACTATACGCAAAACCTGGCCAACTACCCTTGGCGGCCCGGTGACATTACCTGGTTCCGCGAGCAAATAGGCGAACTGGGGGCCAAAGGTCTGGGCTCCTATAAAGTTGGCAGTGTCTATGCCAAAAAACAGAATATCGCAGAGCTCCCCATCCCCGCCATCACCCATGACGGCCAGCCGGTGAGCACAAGCTTCCGCGTGAAGGATCCGCGCTCGGAGACCACGCCGTTAGTCAAGGGGGACGAGGATTGGCCGATGGGCCTGAGCGGCCGCCACATCGCCCTCTGGCAAAGCCATGGACGCTATTGGGAAGAAAGCACACAGCGCTGGGAATGGCAGCGGAGCGCCACCCACACCACCGTGGAAGACCTTTATACGCAAAGCTACGTACTCCCCTTCCTGATTCCCATGCTGGAGCACTCTGGCGCGGTGGTGCTCACCCCGCGCGAGCGCGATACCCAGAGCTGGGAAGTGGTCTGTGACAACGACCCGGGCTTTACGCCCCGCCGGGACCCCAAAGTGCGTCTGCAGGGCCAATATGAAGAAGAGGGTGAATGGGAGCCCGTCGGCCCCGGTTTTGCCGATGCCAAAGAGCGCTACTCCGGCGCCGACAATCCTTTCAAGATGGGCACGGCCCGCATGATTGCCGCCACCCGTCCGGGAGAGCACGAGTCCAAGGCCCTCTGGCGCCCGGACATTCCGGAAAAAGGCGAGTACGCCGTCTACGTAAGCTACACCACCTTGCTCAACAGCACCGACGACGCACGCTATACGGTCCATCACCTGGGCGGCTCCACCCTCCTGCACGTGAATCAGCAGATGAGTGGCAGCACATGGGTGTACCTGGGCACCTTCCCCTTCGACAAAGGCACCGAAGGCTATGTGAGCCTGAGCAGCCACAGCAGCACCGGCGGTGTGGTCTGTGCAGACGCCGTGCGCTTTGGCGGCGGCATGGGCAAGGTGGAGCGCGAAGGTACGCTCTCCGGTCTCCCCGCCTACGTGGAAGGCGCCGTGTACAACTTCCAGTATGCCGGCCTGGACATGGACCTTCTGGACCGATGGGAGGGCGATTACAAGAAAGATCTCACGGCCCGCGGCGTGTGGGTGAACGAGCTTTCCGGCGGTTCCCGGGTGAATCCGGAGGCCCCTGGCCGTCGCGTTCCGCTGGACCTGGCGCTGGCCTGCCATTCGGACGCCGGTGTCACCCCCAACGACTCCATCGTGGGCACGCTCACCATTTATACGCTCCGCAGCGAGAACAGCGAGGCACTACCCACCGGTGAAAGCCGCCTGAGCAGCCGCCTCCTGGCAGACTGGGTGCAGAGCCAGGTGGTGGACGATATCCGCGCCGGCTTTGAACCGGCCTGGAGCCGCCGGGACATCCGCGACCGCTCCTACAGCGAGTGCCGCGTCCCGCAGGTGCCCTCCATGATCCTGGAGCTCCTGTCGCACCAGAATTTTGCCGATATGCGCTACGGCCTGGACCCTTCCTTTCGCTTTACGGTCGCCCGCAGCGTGTACAAAGGCATCCTCAAGTACCTGAGTGCCCGCTACAACTGCGCGTACGCCGTGCAGCCGCTTCCGGTGCATGGCTTCAGCGCACACCTGGAAAAAGGCCGCACGGTGCTCACCTGGAGCCCCACGGCAGACACCCTGGAGCCCACCGCCACACCCAAATACTATAAAGTCTATACCCGCCGGGACGACGGTGCCTTCGACCAGGGCCTCCAGATTAAGGATACCACCTGTACCCTGACGCTCCAGGCCGGGCACGTGTACAGCTACAAGATTACCGCCTGCAACGAGGGCGGCGAGAGTTTCCCCTCGGAGATTCTGGCAGTGGGGAAAACGCCTGTGGAAACCCGTAAGGTCCACATTGTCAATAACTTTACCCGCGTATCTGCGCCCGCCAGTTTTGATTCGCCCGCCTATGCCGGCTTCCATACCCGTCTGGATGGTGGCGTGCCGTGGGGACAGGATATTCTCTTTGCCGGAGAAGTGAACCAGTTTGACCGTTCCCGCGAGTGGACGGACGATGACAACCCGGGCTTCGGCGGTTCCTTTACGGACCATGGCGGAACGCTGATAGCCGGCAACAGCTTTGACTTTGTGGCACAGCACGGCCGGGCCGTCCTCGCGGCCGGATACAGCTTTGACTCCAGCAGCGCAGAAGCCTTTACCGGGGAAACCAACGCCTTTGCCGTGGACCTTATCTGTGGCAAGCAGCTCACCACCCGCGTGGGCAGCGGAGCCGTTCCGGACCGCTATACCGTGTTCCCGGAAGCCCTGCAGGAGGCACTGAAAACGTATACTACCGCAGGCGGTAACATCCTCATTTCCGGGGCCTACATTGCCACCGATGCCTGGGATGCCGTGTATCAGGGCGTGCCCAAGGCCTCGGACGAAACACGCTCTTTTGTGAAAACCGTGCTGGGCTACCAGTGGGTCACCAACTACGGGGACTACTCCGGCCAGGCGCTGCCGGCCCCGGGCAGCAGCTTCCCCGCCGCCACCTACAACCGCGACTGGTCGCCCCTCGTGTACCGCGTGGAGAATCCCGACGGCATTGCTCCGGCATCGGCCAAAACCCGGACACTCCTGCGCTACAAAGGTACGGACATCCCCGCCGCCACCTACATGGACAACGGCCGCTACCGCGTGGCCGCCTTCGGCTTCCCGTTGGAAGTGAGCCCCCAGCTGGGGGACATTATCAAGCGTGTCCTGACGCTGTTTCAATAAGGACTCGATCCCAAACCAGGACGATACACAGACGGCACTCTGGACGGGAGCAGCGTGCTTTGAGCCAGCACGGCAAGGGAAACGCCCTTTTTGCCGGGAATCGTTGCCGCGTTGGCAGGGAAAGTGCTCTGTGGTGCCGATTTTTTGCAATCGCGGCAAAAAGGGAGGGCCCGTTTTTGCAGAGCAACTGGCAAGTGCTTGGCAAGCCTCCTGGCCGATAACATGCTGGCTATCAGGAATTTGCTAATAATCCTCGGCGCAAAAGAGCCGAGGATTTTAAATAATTACATGATTATCAGGCAGTTAGTGACAAGCCTACTTGCAACAAGAAAACGAGTAGTCATACCTGCAAGTCGCTATTGAGGTCTCGATTTTTTTGTAAATTTGTAAAACGGCTTCTAAAACTGCCATGTCATATATGAACCGGGTAATTTGTTGTATAGCATTTGTTTTAATGGTTTCGTGTGCCAGGGCGCCGCAAAAAGCGCTCTGGGAATGCGTAGAAATGGATATTGACAGCACCCGCACGGTCAATGACTCCATTGCCAGATTTGCATACAACTATTATTCTCGGCATGGTTCTAAGCGCAACAGAATGATGGCCACCTACATGGGCTTCTCTTGCCAAAGGCTGTCATACAGACCATCCCGATGCTCATGTACTTCGTGAAGGCTGGCCGGATATTCACCGTCAGTTTGGTGTAAAAGGCCCGCCTGCGCTTTTTCTCAAATAATAATCGAGATAAAGTACAAAAAGGTCAAACTTTTTCTTGTTATAGCCAGATTGGCGCTCCTTAACTCATCATTACCGAATGGATACGGAGAAAAAATGAAAGATATTTCATCCTTAACCATGCGATTATTACATGTTACGGAGAATTTATCCTTGAATTATCAAAAACAAAACGTTATATTTGCGCAGGTCAAATACTACAGACAGTGACAAAACTGAAAATCATAGGCCGAGAATACGAGCGGGCCATCATACGCAACTATCTTGAGAGTGACAAGGCGGAATTAATAGCCGTTTACGGGCGTCGTCGTGTCGGGAAGACTTATTTGGTCAAAAGTATTTTTGACAATGAGTTTGATTTCTTTTATACAGGCCTCTATGATGTACAGCGTGCTGTTCAATTGAGCCAATTCAAAAAAACGCTCGAACGTTATTCCGGTAGGAGGATGAAGAGATTCAAAGACTGGTTTGAAGCGTTTGATGCCCTCCGCGATTTCTTGGATACACTCTCTAAGGAGAGGATAGTGGTTTTTCTGGATGAAATCCCCTGGATGGATACTCCCAAGAGTAACTTCCTCGCGGCTTTTGGACAGTTTTGGAACGATTGGGCATCCACCAAGCAAAACTTGAAGCTTTTTGTGTGCGGATCTGCGACCACGTGGATGCTTTCGAAATTCATTGGTGACAAGGGCGGTATTTACGGGAGGGTCTGCAGGCCTGTTTGGCTTGCTCCTTTCAGCCTATGTGAAACTGAAAAGTTTTTGAAGGAGATTAAGGGTATTGAAATGACACGTCACCAGATCCTGCAGGCGTATATGGTTTTCGGGGGAATTCCGTATTATCTGGACATGCTGGTAAAAGATATCCCGCTTAATGTGAACATTGATGATTTGTTTTTCAAGCAAGGGGCACCTCTTAGAGCGGAATTTGATTTCTTGTTCCGATCACTGTTCAAGAATTCACGGCTGTACAAGAGCGTTGTGGAGGTGCTGTCGTCCAAGCTGAAGGGGATGACGAGACTTGAACTGATGGAAGCTATGCGATTGCCTGATGGAGGAGACTTATCCGAAGTGCTTGATAATTTGGTGAAATGTGACTTTATTCGTAAATACACTGCCATTGGAAAGACAGAACGGGATGCCCTGTATCAGCTGACGGATTTATTCTCTCTCTTCCATATGAAGTTCGTAGAAGATAATAGCGGGCAGGACGAGCATCTCTGGAGTAAACTTACCGGTAAGGGGCCCATGACCGCGTGGAGCGGCTATGCTTTTGAACAAGTCTGCCTGCATCATACCAGCCAGATTAAACAGGCACTAAGCATCGGGGGGATTATCAGCAATATCCATTCATGGAGCTGTCGGCCGTTCACTGATAAAAACGGGACTTCGTGGAAGGGTGGCCAGATAGATTTATTGATTGACCGTGCAGATGAAGTCATCAGTATTTGTGAGATTAAGTATGTCTCCGACAAATTCGTCATTGATGCCGAATACGAGAAGAGGCTAGCCTCGCGTGCCACGCTTTTCCGGCAGGTTACCAAGACAAAGAAAGCGCTTCATCACACGTTCATTACCACATATGGCGTTTCAAAGAATCTGCATAGTGGTATTGTGCAGTCAGAAGTGACTATGGAGGATTTATTCAAATAGTCAATTACTATCATCCACGAACAATAAGAGAATAATGGGGCAAACAATTATGAAGATTAAAGGTTTAGTCCTCTTCCTCGTGGCGGCATGCTTTTTTTCTTGTGGAGAGAATAAATACGCTCAGCGCCTAGATGTCGTTGAGTCGGTCATAAACGAGCGCCCCGATAGCGCGTTGGCAATTATCAAATCCATTGATACACTATCGTTAAAATCCAATGCTATTAAGGCAAGGTATTCTCTCCTTCACGCTATGGCGCTGGATAAGAACTATATAGATACAACGAATGTCAACGTGGTATTGCCTGCTGTGAATTATTACCAAAAGCATGGTTCAGAGGAGGAAAGGTTCAAAGCATACTACTATTTAGGGAGGTTTCAGTATAATGCCAACAATGACAACGCGGCAGCAATTTCTTACTCAAAGGCAGAAGCCTTAACAGATGATATTTCGGACGGAAAAGCTAAAGGTCTTCTTTATATGGCCTTCGCTGATATTTATAATAGGAGCCAGAATATAGATAAGGAAGAGGAATATGTAAGGAAAGGAGTCGAAGCCTTTGAGGTGGCCGGCGATGTGAAACATGGTAATTTGTCGGCGGGCCGACTAGGTATTTTGCTATATAATAGGCAAGAATGGGACAAGGCCGATTCCCTTTTTTCATTAGGGATAGAGCGTGCGAGGGAAGACACCGTTGCCATGTCTGTTTTTCTGTCCAACTACGCCCGCATGCTTGTGGTTCGCCCTAGTCCGGACCCAGAAAAGGCGATAGGATTCCTCAAGCAACTTTCCGTCTCTTACAAGCATCCTTTATCATTGAAGGACTATGGCGCTTGGGCTTATGCGGCCGCACTGATAGGAGACGAGTCCACTTGTACCCAGATTGAGAACCAGTTAAAAAGACTGGATGAACCTCGGAAAAACACCATCCTCAATTGGCTTTACAGAATTGAACAGCATCGTGGTAATTATGAAAAGGCGCTTAGTTATCTCATTGATGCAAAAGCATATGATTCGCGGCTGGTTGACAATCTCTTATCCGATCCTATTGGCCAAGCCTTACAAAGCTATTATTCGTCCGAGGCGCTCAATTCTAAAAGAGAGGCGCACATCCTTAGATTACAGTTGTCGCTCGTCATACTGGGGTTCTGCCTATTGTTCCTGCTGTCTCTTGGCTACTTCAAACAAAAAAAAGATAAGCGCGAAAAGGAAATGGAACGGCTTCTTACAATTGGCGAAGAGGCAAATAAGCTTTTGACACAAACGAATGAGGATCTCCAAACCACCTTGGAGGACTTAAGAAAATCATATGTCTCAACCTATAAAGACAAGTTTTCGGCGATTGGCGAGTTGTGTAATGCATACATGGATTCTAGTAGCCGTACAGATAAAAAGGATTACATTGTCAGAAGAGTTGAGAATCTTATTGCATACATCAGTGACGACGATAAACTGCATGCTAGATTTGAGAACCAAATCAATAAGGATCTGAATAATATTGTAAAGCATCTCAAGGCCGATCTTGGAGATGTTGACAAGAAAGAGAGCCGGTTCATTTGCTATTGCATTGTCGGTTTTGATCCAGAAATGATAGGCTCTATCCTCAACCTGTCTATCTCAAACGTGTATACGAAGAAATCTCGTCTTAAGGAAAGGATTCGAGGGCTAGATTCTCCATATAAAGATGAATACCTGAGGATGCTCTAATTGTTGAATTCCAGCATTTCGTTATCGATTTGCGATAGGACAACGTTTCGATACTTGTTGCTGATTATTCTTACAAATACCTGCTGCTATGTTCCCTTTGTCGGGGGGGGGTATAATGTATTGATATACAAGTGATTAGTTCTATTTTGGATGAGCCTGGATTTCGGGCGTGTAAGATTTATTTCTTACACGCCCGAAATTGATTGTGTATATGCCTGATTACTAGCTGCTTAACGAATCGTCTGTGTAAGAAATAATGAGTGCCATTCTGATGATAATCTGAAGAAAACACCATAGCTTTGCAAAGAATTTTTAAAAGCAAAGTAAATGAAACGCATCATTACAACTCTTTTTATGGCCTGTTGCATGATTATATCAGTCAAAGCGCTGAATGGAACAGACCAGACGGTGGATTTCCGGGGCGAAAAAGCTCAGGTGGACACCCCAATCTATCGCGCACCTGCTATGGTTCCTGTTCAGGGATACTATGTGTCACTCATGAATACACTTTACTTGTCTTTCGCTTATGACATGGGGGATGTTACTCTCACAATAGAAAACACTTGGACAGGAGAATTCTTGTCAGAAACTATCCCGACCGATTCTGGGTTTGCAATTCCCTTGGGCGCAGAGAGCGGGCTCTATACCATTACTGTAGAAAGAGGTGGTGGACAACAGTATTCTGCGGAATTATTGCTGTAACGAAGTATCGTTAACTTATATGTTAGGCGGATCCGAAAAGCCTGTAATAGAGTAGGATGGTTATATATTACTAAAAAGATGAGACAAATTACGATGAATGATGAAGTGATTATCAACGGGGGTAAGGACATTATATCTCCGTGTGGTGACTCTTTGTTACTAATGGGGGCTTCTACTGGCTCTTTAGTTGCAACACTGGTGTCAATTGGTACGGGGCCTATTGGTTGGGTCGCTGGAGGAATACTCGCTTTCGCTCTATTTAACACAGGGAAAAGCGGGGCTGACGTTTTCGTTAATTGCTTGTGACAATGCCATGGGCGATCATAAATTTCGACGATTATTCTGGATATCTCTCGTTATCGTTATTATTAGTGCATTTCTCTTAATAATTGCATTACTTCATTACGAGCCTGGCGATTCTTTTTGGAGTAAGCTATACTCTCCAATAGCATTATTTATTGTTTCCATTCTCTTACTTATATTTAACTCAAAAAAGAAATAACATGAACACTCTCTCAATAGACAAAATGCAATGGAATGGCGGAAATACTGCTAGTGGTGCCATTGCATGTGGTGCAGCCGCTTTGGGCGTGGTAATCGGTATTGTTGCAGTAGGTTGGACTGGTGGATCGGCAGGAACATTCCTTGCGGCCTTTATTTGTGATAATGTGGCGATGGCGATTACTTGTATTAACGCTGCTGACTGACTTAAAGTTTTATGAATATGCCATCCAAAAGAATCTATATTGGACTCGGTATCGCAATGATTTGTATAACTATCACTTATTGCTTTTTTGAGACCGATCTGTTGGCGAGAATCTGTATGGGGGCTGGTTGCATTCTTTTTTCAATTGGATGTTATCAAAAATTCACAAGTGTGCAGCAAACAGACGAGACGGATTTAAGCAAAAGAAAGCGCAAGGTTCTTATATATATAATGAGTGGGTTCGTTTTAGTTGAATTGATGGCGATATTTATTAACTATAACTAATGAGGAAGTATTTCTCCTTGAACAGCAATGTAAAAGCTCTTTTCCTGCTGTATGTAAGCGTGATGCTAATCATTACGTTTCTGCAGCAGGAATTGGTTCTGCTGCCGGAGTTACAAAACCTCGATATCATTGGGGAGGACGCCCGGGCTCAGATGCTGGAACGATACCAGAGGATGCGCTGGATTTCATTCCTTCTGGTTCCGCTCCTGTTGCTGCTAAGTTTATCCCTTGTTACTTTGTGTCTTTTCATCGGGAGCTTTTTCTATGCCGAGATGAATGGGAAGAAGTTCAAGGACTGGTGGGGTGTGGCCATGGTCGCACAATCTGTCATGCTGGCCTACAGTGTTATCCTTTGCGCCGTAAACATAGGATTTGGGGCGAACAAGGCGATGGAATTGACCACATATACGTCGCTTCTATTCCTTGGGGGAGAAAAGATTGAACCCTGGGTTAGGATGCCATTGGCAGCCATAAACGTTTTTGAGGTCCTGTATTGGGTGGTAATGGCTCTGCTGGTTGGAGGCTTGTGCGGGACAAGGTTCGGCAAGTCTTTCAAGTTCGTGATGTCCACCTATGGTGTCGGGTATCTGTTTTATATTGCTTTCCTAATGTTCCTGATGCTGTATCTGACGTAGGATGAAACAACGAAATATTGCACGGATTGTCCTCTGCTTGCTGGCAGCGGTTATGGGAGTTTTGCTCTGTTTTGCCTTGTCAAGGCACAATGCAAAATATGCAGGTATAAAGCAACTCCCTAAACTGAAGGCGCTTACCCTATACGGTGACACATTGGATGTTTATGAGTGCCTGGACACCACCAAACGCGCGGCCCTATTCTTTTTTCATCCCGAATGTGAGTACTGCAGAAAGGAGCTTGAGGGCGTTCTAACCAGACATCCGGAATGTAGGAATGTCCAGTGGATGTTTCTCACTATTGCCCCTGCAGAGGAGGTCGAAGAGTTTCTGATGGAGTATCCCATACAGACCATCCCCGATGCTCATGTACTTCGTGAAGACTGGCCGGATATTCACCGTCAGTTTGGTGTAAAAGGCCCGCCTGCACTTTTTATTTACAATGAGAATGGGGATTTGATGAAACGCCACATGGGAGCTATTTCCATCAAAACCATTGTCCAGGAATTGCAATAATGAACCGGAAACAAATAGAGAACAGTTTCGTGCGCCAGCACGATATGACAGACTGCGGAGCGGCTTGCCTTCTTTCGCTGATTCGTTATTATGGCGGCGAGTCTTCTATCTTGCACCTCCGCGAAATCAGCGGAACCACCAATAGCGGCACAACACTGTTAGGCCTTTATCAAGCAGCAGGAGCCATGGGGTTTGACGCGCAGGGTGCTGAGGCCAACGGAATCCCAGACCTCATTGAGCACGGGAAGCCCTGTATCCTGGCGGTCGTAATAGACAAAGTATTATCGCATTTTGTCGTATGCTACGGCTATGAAAACGCCAGGTTCATTATCAGTGATCCAGGGAAGGGCGTAGTTGAAATGACGGAGCAGGAACTATCCGATATCTGGACAAGGAAATGCCTTCTGCTTGAGCCCAATGCGGACTTTGTGAAGAAAGAAGCTGTAACCGGGAAGAAGAAATCATGGATTCAGGAGCTGCTTAGGGAAGATTACGGGCTTCTTGGCGCAAGCGTCGCCATCGGCCTTGTCATTGCCGTTCTGGGAATGGTCATGGCCGTGTTCTCGCAGAGGCTGGTCGATGATGTCCTGCCTTCCCGCGACACCACGAAGCTGGTTGCCGGAATTATTCTGGTGCTGATGCTGTTACTGGCAAAGGTGGTCATCTCCGCGCTCCGGAGCAAACTGCTTATTACCCAGAGCCGGAACTTCAATAACCGGATTATCCGCTTCTTTTTCGGAAAACTGCTGCGGTTGCCCAAGGCGTTTTTCGATACGCGCAAGACAGGTGATATGGTCGCAAGGCTTAATGATACGCGCCGTATCCAGTCAGTTATCGGGACCATCGTGGGGGATACTATCATCAACGTTCTGGTGCTCTTCGTATCCCTGGCATTCTTATTTGTCTATTCATGGCAAGTCGCTCTGATTTCACTGCTCTGTATGCCAGTTTTCTATTGGATTGTTTCCCGGAGCAACCGAAAGATTATCTCCCAACAGCGGGAGGTAATGAGTTCCTATGCGATGAGCGAAAGCGGCTTCATCAATACCATCAGCGGCATTGCCGATATCAAGAGCTTTTCACAACAGGACAGTTTTCTTAAGATAAATGAGTTCTTGTATTCGTCTTTCCAAGGAAAGGTGTTCTCACTCGGACAGACGCAGATAGGTCTTGGCGTGTGGGCGGGTATTGGCAGTACCATCATCCAGATAGGACTTATTGCACTTTGCTCTGTTTTTGTCTTTGCCGAGACGATGACGACGGGCGAGCTAATGGCCGTCATCGGCATCACCGGCTCCCTTTTTCCGGCCGTAGCCAGCCTTGCCCTTGTCATGATTCCCATTAATGAGGCAAAGGTGGCATTTGACCGTATGTTTGAGATTGTTGACGCGCAAGAGGAGGATAGCAACGGAAATCATTCCGAGGCAATCCCGGCCGCTTGTCTGGAGGTGAAAAGCCTGGCATTCAGGTTCGTGGGAAGAAAACGTCTGTTTTCAGATGTGTCCATACTATTTGAGTCAGGAACCATTACCTGTATCGTTGGCGAAAGCGGTTGTGGCAAAAGTACCCTTTGTCAGGTTTTGGAGCGGTTTTATACTCCCGAAGAAGGCGAGATTCTCCTGGACGGACAACCGGCCGCAGAGATTCCGCTCTCGCAATGGCGCGGCATGGTATCTTTCGTCCCCCAGCAGACATACCTTTATAATGGTACGGTACTGGAGAATATCTGCTTCGGGAATATTCCCAAAGACTTGAATGAAGTGGTAGCTTTCTGCCAGCGGTATGGTTTTGACATGTTCCTTTCCGAGCTGCCAAACGGCCTTGGGACTTTAGTCGGAGAGGAAGGCATCAATCTTTCCGGTGGACAGGCGCAGCTTGTTTCCTTTGCCCGCGCATTATACCGTCCGTCCAAAATACTCATCCTGGATGAGATGACGGCCGCCATGGACCGGCGGACGGAAAAGCATATATGCAAGTTGCTGGAAGACCTCCGAAAAGATCATATTGTCATCTTTGTTACACATCGTTTAGAGACCGCGCGTTTGCTCAGCGACAAGATTGTCGTAATGGAGGACGGCAAGGTCAGTGCCCAAGGGACGCATGAAGAACTGATGCAATCGAGTAATTTCTATAGCGAGTATTGGCAAGACCTTCAAATGTAACTCATGTCCAGAAACCTTCACAGTGCCTTCCAGTCCATCCGCCAGAACAAGATTCGCTCCGTTCTGGCTGGATTTGGAATAGCATGGGGAATCTTCCTGTTGGTGTTCTTTTTGGGTATAGGGAACGGCTTTAAGAGCGGGGTGATGGATCTATTCCACGGATATGCGCAGAAAAGCCTTTTTGTATATGGCGGTAGGACATCCATTGCGACCGGGGCGATGGGTGAAAATACCCAGATCCTATTCCGGAAGGAATTGATAGAGCGTTTGAAAGCCCGTTACGGTGTTGTCATAGCCTGTTCCGCAGAGATGACGAGGCCGTCCGTTCCTGTTGTCTCTGATGACGAAGCAACAACCGCATCCGTCAAGGGTGTCTGCTCTGATTATTTCCGGATTAAGATACTCGACACAAAGTCCGGTCGTGCATTGAACCACATGGATGAAATGACTGGCCGTGACGTTGCAGTTATAGGTGAGGAGGTTGAACATGCCCTGTTTGGGAAAGCCTCCGGCTTGGGAAAGAAGGTCACTATTGGCAACGAGTTGTACGAAATCGTCGGTATTCTCTCCTCTGAGGATTTATTTTCCATCCAGGACCGCAGTTCGGTATATATCCCTGCACCAAGTTATAATGCATCTTTCAATTCTGAAGGGGTAATTAATTCTTTTTGTTTGTCTTTGTCATCAGATGCTCCCACAACAGAGATAGAGAAGGAT
Source organism: Bacteroidales bacterium UBA2716 (assembly GCA_002354005.1). Taxonomy (GTDB): domain Bacteria; phylum Bacteroidota; class Bacteroidia; order Bacteroidales; family UBA932; genus Cryptobacteroides. The sequence continues at coordinate 19,311 of DEKS01000010.1, forward strand.
TTGAAAGGATATCTGGCCTGGATGTACGGTTTTGACCCACACGATGACAATGCCGTATATGTAGCCAATATCGAGACGCAGACAAACACCTTTGAAAAACTGTTCAGCGGGCTTGAAATACTTATTTGGCTTGTCGGGATTTGCTTGCTGCTTAGCGGGATTGTCGGTGTAACTAACGTGATGCTCATCATCGTCAAAGAACGGACCAATGAGATAGGCATTCGAAAAGCGGTTGGCGCGACATCCGCATCCATCATTTCCATGATGATGACGGAATCCGTCCTGATAACAGCAGTAGCGGGCACTACCGGCGCTCTTCTGGGCATAGGAGTAGTTACGTTAGCGGACAAACTCCTGCTACCACTGTTTAATACGGACGTTATTAGCCATCTTGAGATAGACAGCATGACCATAGTGGCCTCGATGATTGTTTTATGTATTTGCGGCGTGATTGCCGGGCTTTTCCCCGCGCTTAAAGCATCACAAATTGAACCGGTGGACGCCATCCGGTATGAAAACAGAGGATGATATGAAAGCATTCAAAATAATTGTAATTACGGTATTTGTAGGCGTTGTGGGATTCATTACCTATAGCCTGGTAAAGGATTCCGAGCAGAAATACTATGCGACAGTCTCTCCGGAACGTTCCTCCATTGAGGAAAAACTGTATTTGTCGGGCTTCGTTTATCCGGGCAAAGAAATTGAGATTAAGCCGCAAATTTCCGGAGTGGTAGAAGCCATCCATGTCTCCGTCGGCGACCATGTCCAGGAAGGTGAGCCTATCGCCTCTGTCAGCTTGGTCCCCAACTCCTCAGAAGTGGAGCAGCTGACCAACAGTTTGAGCCTTGCTAAGATTAAATTAGAGTCTGCTAAACTAAAATACGAGCGTCAGAAGCAGTTGTATGAACTGAAAGCGGTTTCTCTGGTTGATTTTGAGGCGGCTGAACAGGAGCTCTTAACAGCGCAGGAAAACTACACGTCTGCAGAACGTCAGCTTGCACTAAGGCAAAAAGGGAAGAACACAACCGCTAATATCGTCCGCGCCAGCACCTCTGGAGTAGTCATTGATATTCCTGTAAAGGTGGGCTCCTCCGTCGTGGAACGAAGCGGCTACAATCCCGGTACAACGGTTGCTGTGCTGGCGGAAACGGATTTTTACCTCTTCCGAGCTAATGTGCCGGAACGTAATATGGGCTGCTTATATACTGGCATGCCGGTCAAGTTATCACTTCCTGCACTGGACTCATTACGAATAGATGCAACGATTATGACCATATCCGCCAAAGGGGAGATGCAGTCGGGGGCGGTCAAGTTTCCCATCGAGGCAATATTTACATATAATAGTAAAGACCACATTCTCAGGTCTGGTTATTCTGCAACAGGAGAATTGCTTTTAAGGCGTGCAGAGGGGGCTCTCTTGGTTCCGGAGAGGTGCGTATATTTCCACGGTGATACAAGCTATGTTTATGTGACAGACTCCCTTAAACATTCCGCTGTTGATAGAATCGTCCGGCTTGGGATGTCGGATGGGAAGCGGGTGCAAATAATAGAAGGCGTGGCAGAAAATGATTTGATAATCTCAAATTATCATGATTGAGCTGCATGGCATACACAAATCCTACGTAACTAAATACGAGACGCTTCCCGTATTGAAGGGCCTTGGAATGACTATTAAGCAAGGAGAGATGGTTTCCATCATGGGAGCATCGGGTTCCGGGAAATCCACTTTGCTGAATATCCTTGGCTTGCTCGACCGTTTTGATGACGGCGACTACCTTGTCGATGGCAAGTCTGTAAAAGGGCTTAATGACGATGAGCGGGCTATGCTTCGGAATCGGAAGTTCGGTTTTGTCTTCCAATCGGCAAATTTGATTCCTCAGATGGACTTGCTGGATAATGTTATCCTACCACTGACCTACCGGAACATGCCGGAGCGGGAGATAAGGGAAAAGGGTATGGTTATGCTGGAGCGTTTTGGATTGGCAAACTGGCGACGGCATTATCCCAATGAGTTATCAGGCGGTCAAAAGCAACGCGTAGCGATTGCCCGTGCAATTATCACTGAGCCGGAGATTATTTTAGCCGACGAACCTACCGGACAACTGGACTCGAAATCCACAGCCTCCGTTATGGATATCCTAAGTGAGATTAATCAAGGAATGGGGGCAACCCTTATTCTTGTTACGCATGAGTTGGCTGTTGCCCGACGTGCACCGCGTATCATTCACATTAAAGACGGGATAATATGCTCAGAAGAATCATAAGCAGTGCTCTGATGGGTCTGTTGTCGTTCTCCGCATTATGCCAGACGTGGTCGCTGGAGGACTGTGTGCACTACGCCATGGAGAATAGTACTGAAGTAAAAAAACAGTCGTATTCAATTGAACGGGAAAAGCTGACACTCCAAGAGGGGAAATGGGCCTTCGTTCCCAAGTTATCGGCTTCGTCATCCTATACGATGTCTACAGGGCGTGTCCTTGACCCGACCACCTATCAGTTCGTCAGTACAAAGTATACCGGGAATAGCAGCACGTCCGTTTCAGGTGACATAACCTTGTTTGAGGGAGGTAAAAAGATATTCACTCTTTCAAAAGCGAAGCTCTCATTAAGAACCGCTATGCTCAAAGACGAATCCGTTAAACGTAACCTCCAGATCCAGATTACAAGTGCATACATGGATGTTTTATGTGCACGGGAGCAAACCTTGATTGCTAAAGAAACAAGGGCGGTAAATAAAGCGCAATTGGAGAAAAAGCAGAATCTGTACAAGGCAGGAAACGTTCCTGAAACAGATGTACTGCAATTGCAAACACAACTGTCTGCGGCCGATAAAGACATATCTACTGCTGAGCATGCCTATCAAATGGCGAGGCTTACGCTATGCGATCTTATTGGATGGGAAGATTATACGCATTTTGAGGTGGCAGAGCCCTCCGTCCCCTTGTCTGATGACCAGAAATGGGATTTAAACGCTGTACTGGAGGGGCATCCTGAGATACGCTCTCTTGAAGTACAAAAAGACTTGGCGGAACTCAATCGTAAACTTGCTCTAGCGGCCATCAGTCCCAAACTTTCGTTATCGGCAGGTCTGGGAACAAGTTTTTCGGATGCCCGTCAAAAAGCGATAGTGACCGAAGAAGGCATGCTGAAATATGAAGCCTATCCGTTTTTTCAACAGTACGCGGACAATAGTCGGGCCTTCGTATCCTTTTCCCTGTCAATCCCGATTCTAAACGGCCTTACGACGAGGAATGGTATAAAACGGGCTAAAATAGCCATCAAAGAAACAGAATTAAACAGTATAGAAACAAGAAGGAAGATTCGCAAACAGCTTATTCAAGCACAATTGGATTGCCTTTCGGCGAAGGAACAATACACTCATTCTGTGAATGAGGCTAAATATGCAGAGGAAGCCTTTAAACAGATTGAACGAAAATATGAGCTAGGCGCCGTGGATTTTCTGGCATGGAATACTTCTGCAATCGAATTGGCAAAAGCCCGATATTCATTGGTTGAAGCCAAATACACTTATTATCTCAAACTTGAAATTCTTAATATTTATCGTTATTTTTGACAAATTATAAAATTGTAGACATGAAACGCTTTATTGTATGTTGCTTGTCGCTGCTTGCAGCCACAACTCTGATGCTGGGCCAGAATGCGCCCAAGAAGTTTGAAATCAAGTCCGGCCGTTTTACCCTGGTGTCCGAGGTGATGGGCCAGAAGGTTGAGTCAATGAACTATTTTGACGATTATGGCAACCTTCAAGCATCCGTTACCAGCGCCTTTGGGATGGAGCTTACTACCATCTCCCGCGACGGAAAAACGTACATGGTGAACGCGGCGGCCAAACAGGTGCAGGAAATGCCGGTCCAGGAGTCCGTCAACTACCTGGATTTGACGGACGAGGTTATTGCCAAGTATAAAATCAAGGAGATTGGCCACGAAACGGTGGCAGGCAAGGAATGCGTAAAATACACCATGGAAGTGTCCCAGATGGGGCAGACGGCCCACCTCACCGTCTCCGTATGGCAGGGCATCCCCATGAAGACCGTTACCAGCGTGAGCGGCACGGACGTAGCCGCCACCATCACGGAAATTGTTGAGGAACCTGTCGATGCCGCCCTGTTCACGGTTCCTTCGTTTGAATAACGCTGGTTAATAAACGCCTGATACACAGCCACTTGCTGAAAATCCTCGGCTCTTTTTGCGCCGAGGATTTTAAATAATTACATGATTATCAGGCAGTTAGTAACCAGCGCTACATTCTCTCCGGGAGGGAGATGCCCAGGAGGGCCATCGCGTGACGGAGGGTGCGGGCCAGGGTGTCGATGAGGGCCAGGCGGAACTTGAGCACGGCCTCGTTCTCTTCCTTGAGGATGGGGGTGTCGTGATAGTACTGGTTGAACTCCTTGGCCAGGTCGTACGCATAGTTGGCGATGATGGCGGGGCTCAGCGCGGCGCCGGCCTCGGCAACCTTTCCGGGGTACAGGCCCAGCAGTTTAATCAGGCGGACCTCCTTGGCCGAGGGCTGTGCGCCCAGGGTATCGGCCGGACCGTATGGGACCGTGGCCTTGCGCAGGATGCTCTGGATACGGGCGTGCGTGTACTGGATGAAGGGACCGGTGTTGCCGTTGAAGTCGATGGACTCCTTGGGATTGAAGAGCATGGTCTTCTTGGGATCCACCTTGATGATGAAATACTTCAGGGCGCCCAGGCCAATCATGTGGTACAGGGCCTCTTTCTCCGCCTCCGGCATGCCTTCCAGCTTGCCGCTTTCCTCGGAGGTCTTCTTGGCTTCCTCGTACATTTGCTGGATGAGGTCGTCGGCATCTACTACCGTGCCCTCGCGGGACTTCATCTTGCCTTCCGGGAGCTCCACCATGCCGTAGGACAGGTGGTAAATCTGGTCTGCCCAGGCAAAGCCCAGCTTTTTGAGAATGAGCTTGAGCACCTGGAAATGGTAGTCTTGCTCGTTGCCCACCACATACACGTGGGAATCCAGCTTGAAATTGGCAAAACGGCGCTCTGCCGTTCCCAGGTCCTGGGTGATGTACACGGATGTGCCATCCCCGCGGAGCACCAGCTTGCGGTCCAGGCCGTCGGCCGTGAGGTCGCACCAGACAGAGCCGTCCGGATCCTTCACAAAGACGCCTTCCTGCAAACCCTTCTGCACCAGCTCCTTGCCCAGAAGGTAGGTCTCACTCTCGTGGTCCACCTGGTCAAAGCTGATGCCCAGGGCCGCGTAAGTCTCGTCAAAGCCTTTGTACACCCAGCCGTTCATCATGGCCCAGAGTTCCCGCACATGCGGGTCTCCGGCTTCCCAGTCCACCAGCATTTTGTGGACATCGTCAATCACTTCCGGATGTTCTTTTTCCATCTTGGCATAGGCCACATAGCAGTCTCCTACCAGGTGGTCGCCCTTTTTGCCGGTGCTCTCAGGCGTGGCGCCGTTGAAGCATTTTTCCCAGGCATACATGCTCTTGCAGATGTGCACGCCGCGGTCGTTGACGATGGTGCTCTTGATAACCTCGTTGCCGCAGGCCTTCAGGATGCGGGACACGCTGTCTCCCAGGAGGTTGTTGCGGATATGTCCCAGGTGCAGGGGCTTGTTGGTATTGGGCGACGAGAACTCCACCATGATGCGTTTACCCGTGGAAGGCAGCTGGCCGAAGGCGTCATCGGCAGCAATGCCCTGCAGGGCCTCGTTCCAGTATACCGGCGAGAAAGACAGGTTCAGGAAGCCCTTCACGCTGTTGTAGGCGGCGATTTCCGGCACATTGGCCACTAGCCACTGCCCGATGGCGTTACCGGTGGCGTCCGGCGCCTGACGGGTGATTTTCAGGAGCGGGAAGGTGACCAGGGTATAGTCTCCTTCGAACTCCTTGCGGGTAACAGCAACCTGAAGTGACCCAGGAGCCACTTCAGTGTTATAAATAGCTTGAATGGCCGCTGCGGCCTTTTGCTGAATAAAGGCTTCCGGCGTCATCCCAGGTACGATTTAAGGAGTTTGCTGCGGGACGGGCTCTTGAGACGGCGAATGGCCTTTTCCTTGATTTGGCGCACGCGCTCACGGGTGAGGCCAAAACGCTCGCCAATTTCCTCCAGGGTCATTTCCTGGCAGCCGATGCCAAAGAAACTCTTGATGATTTCCCGTTCACGGTCCGTGAGGGTGCTCAAGGCACGCTCAATTTCCGTGTTCAGGCTCTCGTTCACCAGGCCGCGGTCTGCGCTGGGAGAATCGTCATTGGGAAGTACGTCCAGCAGGCTGTTGTCTTCCCCTTCCACGAACGGGGCGTCCACGCTCACGTGGCGGCTGCCCACGCGGAGGGTATCGGAAATTTTGTCCTTGGGAACGTCGATCATCTCCGAGAGTTCCTCGTTGGAGGGCTGGCGCTCGTTCTCCTGCTCAAACTTGGACAGGGCCTTGTTGATTTTATTCAGGGAGCCCACCTGGTTCAGGGGCAGGCGCACGATACGGCTTTGCTCTGC
>DEKS01000010.1:25913-29480 GCA_002354005.1 Bacteroidales bacterium UBA2716
ATGAGGCCCAGGTTGCCTTCGTTGATGAGGTCCGGCAGGCTGAGGCCCTGATTCTGGTACTGCTTGGCTACGGAAACCACAAAGCGGAGATTCGCGCGGGTGAGTTTTTCCAGGGCTTCCTGGTCCCCTTTGCGAATGCGCTGGGCCAGTTCCACTTCTTCGTCCGGGGTGACGAGTTCTTCACGACCAATCTCCTGCAGGTACTTGTCCAGCGACGCGCTCTCGCGGTTGGTGATGGACTTGGTAATTTTAAGTTGTCTCATTTATATACAAAAAAATTTCGGTCAACTCACGTAAGGAGCTGACCGAAATACTAGCTTGCTGCGGCAGTTCCTTACTTGCCGAAGCCAAAATAGAACGCTCTGCCGTTTTGGTCCACACCTTCAATGTACACCGCACGCGATGCCTTCTTTGCCTTGGCTACGACATCTTCGGGGCTGGAAACGGCCGATCCGTTCACATAGGCGATGATACCGCCCTTTTCTGCACCGGCCTCCGCCATTTTGCCGCTACCCAGGGAAACAATCTCCACCCCCGAGCGCAAGCCCAGGGCTTTCAGTGTTTCAGGGTTGGCAGTTTTGAGACGGGCGCCATAGAAAGCGATGGAACCGTCCAGGTCTGTCTCGCCGTTCTGCACGGCTGCAGCCTGGAATTCCACGGTGGCTTGCTGCTGCTTTCCGTCCCGGATATAGGTGATGACGGCCTTGTCTCCGGGGTGGTAGCTGCTCACCTTCGCCTGAACGGAAGAAGCGTCCGTAATCTTCTGGCCATCAATGGCTACAATGACGTCGTTCTTCTGCAGGCCGGCTTTCTCGGCGGCGCTTCCCTTCATAACCTCGTTAATATATACGCCCGTGACGGCGGAAAGTTTCATTTCGTCGGCAAACTTCTTGTCCACCGTTCCCATGCTGATGCCCAGCACGGCGCGCTTGACGGAGCCAAAGTCAATCAGGTCCTCTGCCACCCTCTTGACGATATTCACGGGAACGGCGAAGGAGTAGCCGGTATAGGAACCCGTCTGGCTCACGATAGCGGTGTTGATGCCCACCAGCTCCCCTTTTTTGTTCACCAGGGCGCCGCCACTGTTACCGGGGTTCACGGCGGCATCGGTCTGGATGAAGGACTCAATCTTGAACTCACCGGAATAGTCCGGCATGCTGCGGCCCTTGGCGCTCACAATGCCGGCGGTGATGGTGGAACGGAGCTGGACGCCCAGCGGGGAGCCGATGGCCAGCACCCATTCTCCCAAACGCAGGGCGTCGCTGTCGCCCAACGGAATGGTGGGAAGATCGGCGGCATCGACCTTAATAATAGCCACGTCCGTTGCGGGATCCGTGCCCACCACGGTGGCGTCGTACTGCTGGTTGTTGTTCAGCGTCACCTGGATTTTGCTGGCGCCGCTGACCACGTGGTTGTTGGTGACGATATAGCCGTCCGGGCGGATGATCACCCCGCTGCCGCTGCCCTTTTGCTCGCGCTGCTGGGGCATGGCGTATTCATCGCCAAAGAAGAAACGAAAGAACGGGTCGATGCTCTGGTATTGCTGGCGGCTCTGGACCGTCACCTCTACATATACAACGGCCTCCACGGCGCTTTCCGCCGCGTAGGTGAAGTCCGGATAATCGGAGTCTGCCAAATTGACAGTGCGGTATTCCACGGAATTGCCGGAAGCGTCCTTTACGACGGTTACAGGCTCGGAAGGGGTCTGGGGAGCGGTTGCCTTTACTACGCCGAATGCGGTGAGGCCACCTGCCAGAATGGATAGTAGTACAGTAGTCATTGGTTTCATGTCTATATTGTTTTACTTTTTTTCCGCAGGCAAGTTACTCAAAAGTTATGCCATTTGAGAGAAATTGATTATATTTGTGAGCTAAGATATAATGACGATTAAAAAGTACGCGATATGAATCTGACCATTTCCAGCACCAATCTCCTGAAGGCCCTGATGGATGTATCCAAGGCCATTCCGTCCAAGTCTCCGCTTCCCATCCTGGAAAACTTCCTGTTTGTCCTCAAGGATGGCCGGCTGGAAATCACCGCATCGGACAGCGAACTCACCCTGCGCACCGCCATTGAGGTAGACGGTCCCCAGGAGGAGGGCTCCATTGCCGTTCCGGCCCGCCACATGACGGACCTCCTGAAAGAACTCCCGGACCAGCCGGTGGGCATCAAGACCATCTCGGACAGCGCCTTCGAGTGCAGCTGGGCCAGCGGTAACTCCGTGCTCCCCTACTTCCCGGCCGCAGACTATCCGGAAATCAAGACCACCGGAGAGGATGCCCTCAAGGTCATCTTCCCGGCAGAAAGCCTCACGGACGGCATTCAGGGTACCATTTATGCCACCGCAGACGACGAAATCCGTCCGGCCATGAACGGTATTTTCTTCGACATAGACCTGGACAGCACCACGCTCGTAGCCTCAGATTCGCACAAGCTCATCTGCTACACCACCAAGGACGTAAAGGCCACGGAAAAGGCTTCCTTCATCCTGCACAAGAAACCGGCCGGCGTGCTGCGTTCCATTATCGGCAAGGATGTGGAGAACGTGGAGATTGCCTTTGACAGCACCACCGCCCAGTTCACCTTTGGCGCCACCACCATGGTGTGCCGCCTGGTCGTGGGCAAATATCCCAAGTACCGGGATGTCATTCCGGCCAACAACGCCAACATCCTGCAAATAGACCGTCAGCTGCTGCTCAATACGGTAAAGCGTGTGGCCGTGTGCGCCAACAAGGCCTCCAACCACATCAAGTTCACCCTGCAGGAAGGCCAGCTGGAAATCAGCGCCCAGGACCTGGGATTCGCCCTCGCCGCCTATGAAAAAATCAGCTGCAACTACGCCGGAGACGCCCTCACCATTGGCTTCAAGAGCACCTTCCTCACGGAAATCCTGGCCAACATGAGCTGCAACACGCTGGTAATCAAGTTTGCAGACGCCCGCCGCGCCGCCCTCATCCTCCCCGCAGAGGAAGAGGCCGATACCGAGAAGGTGTGCGGCATCTTAATGCCCATCATGATCCAATAGCCTGGCGGCTATTGGATCCGTTTCACTAACGTTACCCCATCCCTAAATCCCTTCCCTCGGGGAAGGGACTTACTATCGCCCCTTCGGGGCTCAAAACCTATGGAATTAAAATTAGATAGGCCTCTACTATTCTTTGACATAGAGAGCACCGGCCTTAATATTCCCACCGACGGCATCATCGAGCTCAGCTTTGTAAAGGTGATGCCCGGCGGAGAAGTAAAAATAAAAACCTGGAAAATCAAGCCCTGGGATTACGAGAACCACCGTGTGATTCCCATCAATCCGCAGGCCTCAGAAGTAAACGGGGTGAAGGACGAAGACCTGGTGAACTGTCCCAAGTTCATTGAGGTGTTGCCGGAGGTGGCCTCCTGGCTGCAGGACAGCGACCTGGCCGGGTTCAACTCCGCCAAGTTCGACCTTCCCATGCTGGCAGAGGAAATCGAGCGTGCCCGTGCCTACTCCGTCTCGCGCCTTTCCAACGAGGCCGCCCATGACAAGGCCCAGGAAATGATTGACTGCATCGACAAACTGGACCTGCATGC
>DEKS01000010.1:29536-31040 GCA_002354005.1 Bacteroidales bacterium UBA2716
GCATACCGCTTCTACTGCGGCGGCAAGGACTTTGAAAACGCCCACACGGCAGAGGCCGACACCCTGGCCACCTATGAAGTCCTCAAGGGGCAGCTGGACCGCTATCAGGCCCCCACGGAATTCCAGCAGGAAGTGCTCAAGAATGACGTAGACGCCCTGTCCAAGATTGGCCCGCGCACCCGCAACGTGGACTTTGCCGGCCGGCTTATTTACAACGATGAATCAGAAGCTGTTATCAGCTTTGGCAAGCATAAGGGCAAAACCGCCCGGGAAGTGTGGAATACAGAACCTTCCTACTTTGCCTGGATAGAGGGCGGAGACTTCACCCTGGATACCAAACGCCAGTTTGCCCGGCTCAAAGCCCAGTTCCAGAAGGAACGCAAAGAGGCATTAAACAGACCAGCCACCGCAGACGAACTGCAGGGGCTGGCCAGTAAATTCAACAACGGGAAGTTGTTTTAGTTGAGGCGGAAGATAACCGGGAAGGTGTATTTTACAGCCACCGGAACGCCATTCTGGGAACCGGCCTCCCACTTGGGAGAAGCGGAAACAACGCGCACGGCTTCTGCATCCAGAAGCTCGTTCACACCGCGCAGCACCTCAACATCCTTCACATCACCTTCTTTGGAAACGGTGAACTGAAGAATCACTCTCCCCTCGATCTTGCTGTCAATGGCATCCTGCGGGTACTGGATGTTCTCACTCACCCACTTGGAGAAGTCGTTGGCGTCGCCACCGTTGAAGCCGGGCTTATTTTCTACAGCGGCAAACGGAATCACGGCATCCGGGTTCTTCTCAAGAATCTCCGCTACAGACTCCACCAGACCTTCGCTCTGGGCGGCGGCCAGTTTTTCAATAGCCTCGCGGGCATCCACTTCCTCGGCGGCCTCAATGGCCTCGATAGCCTTGTTCATGCTTTCGGACACGGCAGCGGGAGCTTCCTCAGCTTCTGCGGGAGCAGCAGCCTTTTTGCCACCGTTGTTTTTGCAGCCCACCATAGCAATGGCGGCAACTGCCATCAGTACATAAATTTTACGCATAATTATAAGTTGATCATTGGTTGCTTAAGCAATATGCTTGCAAAATTAGCAAACTTTTCCGTACGTTATTCCACCGGAAGGTAATAATTACACTTTACAGCAGTTCCCGAGAAGATGGCAACCAAGTCTTCCAGGATGAGATCCGGCCGCACCGGCCCCTCTTCCCAATAGCGATTTCCGCCGCCGGGCGTGCGCTGTAACGTATTGTTCCAGACAGATTTATCCAGTACGGGAAAGTCGCCGAACAGCGGATGGATGCTGCGTAACTGCTCCTTGGAGGTGCACCAGCCCGGATGGAGCCACACATCGGCCTCCTGCGCATATTGATAGGCCGTTTCCAGACTGATAATGGACGATTCCTGCTTTCCCGGAACGGCGCCCAGGAGTTCACCGCCGGCGTCCCGGATGAGCCGCGTCATGTAATTGTCGCCGCCGGGAACGAACCATTGGTCTGCGTAGGGAAT
>DEKS01000010.1:31105-58990 GCA_002354005.1 Bacteroidales bacterium UBA2716
GGAATCGGCCACGGCCGCCCTTCCCGTTAATGCGCCAAAGAGCTTCACGTACTCCGCCCGCGAGAGCGGATGGCTTTCCAGATGTTCGCTCAGCACCACGGTCCGAATGCCCAGTTCCCGCAATTTGGCCAGATACGGCGGCTCCACCGCACCTACATTATAGGTTAGGAAAAGGTCCGGACGGGCCCTGACGATGGCCTCGTAATCCAGCGCAGCATCGTACCCTACCTCCACGGCCCGGGGCGGGCGTTCGCCCAGAAAAGCCATGCCGGACACGCCCACAACGGTGGAATCCGCGCCGATGGCATGGAGAAAGCCTACGTAGGAACTGGACATGCACACCAGCGCGCGGAAAGGGCCTTGCAAGGTGTCCACGGCGCCGCCCGGCGCACGAACGAGCACCTTGCCACGCTCCAGGCTGAACCAGCGGGCATATTCCATGTTCATTTCTCCCTGCCCTGCGGGACTTGCACACGAGAGCGTCAGAAGAAAAAGCACGATGAAGCCAAACTGTCTCATAGTCTGCAAAGGTACGAAAAAAGTCACAGGTTAGCACGGACAGCCGACCTGTGACATGGCGTTATGAGGGCCGAAACTAAATTTGCTGCACTTTCCGCTTCCAGTTCAGCAGCGGAAGCAGGAAAGAGATAACGGCGGCACCCAACCAGAAAATACTCACATAGGTGAAGTCATGGGTGCCTGCATCCCCGCTGTCCATGAGCAGGCCGGTTACAATGTTCTGCAGACCGGCAGCAGCATAAGACGCAATGCCCACAATACCCAGGGCGGCACCGGAAGCTTTCCGCGGCACAAGGTCGATGGCCATAAGCCCGCCCAGGAAAGAGATGAGCACGCCTATGGCAATGCCGAACAGCACCATAGCCACGATGTTCACCCACTTTGCCGGTCCACCGTACAGGAACAGCGCCAGGGCCACAGCCTCCAGGACGCCGGCCACAAAAGCCGGATAGCGGCGGTCACCCTTGAAGATGACATCCGACAGCCAGCCGGACACCACCGTGCCGATAATGCCGAAAACGGGATTGATACCGATAACGGTAGCCGCTTCGGCCAGGCTATATCCCTTGGCTTCCTGCAAAAAGATGGTACCCCACTCGTTTATAGCGTATCGGCTCATATACATGAACGCACTGGCGGCAGCCAGAATCCAAACGCCGGGGTTCTTGATCACCATTTTCTGCATCTGCTTGGTTTCCAGGCGTTTTCTCTTCTTTTCCTCCGCCGCGGCCAAATGCATATTGCCGCTCTCCCTGTCGTATTCTTCCTGGGTCATCTCGCCCGAGAGCACCTCAATGGCGGGAAGTCCCTTGGCCTCCGGGGAGTCGTGGAAGAAAAGCAGTACCAGAACAAGGCCGACAATGCCGCCCAGCGCAGCGCCAAAGAAGCCCCACTTCCAACCGAAGGCGGCCACGATAGAGCCCACGAAGATGAAGGAAAGCCCCTCGCCTATATTATGGGAGGCGCTGAAAATGCCGTAGAACGTTCCCCTTACCTTCAGCGGCATCCACCGGGACAGGGCGACAATGCAGGCGGGAGCGCCCATGGACTGTGCCCAGCCGTTCAGCGCCCAGAGGACGCAGAAACTCAGAAAGAGCAGGGAATTGGCGATACCGCCGTTCAGCGCGCTCACGCCCAGCACGCCCATGGCAAAGTTCATGGCCACGGAAATGAGGATGCCCATAGCCATGAAACGCTTGATGTTGGCACTGTCGGCCAGGAAACCATTCACCAGTTTTCCTACAGCGTATGTCCAATACAGGCAGGCGCCAATCACACCCAGCTGGGTGGCACTGAGCAGGCCCGCGTCTATGAGCGGCTGCTTCATCACCCCCATGGACAGGCGGCACACATAGTACAGCGCATAGCCCAGGGTGGCGGCCACAAAAGTCTGCATCCGCTGACGTTTGTAGGCTTTCAACACCTTTTGATTCGATAAAGATTCAGCCATTTGACTCAGGGTTTAAGGGTGACAAAAACGGGAAAATGGTCGGAGGGATGGCAGAAGTTGTGGATGTCCTTTCCACGGGGATCCCGGTAGCAGTCTGCAAATCCCTCACGGAGAACGCGCGCCGAGGTCACCTTCCGGAAAAGGGCCGGTGTCACGTACACCATGTCAATTCGTCTTCCCGAAACGGTAGTCTTCTGGAAATCGCCGGGATAGAACTTCTCGATGACATCTATGTACGGCGTATGGTTCCGTACATAGTCATGCACCAGGAAAGCGGGATCCTCCGCGCTCATCCGGTAATGGAAATTATCCACGGACGAGAGGGCGTTGAAATCCCCTGCCATCAGCCACAAGCGGTCTTTGGCAGCGGAATCCGTGCCGATGGTCTCCTCGCAGATGTACTGCATTTCACGGGCGCGGAAGCGGTCTCCGCCATGCGCGGCGGCATCGGCCTTCTGGTCCTGTGCCAGATAGGCGTACTTCTGGGGCCAGGTGTGCAGGGTTACCACGTTCAGTTCCTTTCCGCCGGGCAGTTCCACCACCGCCCAGCCGGCACCGTGGGCCACTATAATGTCGCTTCCGTTGCCGGTAATGCGCTTGACGATGCGCAGGGGGTACTTGGACGTGATTACCTGGGGGAAAGTGTCGCGCTTGCCGCACACCAGCGTGTAAGGATGGCCGTAGCGGGCGGCCAGCAGGTCCCAGTTCCAGGGAAGATACTGTTCCTCCGGCATCTGCATTTTCTCGGCCGTCCCGGTTTTGTAGCGGGATTCAGCCTCGGTCCATATGCAGATGTCGGGGTCCAGTTCCTGCACAAAGGCAACAAAGTTTTCATAGTTGTTGCCCTGGTCATGCCACATGCCGTTCTGGATATTCCAGTACAGCACTTTCACGTCCTTACCCTGCCCCCAAACACAGGAGGACAGGGTAAGAAGGAAAGTAAACAGAGTCAGAAGGCGCCTCATTGTGCAGGGGCCACATAGGTGAGGCCTTCGGCCCGGTCGTAGTTGCCGCCGCCGATGTACTCCAGGAAGTTGCCGGCATTGATGTCAAACACACTGCCGCCGACCATGCCCAGCGTACCGCTCACAATCACGTCCTTGAAATAGGCAAACTTGGAGAAGTTGGCTACCAGGAGGCCACGGCCGTTGGTCGATTCGTTGCCCGTACGGATGTTGCCGTAGTTGCCGCCGCCTTCCACGGTGCAGGAGTTGTCGTTCAGCAGGGCGACCATGCCGGCCGTCGTGGTATTGTTGGCCGTAGTGGTCACATCGCCGTAGTTGATGCAGTTAATCATGCTGCAATCCAGGTTCAGCAAGGATACCAGGTTGCCCACACGGCCATTGACGAAGTTATTCTCCTGGCTGGCGTAGTTGGTGCAGTCCTTGATGATGGTGGCGTTATTGGCCGTGGCGAGCAAGCCGCTGCATCGACCCTGGTCGGCTTTAATGGTACCGCGGACCACGCAGTTCTCGATGGTGGTACGGGCCGCGGTCTTGTCACCGGTCGAGAAGCCGGCGATACCGCCGAACATGGGACCGCTGGCGCCGTTCTTGGTATTCTCACCACCGTTACCGCTTACCGCAATCTCCACTTCGCAGTCTCTGATGGCGCTTTCCATGACCTCGCCCTCAATGGTGCAGCAATATACGAAACCGGCAATACCGCCCACGGCGAAACGTTTGTTGTCGGTCTTGGTTCCTTCGATCTTGATGGTGGCCTTCACCTTCACATTCTCGATGGTGGAAGCATACACCGTACCCGCAAGGACACCGGCGTCGCCGACAGCCTCGCCGCCAACGGTGAAATCGGCCTCCAGGGTCAGGTTCTTCACGGTTGAGCGGGAAATGGCCCCAAAGAAGCCGAATGTTCCGCCGTCGGCGATATCGGTCTTGGAGACCTTGAAGCCCTTGATGGTATGACCGCCGCCGTTGAATACGCCCCGGAAGTAGTTTCCTTCGGGAGCCGAGGCATTGTTTACGTTTCCGGACTTCTCCACGTTGCCGATGGGAACCCACTCGCTCAGGTCGAACTCGCTCAGGTCCAGGTCGGCGAGGAGCTCAATCTCCTGCTGCGCATTGTACCAGCGATGGACAGGGTCGCCGTTGTTGTATGCCGCCACGAAATCCATGAATTCGTCCTCGTCGGGAATACCGCCGATGGAAGCGTCCGGGTCAATGTAACCCACGTGGCCCAGCTGACTCACCGGAATCACCAGGGAGGTCATGCCGCCGGAGAACTTGACTTCGCCGGTACGGGGTGCGGTATCCGTACTCTCATTTTTGTAGTTGGACTGGATGGTGAGCGTAACTACGGTGGACCGACCGCCGCCGACACCCATGTTGGGCTCGATGGTAATCCAGTCCGGAGTCTGGGCAATCCAGTAAGGTGCATCCGTCGTTACCACAAGCGTCTGGGTACCCGGATTGTTCGCCGCCACTTCCGAGATATTGGAGATATCCGAGGAAATGGTATAGGTCTTTGTTTGTTCCTGTTTATTGCAGGAAAGCGCCACGCTGGCCCCGGCCAGGAGCAAGACAAGGCATTTGTGCAAGGTTTTCATATTTCGATTCATCTATTTTTCTCTGATAAGTATGTAGGAGAGGCAACTGCGCTCACCCCTGGAGTCCGAAGGCTGGTTCACCACGGAGCCCTTGGAGCCGTCCCAGAGCCATACCGTGGAACTGCCGCCGCCGTCCAGACGGGTGATATTTGCGCCGCCCAGTTTCTTTCCGATGCGGAACATCTCATACGCCTTCACGCCCATGCCGTTCCAGCCTTTTCGGCCATCCACTTCCACCAACCAGAGCTTGCTTCCGTCGGCCGACACGACAGGGAAGGTCATGGGGTCGTATTTGGTAAGCGGAGCAGCGCTGGAGGGAATGGTCTGGGTACGGTCCTCGCCGTCCACCATGAATTCGTACATGGTGGAATCCAGCATGAGCATGGGTTTGGAGCTGTCGCCGTTTATGGAAATGGTGCAGGACAGTTCGATGGTATCACCCTCCTTCACCGCGTCGGCCCACTCCTTTGCCGGTGTGCCGGAAAGGGCGATGCCCACCCGGCCGGCCTGCGTGATGTAAGGCGGCGATACGCTCTTCAGGCGTCCGTCGTGGATGGAGACCACCTTGGCCTGGGCATAGCCGGCATTCACCTTCATCGGGGAGCCCGTGTACTCGCAGACAACATACAGTACGTTGGGCGCTAGCGGATTGGTGAGCGACGGCGTGCTGGCATAGGGCGTCTGCACATAGTGCCTGTCGTAAAGGTTGATGGGAGACACCGAAGGACTGGCATGGCGCAGAGTGGTGTCGTTCACGCTGTAGAAGTTGTACTCCTTGGCAGCGGTCTTCACCTTCCCGGTGAATACCTTCTTGCCGCAGGCGGCCGTACCGTCCGCATAAAAAGCAAAACCCCATGCGTGATTCACGGCCGATTTCACCAGCGCCGGATTGTTGATATACACCGGCTCGCCGTTTTCCACATGGAAACCGCGCGAAATGCCGTGATTGGAGTCGAAGAAGCAGGCGTTGACGCCATACAGAATCTTCTCCCCGGCCGCACGACGACGGTTGCACACGTCGGAAAGTCTTTCCCGCAGTTTGAAACCGTTGTTGTTGTTATTGTTCCCGTTGGGATTGGGAATCATGTCACCGGCCAGCGCCCCCACAACCTCCACGTTGCCGTTTTTCAGGTCCACTTCCACCACGTGCATGGTGCGCGGAACATGGGTGAAGCTGTACTTGGTGTACACCGCACCGGGAGCCAGTTCCCGGGTTTCTTCCACCGTCCAGTCGTAGTAGGCGTCCAGTGTCCAGTCCACCTGGTTGTTCTTGCCCGGATGAAGCGTCTCGTCATCATAGAGATTGAAGTTGTTCACCGGGTCCGCCACGGCGTTCACCAGCATGGCCGGATGCTCCTTGTCGCCCACAAATCCATAACCGCTGTTGCCGAAAAAGTTCTCGGCGGTCAGGTTGAAAGAGCAACCCCAGGCCGGTCCCAGCTTCCTGTCGGCCGAATAGGGACCCAGGATGGCGCCGTTGTTCACGCAACGGGCCACGGTTCCCATATTGTACCCAACAAATCCACCTTCGCGGCAGGCGGTGGCTACGCTGATGTCGCCGTTGTTGACACAGCCCTTGGCATTGGTGTCTCCGCCCAGGAAGCAGTTGGCATCCGTTCGGCCGGCAATGCCGCCCACGAACACGTTGTTTCCGGAAGAGAAACTGCCGTCCAGGGTAATGGACACGTTGTTGGTAACGCTTTCCAGCGTGGCCCCCATGGCGCGTCCCACGATGCCACCGACAGAAACTTGGCCGGAAGGGGCGCCCTTGAAGACAGCCTTGCTGCCGCTTTCGCCCACATTGAGGCGGCGGATGGTAGCCCCGTTCACGCAGCCGAAGAGACCGGCGTCCGGGTACTTGTCCAAATCCACCGTCCAGGCAATGTTCCTGATGGTGCAACGGGAACCGTCCACATTGTACGTCAACGGAGCGGAAGCCGTGCCGATGGGCACCCATTCCTTGATGGAAGAGGCGTCGATGTCGGCGGTGAACTTGACTTCTCCGTCCACCAGATACTGGTTGATGGAGTAGCCGGCCTCACCATTCACGGCCCGGGCGAAGCCCAGCAGGTCCTCCGCCGAGCCGATTCCGCGTTTTACGGCACCGCCGCCGGCGGCCTGCTTCAGGGTGATGTCGGCCTTCTTGCCATCCAGGGAGGAAACGGTGACCACTCCCGTACGCTCGGAAGTCTCCTTGTTTTCCTCCACCGAAACGGTAAGGGTGGCGCTCTGGGTGGCAGAGCCCTTGCCGGAAGCGGAAGTCATCTTGATCCAGGCTACCGAACTTCTGGCATACCAGTCACTTGAAGACAGTACGGTAAAAGTTTTGTTTTCTCCCAGGGCAATCACCTCCGCGGAAGTTGGCGTCACGGTAAACGTTGCCTCAGGCACCGGCTTCTCTCCCCCGCCGCAAGCGGCGAGGAAGATGGCCGAAAACCAAATAACAACACTATGTGCCAAGTACTTATTCATTGGTGGTCGTATCATAACCGTCGTCCCATCCCGGATTCTGCGTCAGAGCGCCGCCGGTCACGGAACGTTCGTTCACCGGAATAGGCCACAGATAATCACGGCCTTCGTCCCAGACATAATCTTCGCTGGCATAGAACGTAAGGAAGCCGTGGTCGCCCTCGGAGAGCGTTGTGGTACTGCCGATTTCGATATGGTTGACAGCCTTCACGGAAGTAGCCGGTTTCTCACCCTGATACAGGAGGAGGTCCATCGTGCCGTCACCGTCCATGTCATACTCGCCAAGGCCGGGGAAATAGCAACCGCCGAAACCACCTACGCTCTTGGGCGTGAGCCATTTGCCTTCACCCCAGCGCAGCAGGTCCCACTGACGGAAACCTTCGGCGATGAGTTCCACGGTGCGTTCACGGCGCACTTCCAGGATGGCGGCTTTCTGGGTTCCCCTGGCATTGGGATAGTACTGCTCCATCAGCGGGTCCGGGGTGGTGGGAACCGTACCCATGGCAGGCATGCCCACGCGGGCGCGGATGACGTCGATGGTGGCAGCCACGTCGGAATCGGTCAGTTCGCCCAGTTCGGCTTTGGCCTCGGCGTAGTTAAGCAGCACCTCGGCATAGCGGAACATCGGGAAATCCGTCGTGGACGTGGTAGCCGTCTCGTGCGAAGAGTCGGAAATGTATTTGATGACGCGGTAGCCGTTGAAGGTGCGGTCGAAGGCCAGTTCTTCATGTTCTGTTCCGTCAATCGCCTTGTAGGAAGGACCGTGCAGGGTCTGGGCCATACGCGGGTCGCGGTCGGTGAAAGCGTCCTTGTACGAAAGGGTTTCCCAACCGGCGCGTTCCTGAATCGGCGTACCGTCGCTCTGCAGGTAATGGTTTACCAGGCGGGTAGTGGCGCTCATGCGCTTGGACTTGAAGTCGAACTGGATACCGTGACGGACCAGGACGTCCACGCTGTAACGGCGCGAAAGGATGGTTTCATCCGGTTCCGCATCTTCCAGGAGGAAGTATTCCCGGTAGCTGGCGTCAACCGCCTTTCTGGCCAGGCCCAGCGTATTTCCCTTGTACAGGGAACGCTTGCCCAGGAGTTTTCCGGCGGCATCGACGGCCTGACGGAGGAAATACTCGGAGGAGATGGTCACGTCGCCGAAGGTCTGCTCGTCCTGCGGGACGAAGGGCGTGCCGGCGTGGTACTTGCGGAACGTTCCCTCAAACAGGGCGATGCGGGCCTTGAGGGCCAGCGCGGCGTCCTTGGAAACGTGGTACAGCGGTGAAGAGGCCCACTTCTCGGGTAACCGCTCGTAAGCCTTGTCCAGGTCCTGCATGCACATGAGCATCACATAACCGCGCGGGTCACGAGGCTTCTTGAGGTCTTCCGTATCGTTGGAGCCAAGCACATGGTCGTACCAGGGCACGTCACCATACACGCGGACCTTTTTGTAATAGTAAAGGGCACGGAAATAGTAAGCCACGCCGTCGTACATGTTCTTGACGTTTTCGTCCGTGCAACGGTTGTTCTCCAGGAGATAGTTGATATCCCGAAGCGGCGCCCAGGTATCCGAATCCCATTTGCTGCTGGGATTGCGGGTTCCCTTCTGGATGGCTTCCAGGCTGGTGGCGCCCACAATGTCGTCGGCCGTGAGCTCGGCCAGGCTTTCGGCCGAATTGAAGTTTCTGCTGTAGAAACGATTGGCCCAAAGGTCCAGCTCGGCCCTGGAGGAGAAGAAGGTGTCAGGAGACAGTTTCGTCTCCGGGGTCTTGGTCAGGAAGTCCTGACAGGATGCGGCGCTGACAGCGGCCGCCACGACAGATATGAGAAATATAATCTTCTTTTTCATACGGCACTAGAATGTAATGTCCACACCAAAGGAGAAAGTACGGGAATAAGGATAGGTAATGTCTCGCGTGCTGTCGCCGGCAGTTGCAACCTCCGGATCCACATATCTGGATATTTTGGTCAGCGGAGACAGATAGAACAGGTTCTCGCCGGAGAAGTAGAAACGCACTTTCTCCACAGCCTTGTTCTTCTTCAACGGGAGGGTGTAACCTATGGTAAGGTTCTTCAGACGCAGATAGGCCGCATTCTGGAGGAAGTAGTCGTTGGTCTTGTAGCTGTTGACCACCGAGGCTCGCATGCGGGGGAAATATGCGTTGGAGTTGTCGGCTCCTTCTGCAGGATCCCAGCACAGTTTCTCAAAGCCCTTGGGAATGAAGGAAGGACGCTGGAAACCGTAAGGACCCCAGAAATAGCTGCTGTAGTAGCTGGGCGCCCAGTCGATATGGCCTACGCCCTGGAAGAAGATGCTGATGTCCAGGCCGGCCCAGCTGAAGTCCGTCTTGAGGGCATAGTTGTAGCGCGGGCGGCTGTTGCCGATCACCTCACGGTCACCCGGGTCTTTCACGGTGTTCTTGCCGGTGTTGATGGCACCGTCGCCGTTCAGGTCCTTGTACTTGAGGTCGCCGGCCATCAGGTGGTTGTTCGGAGCGTTCGTGTTCTTGCCGAAAATATAGTCATGCACCACCTTGTTGTCAACCGCGGCTTCGTAGGCGGCCGCTTCCTCATCGGTTTGGAACAGGCCGTCGGTACGATAACCCCAGATGTCACCCAGCCGTTTGCCCACAAAATGGTCGCTGATGAGTTTTTCAGGGTTCTCGTAGCGGGTAATATAGCTCACGTTGTCTCCCAGGGTGGCGGTAATACCATAGTAGAGGGGCTTTCCGGCCACCATGACATTGTCTTTCCAGCTCAGGGCCAGCTCATAGCCGTAAGTACGGAGGTCGGCCGCGTTCTCCTTGGGAGCGGAGGCGCCGTACACGGAAGGCAGGGTCATGGCCGTGGTGAGCATGTTCTTGGTATCACGGATAAAGAAGTCGCCGTTGAAAGTGAGACGGTTGCGGAAGAAGCCCAAATCCAGGCCGATGTTCTTGGAAATCACGGTTTCCCAGGTGAGGTTGCTGGATACAGGGGACGACACGGAAGCATAACCTGCCTTGGTGCCGTCAAAGGTATAGGACAGGGTGCCCGTGGAAATGGTGTCCCAATAGTAGTAGTTGCTCACCTGCTGGTTACCCAGGGTACCGTAGGAGAAGCGAATCTTGGCATTGGAAACTACCGGGCGGATGTTCTCCCAGAAAGGTTCCTCGGAGATTCTCCAACCGGCCGATGCGGAGGGGAAGAAACCCCAGCGATTGCCCTTGGGGAAACGGGAAGAGCCGTCGTAACGGCCGCTCAACTCCAGCAGATAACGGCCTTTCCAGTCGTAATTGACACGGCCGAAGAAGCCCAGGGTACGGTAAGCCGAGTTGGATTCGGCAAGGGTTTCGATACCCACCAGGTTACCCAACTCGTCCACGGCGGCCGCCTCCTTGTCAATGTAAGAAAGGGTTTCGCTCAGGGAGCCCTTCTGCTTGACGGTAAGCTGGGTGGAGTGGTAGTCGTCGTAGTTGGCGCCCAGGGTGGCGGCTACGTGGTGACCGTTGAATGTATTGTCGTAGGAGAAATAGGCGTTGGCCACGCTACCGTCCTGCATGTAACGGACCTCCTGGTAGAAGTCGTACAAGGAACCATTGGAGAAATTGCCGCCGGAAAGGCCGTTTCCTTCATACATGCGCTTGTTCACATTGTCGTAGGAATTGGCGGTGGGCACGCTGCGGTAACCGGCCAGGCGGTCCCTGCGGCGGTAGGTATAGTCGGCGATGAACTTGAGGCCCTTCACGATATTCACCGTGAAGCGGTTGGTCCAGGTCCAGTAGTTATTGGTATTGTTGTTGTGGTTGCGCCCGTCCATGAAAACGCCGCCACGGCCGCTCATGAGCGGAGATGTAGCGTCGGCCATGAAGCCGGGAACCATGGCAATGGTGCCGTCCGGGTTGTAGGGAACCAGGTTGGGACCCACATTCTGGGTAATGTTCCACATGATACCCTGGCTGTTCAGGCTGTTGCTGCCGTCCATTTCCCAGAAACCGCCCCAGTCGTACTTGGTACGTTCCAGGGAAACGTTGGTGGAATAGGTGAGCCAGTTGGTAATTTTGGCATCCAGCTTGGTACGCAGGGAAACGCCGTTGTAGGTGTCCTGGGCCTTGCCGGCGAAGAGACCGTTTCTCCAGATCCAGCGCCCGGAAGCATAGTACTTCACTTTGTCGTTGCCGCCGCGGATCGCCACATTGTGCTCGGTCTCGGGACGTACTTTGTTGAACAGGTAACTGTACCAGTCAAAGTTGCCCAGGTACACGTAAGAGTTGATTCCGGTAGCGTCCGGGACAATCCAGGGACGTTCGGGATTCTCGGTCACATCGTTCCGGCGCTCGTAAAGCATCTGCATCTGTTCGTCGGTATAGGTCCAGGCGCCGTAGCCCTTGGTGTTCTCATAGAACTTGTTGGTCAGGGAAACGTAGTCGTAACCGCTGGTAATGAAGTCCGTGGAGGTGGTATTGTTGGAGATGGAGAAGCGTCCGTTGTACGTTACACGGGCCTTGCCCTCGCCTCCGCTCCGCGTGGTGATGAGAATTACGCCCGCCGATGCCTTGGCACCGTAGATGGCGCAGGCCGACGCATCCTTGAGCACGGAAATGCTCTCGATGTCGTTGGGATTCACCAGGGTAAGGGAGCTCTCGATACCGTCCACCAGGATGAGCGGGGAACCGCTGTTCAGGGACAGTTTACCGCGGATATTCACGCTGTAATGGGTACCGTCGATGGAACCGGACGAGGTGGTGAGGACCAGGGAAGGATCGGCGCCCTGCAAGGCCATGGCCGTGTTGGTGACAGGACGGGAATTGAGTTCCTTGCCGTCAATCACGGACACGGCGCCGGTGAGGTTCACCCTTTTCTGGGTACCGTAACCCACGACCACCAGTTCGTCCAGGACATTTTCACTTTCCATGACGACGGAAAGGGGCATGGGCTCCGTGCCGGTAAGGTTCATCACCTTGTCGCTCATCCCCATGAAGGAGACGGTGATCTGTGCAGGATAACGGACGTTGCCGATAGAAAAGGCGCCGTTATTATCCGTCAGGGCGTATTGATTGGTTCCGGTCACCTGGACGGAAGCCCCGATGAGGGGCTCGCCGTCGGTGTCCGTCACCACGCCGCGAAGACTGCCCTGCGCCAGCGCAACGGCCGGGATGAGCAGCACGAGGAATGCTAATAGAAATCGTTTCATCGAATAAATTTTATGTTATTATTTGTAGTATTCTTCACCAAGAGCAATCAAAGCCCCCGGAACAGGATAATCCACGCCGTCAGGGATAGCCCAGCCAAGAGAGGACTTATAGGTTTTTCCATTCACCTCAAGTTGATAGGTATTATTACTATTGAAGATTGCACAGGTAGCGGCGCTGCCAATTACAGATGCCGTTGTTTTACTCAGATTATCCTTTGTAACACCTGACTCAATGTTCGAATTTGTGTCTTCGGCAACATAGTAATCGAAGCGCAATTCACCCTTACCTTGAGCATATCCGACAAATCCACCGTAATTTGCACTGCCCGGAACACTGCCGACCATGGTGTAACAATTCCTAATTGCGAGTCTTTCTGCTGTTTTTGAATTATTTGTCCAACCCACGAAACCGCCCACTTTGGCATAAGACGCAGTCAGAGTCACACCAAGCACACCACAATTATCAATTGCGACGAATTGATTCTGACTAATTTGCACCGTTCCTACGGCGCCACCTGTACGGCAATCGCCTTCATTGTCACGTGTGGAAGTGACATCCATATTTGCCAAACAATCATACATATAAGCCCTGCACAGCGTACCCGATCCAGCATTATTGACCTGCATCAGTCCTATTAGCCCTCCCACATCATAGCGGCCACTTACACTTCCTTTAGCATAACAACTATTAACGACAACGCCATTCAAAGCTCTTCCTACGATTCCACCCACACAATTAGCAGTACCTGAAACCGTAGCATTCGTACGGCAAGACTCAATAAAGCAAATGACAGCAGTGCTCGAAGCATCCCCAACAATTCCTCCAACATAAGCCGTACCCGTTACATTACCGGCGTTAACGCATCCAGAGATGGATCCATTTACCAACGCGCCGGCAATACCACCTGTATTGTTGGTAAGAGTATTTGTGACAGCGGCACCATTGGTGCACTCCTCAACAGAACCTGTGCTGTCCAGTTTCCCGACAATTCCACCTCTGGCGCTACCCGAATTGGCTCCAGTAAATTGAATGGTTCCGTAAGTATTGCAAGACTCGATGGAAGAGTTTCCCCCGGCATATCCTACCACACCGCCCTGGTTATTTGCGTCACTGCCTTTCGCTGCCGTGACTACAGTAATATTGTTCACGCTGCAACCCTTCACTTTTGCATTGCCGTGGATATGGGCAATGAAACCCACGGAATTACGGCCGGTCACCTGCCCGCCGTCCAGCGAACAACCCTCGATGATGGTAGTGCCAATGCAGCGTCCGGTGAGGATGCCGGTAACATTGGTGCCCGTTACACTGGCATTCACCACTTTGATATTCTTGAGGGTGGCATTATTCACATAGGTGAAAAGGCCCACGCTAGCGGCAACATCACCGGAAACAGTGAATTTCTCCAGTTTTTTGTTGTTACCGTCGTACGTTCCCTGGAACGGGGTAGCATCGGCAAGCGTAGCGTTATAGATGCCAATGGAGGGAAGCGCCTCATTACCAAAGTCGATATCGGCGGTCTGTTTGTAGTAAACGCCCGTGGAGGAGAAGAAGGTGCCCTCGCCGGTAACGCCGCCGGCAGTGGGCGCATCGCTCTCCATCAGGGTTTTGATGGCCTTGAAGTCCTCGGCCGTGGCAATCTGGTACGCCGTGGCTTCGGTGAGGCCGTCGCCGCCGGAGAAGAAGCCCTGCACATCGAAATTCATGTGCTTGCGCATGCTCCGGGTAACCGTCATGGCCGACTTCCTGGTCTTGCCCTCATAGGGCTCGTAGGTAACGGCGTTCACCGTTTTTCCGAAAACGGCCTTGACGGTCATGTCGGTGAAGCCGTCCGTAGCGGTAACCGGCAGGAAGAAATAGACGCTCTTGGGAGTAGAAGTAAGCTGTATGGGTGAAGCGAATTCCAGCGTAGCAAACATGTTGCCACCGTCCAGCGCGCCAATGGAGGGGGTGCCCTCGCCGTCAAAACTGACGGGGGCGCTTCCGGTGATATTCACGGAAGAGTTGCCCAGCTGCACCTTGGTGACGGTCTCGCCAAGGGCCTTGGAGGTAGAGAGGCGCACCTCATAAATACCGCCCAGGTTCTTGAGGGTAATGTTGGTTTCCGCCGTGGCATCGGCAGGGATTACGGCCGCCATGGGGTTCATGATGCCCGTCAGGGATTCGAAGGCGGCGGGCATGGTGAACTGCACATGGTCGGTGTCCCAGACAAAGTTGCCGGCCGGGAAGAATGCGTGCATGGGGCTGCCGTTTTTCTCCAGCGGGTCCGCTGCCGGCACGAACTTGTTTTCGCTCTCATTGTATGTGTAGAGGGCCGTCTCACCGTCGGAACGAATAATCTTCACCTGGTCTCCGTCGGTCCAGGACAGGCTGCCGCTGACATCATCCAAATCGGCCTTGGTCGCTTCCATGTCCGCACCGAAGCCGGTCAGGTACTTGACCGGATCGTATTCAACCGTCTCTTCCGGAACTTTCTCCTCCGGAACAACAGGACGGGGATCTTCATTCGCCTGTTCTTTATTGCAGGCAACGCCCAATACGGCAAGCAGCGCCGTAAAAGCGACAAATCTCATAATCTTTTTCATAGCCTGCTACCAGTTAGAATCATCATCTTCGGAGTTGCCGTAGCCTTCTCCGCTAAAAACATGTTTTCTGGAGCCCGAAAGAAGGGTACTCTCAGTCTGCACCGAAACGGGCTCGCAGAGAGGAGTCATGTATATTTTTTTCATGCTTGTTTTCCTATGTTTAGAGGTTTAAGGTGCAACGTAAGTACAGTTGGTGATTTTAGCCTTGTGTTCATCGTCTTTCCACCAGCCGATGAAATGGGCGCTGATGAAGTTGAGAGAAGTAACCGCCTGTTCAGCCGGGCTGCCGCCATTGTATTTGAACAATCTGCCGCTCACCGTGACACCGTCAATTTTATCGAACGTATTCAAGTTGGCGCCGACAAGGCCGTAAAAGTCGCGGCCGCTGCCGTCCGTTGCGAAATTGGAGGTGACATTTCCGTAATTGCCGCCACCTTGGATATAGGCCCCGGCACCCTGGATGAGGGCCACCATGCCGCCCGTCGTGGCTTTGGTATCCGTCGTGGTCACATTGCCACGGTTCTCACATCCTTCGAGGACGGAATTGGCGCCCTGCATGCAAACCAGACCTCCGATACGTGCATTGGCAAAATCGTTCTTGATGGTCGCGTAATTGACACAGTTCTTCAGGATGGTGCCGGTATTCGCGGCTGCCACCAGTCCGGAAGCACGTCCGGATTTGATGTTGATGGTGGCCGCATTGACAGTGCAGTCCTCGATGGTTACCCGTGCTTCGCTGTCAGCCCCGTTGACCGTCGAGAAGCCTACCAGTCCGGCAGCCTGGACACCCGTAGCGCCATTTTTTGTATTGCTGCCGCTGCCCCCGGAAATGTTCAGGGTTACCTCGCAATTCTTGATAACGGTATCGAAAGCCAATTTCGCAAAGGCAAAACCGGCAATACCGCCCAGCGCCAGGCGCTTGTTGTCCGTAGCGGTTCCGGTACTGGTCAAGTTGCCTTCAATGGTGATATTCTCC
The DNA here is from genome assembly GCA_002354005.1 of Bacteroidales bacterium UBA2716. Lineage (GTDB taxonomy): Bacteria > Bacteroidota > Bacteroidia > Bacteroidales > UBA932 > Cryptobacteroides. The sequence goes on from DEKS01000010.1 coordinate 46,827, forward strand.
ACGGTGGAACCAAAGGAAATGGTACCGGCCAGAATACCGGCATCTGCTGCAGCGTTGGCCTCGGCGCCGTACGTTACGTCAACATTGCTAAATGTCAGATTTTTCACCGTCGCCTCGCGCAGTGCGCCAAAGAAGCCATAGGTTTTGCCGTCGCCCAGCGTAACCGTGGGATTGAAATTCTCAATCGCATGGTTCTTTCCGTCGAAGACTCCGCGGAAAGATTTGCCCGGGCTGGAACCGTTCGTTCCGTTGCTCGTTTTGGCCGTTCCTTCAGGGTCGAAGCCGATGGGCTTCCAGTCCACACCGTCCAAATCCACATCCGTGGTGAGCTCGTAATGGGTACAGGTGGCAGAGAAAGCGGAGGGCTTGCCGGAAGAATAGCCGCTGCTCGGCTCTGAGGAAACCGAAAGTTCCGCCAGTTTCTGAAGGTCTACCAGGGAAGAAAGCTGGTAAGGAGACGTCACGGAACCGTCGCCGCCGGAGAAGAAGCCGGTGAGCACTACCCCGTGCACCGGAAGCACTTTGCCACGGGTCATGGTGTAGGCAGCATTGCGTTTCATGCTCTGATAAGGCTCATACTCATGAACGGACAGGACGTCTTCCCACATGCCCTTGCCGTACACGAACTGCAGTTCCATGTCCGTCAGCGTGCCGGCGGGGACAAAAACGAAGTACTCCACATCGGCCGAATTGGAGAGCTTATGGCTGGCATAGCTGGCCGCTTCATAACAAGGGACATCGTTGTCCTCCGCATCCTTCACCGTGAGGGGACCCAACTGAGGCAGCGAAGTTGCGGTGGTACCGTTCCAGGTAACCGTGCCGGTTCCGGAAAGGGAAAGGCCGGAATTCACCACTCTCACCTTGGTGAGGGTTTCACCGTTGGCGCGGGAGGCCTTGGCCTTTACCCAAACCACCGAACCCAACTGCTTGAACAGGCAGGTACGCGAGGATGCGCCGCCGGCAATCTGTCCGGCGGGCAGGATACCCGCCATGGGGAGTTTGTTGCCGGAATCTGCGGCGATGGCGGAAGGAATGGTAATGGATACCGTACCTGCATCGACCGTGAAGAATTCGGCCGGGAAATAGGCGTAAGCCAGTCCGTCAGTCACCTCCACGGGGGTGCTCACCGGGACAAAACCGCTTCCGTCCCATTGATATTCGGCGGAAGAGCCGCCTGTAGGTTCATAGACCAGCACCTTGTCGCCCGTATTCCAGGTAACGGCGCCGGTGGAAGTGTTGATATCCGCCTTGGTCACCTCTTCAACGGAAACTCCAAAGCTCGTAAGGTACTTGGAAGCATCCCACTCCTGTTTGTCGGAGGGAATGTCCACAGGAACATTCTGCTCCTTGGCACAAGAGGCAAGTAGGGAAATGCCCGCCAGGAAGGTCATCAGTTTTACTGTCGTTTTCATACTAAATCAACCCTCCCCAATTCATGAAGTCATCACTCAGAATGTCAAGAGGATCCACGTCGGATTCCAATCCGGTTGAGCCGGCAAGAATCTGCTGGGGCCCCATCAGTTTCAGGGTCTCGGCCGTCGGAGCCAGATAAAGTTCTTTCTCTGTTTTCATGGTGTTATGTGTTTTTGGTTGTTAATAGTTATTTCATGTTAAAGGGCAATGTCCACCAGGATGGGACGATGGTCGGACGGACTCTTGAAGGTTTGTTCCGTCAACTTGTGGGACTTGATTTTATAGGTCCAGCTGTCATTCACCATAATGGCGCACTTGGTCTTGTTCATCAGCGCCGGTGAAAGATAGATGAAGTCTCGGCGGTCCTTGGAACCGCTGGAAGTACTGCAGAAGGTATCGACCTCTCCCACGTTCCAGAACTCATACATGACATCCTTGAGGGTGGAATGTTCCAGCAGGTATTTCTGGGAACTCACGGCGCCGTTGGATGCATCAATGCCGGTGTACCAGCTGTCCAGCGGAGAGTTGGCGTTCATGTCGCCCAGGAGCACCCAATTGGTCTCGGAAGAATAGAAGCTGCTATTGACGGTCTTGTTCAGGAGGAAGGTCATCTCGGCAAGACGCCTGTTGTCCGAAGCGAGTTGATCTGACGTCGTGTGGTTGCTCGCCCCGGAGTTTTTCGGATAAGGGTGCGTAGTGACAATGTTGATTTTCTTGCCGTTTACCGTTATCTGGAAATGGCCGCCGCCATGGAAAAGGTCATCGGCCTTGGAGAAGGCCTGTACCCGGGTAATGGGGTACTTGGAAGTTACTTCCTGCGGGAAACTGTCCGTGCGGCCGCTCTTGGAAACATAATTGTGGCCGTAGCGTTTCGCAAGCACCGCCCAGTTGCCGTTATTGCCATAGAGATAGCGGTTGGACGTGGAAGCATACGTATCCGTTCCGGTCTTGTAAATGCTCTCGGACTCACACCAGACGCAGACGTCGGGGTTGTACTTTTTCACGAAGGCCACAAAATTGTCGTAATTGTTGCCCTGATCCCACCACATGCCGTTCTGGATGTTCCAGTAAAGGATACGGAGGTTGCCTTTCCTCTCCGTTCCCGGCACTTTCGTAACTTTGATATTGTCCACCCACATGCCCACGGTGGCGTCGGTGGCCGTTACGCTGCGGAAATCCAGCGCGGTGGCGTCGGTGGCCCCCAGGATGGACAGTTCCACATGGTGCCAGGTCTTGACGGCCCCGGCGGAACTTGCGGGAGGAATGACGTTGCCGTTGGAAGCAGACTCGGCATAGTTGGCTTTATACCGATAGGTCTGGGGTTTTGAAGCGCCGTCGATGGTGCAGGACTCGATATGGCCTGCGTTATGAATCTGAATCTGAATACCGTCGGTGTTAGCCGTCTGCAGGCAGACGTCAAAGCTGATTTTCAGGTCGCAGATGCCGCCCGTCACATTTTTGAAAAGGGGCGTTCTCAGGACACCGCGCTTGGTTTCGGGCAAGCCGAGAGCCAGCACGCCCTGGTATTCCTGCGCACGGTAGAGAATCTGCCAGTCGTTGAGGTTGCGGCTGGTGATATAGGAGTCGGTGAGCACATGGGAAGTACCCACGCTGGCATCCTTGACATCGTTCCAGGTATCGGACTGCATGTAGCCGGTTCCGGCCACATCGTAGTTCACCTTGGTGTAGGCACGGGCGTAACCGTCGCGGGTGCGTCCACCGGCCAAGTCCATGGCGCTTGCATCCGGGGCATAGCCGAAGCTGCTGCTGCCGGCCATGATGTTGCCGCCCCATACGAAGTTGTCAAAACCTTCGAAGAAGATGACATTTTCGTCGGGGGTCCATGTCACATCCTGTGCATAGACGCTTCCGGCCTTGATTTCACCGGGCATCAACGTCTTGTGCATCACCAGGTGCTTGTCCGTGACGGCCGTGATTTCGAGACCGGAAGTGAAGGTCCCGGGCGCGATGAAGATGGGAATCTCGGCCCCCAGCGGCACGAAATTACCGTTGTAGGTGCAGTTGACGACCGCCTCTGACAGGGACTCCTTGGGAGAGAAAGCGCCGGAAGTGTAGGAATAGTCGGCCCGGCCGCTGAGGGTTTCTCCGCCAAGGGCACGGACTTTCACGGAAGCCAGCTTCACGGAGCCCAGCATTTTGAGGTTTATCAGGGCGACGGCCTCCTTGAAAGAGAGAACGTTGCCGGTGGCTGCCGTGTAGCGGGCGTAGCGCGGGTAGTTCTTGAAATCGGCCTTGGTGGTTCCATAGAACTGGGAGAAGGGCAGCACCACATCCTTGGTAGGCAGGGTACCGTAGAGGTCCTGGCTCTCGTCCGTGACCAGATAGGCCTCGTACTTGTCGCCGGCGGCCTGGGCCACCTGGATGTAGTTCTCCCCTCCCTTGTTGGTGAGGATGTCGTACTTGGTGCCGTTCACATAGACGGAATATCCGCTGAAACTGTCTCCGGCATACCCCAGGGCTTCCCGGATGGCGCTGCCCTCCGCGGGAATTTCCACAAAGAAAAGCACTTTGCCTCCTTCTACGGAAATGGGGTCGCCTTTGGCCGAAATGCCCGTATTGTACCCGTCCACATTCCAGGCAATGGGCAGGATTTTGTTCCTCTCCAATGCCAGGGTGCTGCTTCTGGTAATTTGCGTGAAAGGCTTGAAATGGGCCGCTTCCTCCTTGAAGTTCACCGTGAGGGTGAGGCCCTCCATGCTGCCGGCCGGGGCAAAGAGGAAGAACTCGGCCGGCGTGGAAGTGCTGAGCTTTTTGGTGCTGGCCACCTCGATGCTTTTTCCACCGTCCAGTGCAGAAAGCGAAGGCGTGGCGCCGCTCCAGGTCACCTGGGCCTTGCCGGTGAGTGCCAGGGACGTATTTTCCATTACCACGCCGGACAGCGTTTCTTCCTTGCCGGCCACGGCGGTCAGTTTTACCCAGATGATGGATCCCAGGCTCTTGAACGCGCCTTCCCGGCGTTCTTTCCCGGAAGGAATGCCGCCGGCGGGGATGTATCCGCCCATGGGAAGTTTGTTGCCGGGATCGGCCGTCACGGACTCCGGCATGGTGAGGGTTACCTTTCCGGCCGATATGCTGTAGGCATCGGCAGGATAATAGGCATAGGCCTCGTTGGCTCCTATCTCGAGCGGCGTTGCTTCCGGCTCGAAATAGGTCCCGTTGTAGTTGTACCGGGCTGTATTTCCGCTTGCCGGTACATACACCAGCACCTTGTCTCCGCTGTTCCAGGTGATGGCGCCGTTGGAGAAGTTGATAGTGGCTTTGGTGTCTGTTTGTTCGGCCTGCTCGGTGTGCATGCTGAAACCGGTCAGATAGCGGCCCTCATCCCAGTCGGCCCACTTGTCCTCAGGACCGGGTTTGGCCGCTTCTTTTGTGCAAGCTGCCACAAGAAGCACAGCCAAAGAAATAAATACAGCAATCTTTTTCATAAACTATTCTGCAAAGGTTATGTTCGTTGTGTTAAGCGAGGTATTGCTTGCGTTCTTTTCTCCGACATACTGGAAGTAGTTGCCGGCGGTAAGGGTGACGGGCGTCTGACCGTACTGGCCGATTTTACCGCTCACGGAGCAGCCGCTGAAGGTGGCGGTGTTCTGTGCGCAACGGCCATAAAGGACGCCGTTGTAGGTCTGGTCGCCGGACGGATTCACCGCATTGGAGATGATGCTGGCGCCCAGGCTGGCGCAGTTCTTGATTTGCACGGTATTGTGATTCACCAGGCACACGACGCCGGCGACGGAACAACCGGCCGTTGACACCAGGTCTCCCCGGTTGATACAGCCATCCAGCGTAGAATTCTGCCCTGCAATGCAGGTAATGTTGCCCAGGCGGTAATTGGTATTGGTGCCGCTGTGGAGCACATTCCCGGTATTCTCACAGTTTTTCAGGCAACCATAGCGGTTGAGGGCGGCTGCAATGGCCGACGTACGTCCCGCCGTACTGTAAATGTCGGCAGTGTTACGGCAGGATGTGAGCGTTGTCAGAACCTGGTTGTTGTGATTGGTGACGAAGCCCACGATACCGCCCAGATGGATTCCGTTGGCGCCGTTGCCCAAGTTCGAGCCCGAAGAATAAGGGCTTGCCTCCGTGCCGATTTGTCCGGCGTTGAGCAGGTTCTTCAAACTTGCATCCGACGACGGCATGACCATGCCCGCCATGGAGCCGGTAAAGACACGGCCCGCAGTCGTATTGTTGGGAATGGAAGACGTCGCTCCGCCCGTAATGGGCGCATAGTTCTTCACGTTGTCAACGGTGGCGCCTTGAATGAGGCCGGCCAGCACACCGAATACGCCGGAAACGCCCGCAGAAACATGCAGGGAGCAGCTGCTGTCGAAGGTAAGGTTTTTCACCGTGGCGCCGTCACCGATGACACCGAAGAAGCCCCAGCACTTGGCCGTAGCCGTGGGTGCAAAACTCATGTGGAGGTTCTTGATGCTGTGATTGGCTCCGTCGAAGGTGCCTTTGAAGCTGTTTCCGCTGAGGGCCAGGCTGGTCGCCGTCCAGGTGGACATGGTGGCGTTGCCGATGGGCGTCCAGCTGCTCACGGAAGAGCAGTCAATGTCGGCCGTGAGGGTGACGGTTGCGTTATAAGCGGTTGCGTCGCCGCTATTTACCCGGGACGCGAAGTCCAGCAGTTCCTCCAAGTTGGAGATGGTCATGCTATATTCCGGCGTAGGATCCACCTCTGCGCTCATGTCCGTTACCTCATAAGGCTTGGCGATGGCATAGCGTGCCGCCTTGAGGGCCAGCGGCGCATTGTACTGCGTCACCGGGGTTCCCACATTGGGATAGTAGGTATTGCCGTCCAGCAGTTCACCGCTGTGATTGGGGCCGATGATACTCTCGAACACCGTGCAGGAAGCGCCGTAGCGGGCCAGACCCAGGTCCATGTGGTAGCCGTCACGGGTGAGGCCCAGGGTGTTGTTGGCCCAGCTGGTGCGCAGGTTCTGCAGCATGGCTCCCGTGGAAATGACGCCGTCGAAGCCACATTCGGTCACAGCCTTCTTGCCTTGGGCGGCAATGACCGGCCACATGGTGTCCGTATCCGTGAAAGGTTTGGAAACGTTCTGGGCCTTGCCAAGGTCATGATAGGCCTGGGAAAGAATGTAGTGGAACTCCGGGGAACCGCCCAGCGCCGTCTGCGTGGCCTTGAGCTTGGCCATGAGTTCGCTGACGGCCGTCTTTTCCGCCGCAGTCCAGCCCCAGGCCAATTGCCGGCCCGTATGTTCCTGAATGGTGATGATGTCCCATTTGGCGCTGCTGGCCACTACCTCCAGGCTCTTGCCGGAGACGTCGGTCCAGCTTGTCTCACCGGGATTGCACATGTAGCAGTGGAAATCCGTTGCCGTGCCGTAACCGCTGTTGTACTCCGGAACCGTGCGGCCGCCGTAGTACATGTGCACCATCTGTACGTCGTCAATCCCGGCAGCGGCCAGGATACCCGGCAGGTGCTCTACGGCATCCTTGGTAAAGCTGTTGCCGATGAAGAAGATGCGCAGGTTGGCCGGCACGTCGAAGGCAGGGTCGGCCGGGGCGGCGCCGGTAGCGATGTCAATGGTGATGGTGTTGTAGCCCGTACCGTTGCTGTTCTGCTGAACGCCAAGGTAGCCCACTTTATTAGATTCGGTGTAGACATCCCAAACGGTGGTACCACTATTGTAGGCTCCCACGCGGCCGGAAGCATAGCCGCCGTTGAACACCGCGGCCTGGTTCACGTAACCGAAGAAGACACCGCGGCTGGCGTGGTCCGTGACAATCTCGCCGTAGTTCTCCAGGTTTTTGTAGGTACCGGCGTTGGGCAGACACATGATGCCGCCCGCGGGCGCGTTGGTGGTGGAAGTGATGTTGCCGTAGTTCTTGCAGGCTGACATGCTGGAATTGTTGGTAATGAAGCACACAATGCCGCCCAGGCGCCCGGCGCCGGAAGTGGGCATGGTATTGAGCTGGTCACCATGGTTCTCACAGTCGTTGATATCCGTATTGCGGTTGGCGGCGCCCAGGATACCGGCCGTACGGCCTGCCTGGGAGGTGAGGCCTCCGTAGTTGTTGCAGGAGGCGATGACAATCCGCTTGGTGCTCTCGGCAGAAGCATTGGCAAAGCCCACGATGCCCGCCGCGTGGATGGCATTGGCGTTGCCCACCGTATTGGCCGTATTGGTGACGGTAATCTCTCCCCTGTTGTGCACGCTGTCAACGGTGACATCCTTGGTGTTGGCATAACAAGCGCCCACCAGGGCCATGTGTACCAATCCGGTAGCACCGCCATTGTAGGTCATGGGGGCATAACTGGTGACATCCCTTACCTCTGCACCGTCCACCACGCCTGCAATCATGCCGGCACTGAGGGAGACGGAACCCGATACCGTAAGGGAGCAGTTGTCCTCGATCACGAAGTTCTGTACGACAGCGCCCGGTGCCAGGTAGCCGAACATGCCGTAATGCTTGCCGGCGACGGTTTCATTGCACACCAAGTGCAGGTTCTTGATATGGTAGGCGTTGCCGTCGAACTTGCCCGAGAAGGGGTTTCCGCTGCTGATGGAAGGCACTGAAGAAACCCAGGGAGCGGTGACATAACCTACAGGTACAAAATCACTTACACCATTAAAATCAATGTCGTTCAGCAAATTGACCCACCCTTCGGCATTCTCCCATTCCGCGGTGGATTCACCGGCGTTGACCGCGGCGGCGAAAGCCATGAAATCGCTTGCCGTAGCAATGCCTTTGGGCTGTTTGCCATTCACATCCAGCGTGATGGGAAGCACTTTGTTCCGTGCCAAGGCGAGGGTGCCGGTACGGGCATATTTAACCTCTGACTTATATCCGGCCACTTCCTGCAGGCTGAGGGTGAGCTTCAGGTTTTCCTGGTCTCCGGCAGGGACAAAGAGATAAAACTCGGCCGGCATAGAGGTGGTGAGGGCCTTGGAACACGTTACTTCAATGGCCTTTTCTCCGTCCAGCGCCGCCATGGAGGGGGTTTCTCCGCTCCAGCTTACCACGGCGCTTCCCGTGAGGGCCAGCGAGCTGTTCTCCATGCGCACCTTGGTAACGGTGCCCTCCTTGCCTTCCACGGCCAGGAGCTTGAGCCAAATCATGGAACCCAGGCTCTTGAAGCTGCCCTCGCGGCGGGACTTGCCTCCCGCGATCTGTCCCGCGGGAATGATTCCGCCCATCGGCAGTTTATTGCCGGGATCTGCGGTGACCGAAACGGGCATGGACAGGGTCACCGTTCCGGCGCTGATGGAAAAGGCACTGGCGGGATAATATACATAGGCCAGCGCGTCCCCTACCTCCAGCGGCGTGGAATCAGCAGGGACAAACACGCCCGCCTCGTATTTATATTCGGCCGACTGTGACGTTTCCGGGACGTACACCAATACACGGTCGTCATCGTTCCAAGTGACAGCGCCCGTGGAGAAATCGATGTTGGCTTTGGTTGTGACAGTTTCCACCTTCATGGAAAAACTGCCGAGGTACCGGGCTTCCTCCCGGGTCACGGTATTCACTTCCTGCTCTGCGCAGCCAAGGAGGAAGGCCGCGGTAATGGATAGAAACAAGCAAATTTTCTTCATGGTGTAACCTGTTTTATATTATAAGGTATGGTGTCCGGTGGCTTTCAGCCAGGTAATAAGCAGTTCCGGACGGTCTGTCTGTATAAGGGAAACTCCCTTGTCTATGTACTGCTGATAAACTTCCCCGGGGTCCTTCGCCTGGAAAGCGGCGTCATCGTCGTTCCCGTCTCCTCCGCAAAGGCTGCCCCAAATGGTATTCACCCAGATTTTGGAGCCCTGGGCCTTGATTTTCCGGCAAGCGTCTTCGAAGGCGCCGTCTTCATTGCTCTGCCAGCATACTTCGTAGGCCATGGGCACGACATTCTGGTCCAGGTAGCTTTGGAAGAGTTTTTTTCCGGCGGGCCTCTGGATATCCACCACGGGCATATACATCATGTTGTGCGTATAGGCAGCCTCGTGCGCCGCTACCGTTTCGATGCTTTTCTTGCCCTTGATGAGCACCTGGTCCGTAACGCCCAGTTCCTCCGTAAGGGCAAGGACCTCGTCGTAGTAATCGTACCCTTTGTCGATATTGACGCAGATGCGGTCTTTGGTGCACAGGAGCGCCTCCCGAAGGGTGGGCATTCTCAGAGAGTCGATGGCAACCCCGTGCGCCCGTTCGAGGCTGAGCATTTTGATTTCCTCAAGGGTAAGGTCGCTGACCTTTGCGCTTTTTCCGGGCTGCTCGCTGAAAACGCGGCTGAAGTTGGTGGTGCGGAGGACGTTGCTGTCGTGGCACAGCACCAGCACGCTGTCCTTGGTACGATGGATGTCAATTTCCACGATGTCCGCCTCCATGGCGATGACACTTTCAATGGCGGGAATGGAGTTTTCCGGCCAGTTGCGCCAGTCGCCCCGGTGAACGGCTACGACCACATATTTGGAGGAAGGATTGTGCATGTGGGCCGCGATGGCCGCCGCACGGGATTCCGAACCGGTGGAGCTCGTGGGTGCGGCACATGACAATACGGTCAGGACGGTCAGGACCGCCGTAAAAAATCTTTTCATGAAAAAGCGTTTGTTTGGATGAAGACACGCAAAGACACGCGGACTCCAGTTTGGAGCCGCGTCGCAGGACGTTATGGAAAGGTTTAGATTATCGGATAGTTTTGTACCCCCCCCCAACGCAAATTTAGGGAGTGTATTTAATTGGTCAAAGTATGTACTACCCTTAATATACATAATCTTTGTGTTACTATCATGCAAATATAATAAAAATTCTGAAAAACAACCACGAATTTCCCGTCTTAATAATAAAAAAGGAACCTATAAAATAGATTCCAGGCACAAAAACACGGTTTATTAGGCGGTGTTTATACCAAATTATCAAGCGTTTCACGCCACAATTTAAATGGATTCCGCAGCAGGTGGGAATTGTAGAAACGCCGGTCTCCGGTGACTTCCCTGCCCAGCCAGTCCGGGCGCTCAAAAGGCTCATCGGGCCGTTCCAGTTCAATCTCCGCCATCACCAGCCCCTCATTCTCTCCATAAAACACATCCACTTCGAAGAACTTCTCCCCGTCCGGTACGATGTACCGCGTTTTTTCGATGGAGCCGCCGCGGCACAGCAGAAAGAGCTCCCGGGCATCTTCCAAGGAGATTTCACGCTCCCATTCATAGCGGGAAATACCGTTCAGGGACGGGCCCTTGATGGTCAGGAATCCCTGTTTGTCACGGATGCGCACACGTACGGTATTGCCGCCGTCGTGGGCGACATACCCCTGCCTGATTTCGTAGGAGCGAATGGCCAGGTCCTTGAAACTGAGGTCCTTGACCAGGAATTTACGTTCGGTCTCTATATGCATTACATCAGCCACTTGGACATGTCTTTGCCGGCAGCCAGCCCTTCCCGGATTTCCGTGGAGGAAATGGTGACCAGCGGCGCCCTGAGGAGGACAATCCGCGCTCCGGGGCATTTTTTCTTCAAACGGGCGCAGGCATGACCGCGATGATAGCCCTTCCGCGGGAAAACCGCCACGCCGAACTCCGTAAGAATGCGCTCGTAATAGCGCCAGCCATCGAAAACGGCCAGGTTATCGGCACCGATAATGAGGGTGAATTCGTTTTGCGGTTCCCGGTTTTGCAGCACCTCCAGCGTGCGGATGGTATACTGCGGCGGGGGCATGTGCAGTTCTACGTCCTCTATCTGTACATCCAGGTCCGGATGGCGCTGTACGGCCGAGATGGCGGCATCCAGCCGGTCCTTCCCGGCCGGCAGGCTGTGCCGGTCCTTGAACGGATTCTGCGGCGTCACCACCAGGTATACCTTGTCGAAGCCGCCCTTCCTGGTGAGGAAGCGGATGATGGCTTCATGGCCCCTGTGGAGCGGATTGAACGACCCGCTGTACACCGCAATTTTCATACGTTGCCAAAGGTACGAATATTTTTTGTAAATTTGTACGATTCTAACGTTTGGAAACATGTCTGGCAAAGTACTTATCTTCTCGGCGCCCTCCGGTTCGGGCAAAAGCACTATCGTAGGTCACATCCTGGGCCTGCATCCGGAAATCGAGTTCTCCGTATCGGCCACCTCCCGCCCGCCCCGCGGAACGGAACAGGATGGCGTAGAGTACCTTTTTTACAGTGCCGATATTTTCCGCGCCCTTATCCGGGACCACAAATTTGTAGAGTATGAGGAGGTCTATCCGGACCGCTTCTACGGCACGCTCAAGAGCGAGGTTAACCGCATCTGGGCCAAAGGGCACGTGATTGTTTTTGACGTAGATGTCAAAGGCGGCGTATCGCTCAAAAAGTATTTTGGCGATGCTGCGCTCTCCGTCTTCATCCAGGCGCCGTCTGTGGAAGAGCTGCGCAAACGCCTCATCGCCCGTGCCACAGACCCGATGGATGCCATTGAAACGCGGGTGGCCAAGGCGGCCGAGGAAATGACCTACGCCCCCCAATTCGACAAAGTGCTCGTCAACGACGATCTCCAGACCGCCTACCGTGAGGCAGAGGCCCTGGTGGATACTTTCTTAGGGGCTTAACCCTTTGAAAATTCTTTAAAAATCCGTAAATTTGTGAGCTATTAGAAAACTTAGTTACTAATTCTATAAAAATTATGGTTTCTTACAAAGAACTGGGCCTTGTAAACACCCGCGAAATGTTCGCCAAGGCCATTAAAGGCGGTTACGCCATCCCTGCTTTCAACTTCAACAACATGGAGCAGCTCCAGGCCATCATCCAGGC
>DEKS01000010.1:59036-59191 GCA_002354005.1 Bacteroidales bacterium UBA2716
TCCAAGGGCGCCCGCAACTATGCGAACTCCACCCTCCTCCGCTATATGGCAGAAGGTGCCGTCGCATATGCCAAGGAACTGGGCTGGGAGCATCCTCAGATTTGCCTCCACCTGGATCACGGCGACAGCTTCGAGCTGTGCAAGGACTGCGTAGA
>DEKS01000016.1:0-26627 GCA_002354005.1 Bacteroidales bacterium UBA2716
GCATCGAGCAGCCGGACAGCGGCTCCATTGAGATTGGGGATACCGTAAAGATTGCCTATGTGGACCAGCAGCACCGCTCTATAGACCCGGATAAGACGGTGTATGAGACCATTGCGGGCAATTCCGAATGGGTGCGCATGGGCGGGAAGGACGTGAACGCCCGCGCCTGGGTGTCCCGCTTCAACTTCTCCGGGGCCGACCAGGAAAAACTCTGCGGCGTGCTCTCCGGCGGTGAACGCAACCGCCTGCACCTGGCGCTCACGTTAAAGGACGAAGGCAATGTGCTCCTCCTGGACGAACCCACCAACGACGTGGATGTGAACACCATCCGCGCACTGGAGGAAGGCCTGGAGAACTTTGCCGGCTGCGCCGTAGTAGTGAGCCACGACCGCTGGTTCCTGGACCGTATCGCCACGCACATCCTGGCCTATGAAGGCGAGGGCAAGGTGGTCTTCTTCGAAGGCAACTACCAGGAATACGAGGAAAACCGCAAACTCCGCCTGGGCCCGGACGCCCAGCCCAAACGCTTCAAATACAAGAAGTTGATAGAATAGGGCTTACTCCCGGAATAAATCGCAGGCAGAACAGAGCTACATTTGGTAAATGCCGCGCCCCTGGCAGTAGGTGCATGTGACATGTACGGGCGGGCCGTAATGACTGTGCCGCGATTTGTATCCCATTCCGTTGCAGTAAGGGCATACGTGCCAGGTCCGGTAGTCGTAGGTAGGCGCATAAGGCGTATACGGGACAACGGGAACATACACGGGCGCAGAAACCGTTGGATTCTCCACATGGCCTTTGGAATAGTAGTTCTGCCATAGAACATAGGTCATCCTGCCCACATATGGGATGTAGCCGGTATCCATATAGGCACGTTCCACAATATCGAAATTACCGTCTACAGACAGCTCCGACCACGTGTTTCCGACATAGTTCCCCCTGTATTTCCGGATGCCGTATTCCTCCGAAACCAGTTCATACACAATCTGCGAGACGTTGTTCACCACGGCATTGGGATAAATGGAAAAAGACGTATTGACCGCGTACCCTCCCATGCCCAAATAATAGTAGTCGTGGGTAAACAACGCTTCCTCTTGACAGAAAGCGTTGTAACCCGCAAAATACGTAACAACAAGGGCCAGGAAGAAGCGTTTCATCGTCTATTCTCCTTCCTTTTCCTTCTGCTCTTCCGGAGGGTAAGAGATTACCCAGCACAGGTTCTTTTTCCGTAAGTACACGAACCAGACGCCCGGCTCCGGCAGGGTGAACGCCAGTTTTACCGTGCCGTTGATGCTCTCGGAACGGGTCACTTCCACCTCTGACTCGAAAAGACTCTTGTAGGTATACATCTCCAGCGTCACGGTGGGTTCGCCTTTCTTGGGCTTGGGAACTTTCAGGCCATTGCGCTGCGCCTCATAAACGGACTGTGGTTGCACGGACTCCTGTGCCTTGGCCACATAGACCTCGGCGATGCCGGACATATGGGTTTCTACGCACACCTCAGGAGCGGTGACTACCGCCATGGCGTCCGTCTTTTCCGGATTCAGGTAAAAGTAGTCGCCCAGGCTCAGGATATCGGCAGCGACCAGCGTGCTGTCCCGGTTGATCCGGGCTTCTCCCTCCTGCAGAATGATATCGTAGCGCGGGGCATAGCCCGGGTTGGGCATTTTCTCCACGCTGGCGATATCCTCGTACTTGTACTGCCGCAGCTCACTCCCCTTCCCCACAGGGACGGCAAAGAGCAAATTGATATCGGCACCAAATCCGTTCTCCATGATAAGACCGGGTTCTGTGGACCAGCCGGCCTTGAAATGCAGTTTCTCCAAACAGGCCGATTGCTCCCAGATGGAGTAATCCGGATTGAAGGCCGATTTTCCGACGGAACGGATTTCTGCATAGTCGATGGCATACAGGGAACGGTCGGCGTTGTTCCAGATGGTGATGCGCGCACCCGGCTGCTGTTCACGGATGACGCCTGTATAGGTGCGGGTCTCCGTCTGAACCACATCGTCGATGTCGGTAAGAAGGGTATTGTCCCGCTCCGGCTTGCGGACATATTCAATGTCTCCCATGGAAATACTGGCTTTACCGCCGGAAATGGAGAAGCAGCGGACCTCTTTGGAGCCGCTTAACAGGACATAATAGTCCCGGGTAACATCCCCTTTTACCGCCATAATGGTGAGGGGAAGATACGACACCTCCCGCAGGGTTTCCAGTTTGTCGTTGGCCTGCGCCCATTCCAGCCATTCGGCCGACAATTTCTCAACTTCGCGGTTGTCGGTTTGCCGGGAGAGGATGTCCTCGATGGCAATGCTGCGCGTTATGCGGGAATAGGTTATTTCTCCGGTTCCGTCGGCATAATTCTGCCGGGAAATATAACCGGTATATTCCGTTCCGTCTTTCATGCGGATGGTTTCCCGCTGAGCAAAGAGCGGGAAAGCCGCCAGCATAAAGACAGAAAAACTCAGGATGTAACGAAGGATTCTCATGGTCTGGGCGTTATTTGTAACTGTTTTCCACGGGCCCGGGGTGCATAGAAGCCGGAAGGCCGCTTCCAGGTACTGAAGGCAGGGGTAAGGACATCGGACTTGGTGGACAAGGTTCCCTTCCAGCTGGAGATGCTCATATCGCTGCATTCCAGGGAGAACACATACTGATTGTTGCCCGCCAGATTCACTTTACTGATGCGCGTGTCCACATTGGGTTTCCCCTCCGTATAGGCACGACCAAAGATGTCGAATTCTCCTGGGTACAGGAATACCAGCGTATAGATATTATTGCCGGTATTCTTGGAGGGAGTCAAGTTACCGCTATTATTGTTCACTTCTGCCAATGAAGTGCTGAACACAGGCGCCCGCCCATTGAAACGCATGATATCGTTGTTGTGATAGATAATCAGGTAGCGGTCCGGCTCCCCACCTTGCCCGCCAGAAGGCGTTTCCTTGGACTTGAACACGATACCCGGTTCGAAGAGTTCATACCAACCTGCGCTTTCAGACTCGTCTTCCGGACATAAGGCGCCCATCATGTTCGTTGTGGTGAGGGTGCCGTTCCCAACAGAAAAGACCAGGTCTTCAAAGGTGACATAATCGCTCTCGTCACGCCCGCCCGTCAACTTGAGGAGGTATTGTCCGTCATTGTAGGAAAGCCCGGTTTCCTGCATCTTCGGAACCGTAATAGTCTTGGCGGCGGCATCGTACGTTCCGGTAAAAACATTCACACCTTTGTCGGCCGTCCAGCCCGCCTTGGCAAAACTCGGGCACAGGTTTTTGATAATCACTTCGGTGGAGGAAGTATCTTGTTTCTCCACGGTAATGGTCCACGTGTAGGTTTCAGCTCCCCAGACATCCGTTGCAGTGGCCTGATAATCCCCATAGAGCGGATATGTGGTCTCCCCTCCCTGCCCTCTGCCGGCATGGATGTTTTTCCACTCCAGATATACCAGGGATGTGGCAGACTGTAAAGAAACCGTCTGCGAGGAGGCGGAAGGGCTGACCGGTTCCACCGCATATCCCAAAACGGCATTTTTCTCATTGTCTTTGTGTTCATTGTTCTGTTTCACCGTGAGCGATGAGAGCGACTCCGTTTCGGAGACCGTATAATTGGGGGAAGAGCCGCCATAATAGGCTAAGGCGACCAGCGTGTAGCTCTCACTGCCGGAAAGCGTAAACGAAAACGTCTTTTCCTCGGAAAAATCTTGCAGCGTGGCACTTTCGTCCTTTACCCGCTTGCCGGAAGGATCATAAAGGAGGCACCTTAACAGCACTTTCTGTGTGGCTGTGAAATCAGTGGCCACATAAGGCGTAAAATTACTCATGGTGCCGGCCGGTTTAATGGTAACGGACACCTCTTGCTTTACAACAACGCCCCCTCCGTCCGGACCACTCTGCTGGCATGCGGCAAGGGCTATGCCGCACAGGCAGACTGTCATTATTGATAAGAACTTTTTCATATACCTGACAAATTAAAAGTCAATGGATGTAGCGCGGTGAGCGGTCTTGCCCAGGCGGAACAGGTAGGACACGCCGGCCTGGATGCAATAGTTTTTCATGGGCAGGCTCTTGTTCAGGGCCATCAATCCGTGATTGTACCGAATACCCAGGCCCAGACCAAAGTCGAATAAATAGCCCAGGCCCACGCCCAGCATCACATCATGCGCCTGCAAACCTGCGATTTCGTACTGTTTGTCTCCCAGCTGGAAATTGTTCGGAGAATGGCCCACATTGATGTTCACCACGGGCCCAGCCTCCAGATACAGTCCCTTGGTGGGATAGAACTGCACCATGACGGGGATGCTCAAATAAGAAAGGTTCAGGCTGGTCTGGTTCTGCTTGCCGCCCTGCATGGAGAAACGGATTTCCGGCTGGATAGCCATCCAGCCACTTTCCGCACCACTGCGGTTGTTGCGCGGGATAAAACGGATCTGGAAAACGCCACCGCCGGTGAACCCGGGTTTCAGGCCCATGGAAGGATCGCTGGTGGATACACCCAGCAAACCGGATATGTTGGCCCCGGCTGTAATACCCAGGCTCAAACTCACTTTCTTTTGTTTGGTCTGACTTTCTATGCCAAACGGGCTCTGTGCATACATGGCCAGCGTAGAAAGCAGGAGGGCCAAGCCCATTACAAATACATGCTTTTTCATATCGTCTCGTTTTTATTAGTTAAAATTTCTGTTAAAGCTTACCCGAATACGGGTTTTATAGGCCGGAACGTCTTTTTCGCGGATCTCCACCTTTATCTCCCGCGTGATGCTGTCCAAATCCTCCAGGCTCACCTGGAAAGAGAGCGGAATGCTGATCTGTTTACCGGCATCCAGTTTCTCCAGCGACTGGATAAAACGCCCGTCTACAAGGACATCACAGGATGCAGCCGGGACATCGGCATTGTTCCTAACCTGAAGGGAGAAAACGGCTTTTTCGTTACCGGACTGCAGGGTAACGTGCGAGGGAGCCTCCACGGTGAATGCACTGCGGTATTCTACCGGAATGGTGATGTTGAAGGGAGGATACGTGAGGCCACTGGCCGAAATAACGCCCCGCAGTTCCAGTGCCAGGTCTTTGATCAGGTGCACAACCGGGATGGTAAAGTGGGCACGCTCGAGCGCGAACTCCTGAGAGACCCCGCTGATTTCCCGTACCCTCATGCGCACATCCTTAAATGGAACAGATGCAGGAAGAACCAGTTCCCCGGAGAGGAAAAGGTCATCGGGATGCCGGACCACAAGCGCAGTCTTGTTTAGCAGGAGCGTGGGCGCCTTCCCCGTTTTCTCAATGCCCAGCAAACCTATTTTCCCCTGCTGCATGGCGAGAACCCGGCTTTCCGAGAGCTCCACAAGCGATTCGAACTGCGGCTCCAGCAAAACCTGGTCATTCCAGCTGATGCCCACTAGGCCCCCTTCCCGGGTAGCGCCCAGCGAAGGGACGTCGACCGGAGAAAAATGCCGGTCCGGTTCCGAATAATACGGTTTAACTTCGGCGTCGGAGAGTCTTTTGCGGCTCTGGATAAAACGGCCTCCGGACAAAGCAATCTCGAATCCTTTTGTTTTCAGGACCTGATTTTCCTTGTCGAAAGACTTCAAACTGCCAAAATCCATCAATTTGGCCCCGCCCAGGCTCCGGAGGGACACCTGCGAATGACTATCCACTACCAGCGCCCCCGCCTGACCGTTAAGGTCTGTAAACGAGGAGGCGAAAATGAGGTAATTGTCCGGATAATCAGACGAAAGGACACTCACCCGGCCTTTTTTGTCGATATGCAGGTACGACCCCTCGCCACTTTTCTCCCGAACAGCGGCGAGCCCGTAGGAGAACGGAGCGGCGGAGAGGAAAACCATCCGGATAGGGAACTTTCCATCCGGTGTCATGTACGTCCAGGAGTTGCTCACATCCCGGACGGCCAACAGTCCTTCGCTGAAATAAGGATAGGAAAGGTCCACGAACATATCGTCCTGGAAAGTGCAGCACGAGCCGTCCCGGGAAAACACGCCCAGCAGTTTATCGCCTTTCAGCAGCAGGCAATGCCCTTCCGCGAATGCAGTAATGTGCTCGTAGGCGCACGGAACCATCTCTTTCCCGTTTGTGTCGATAATGCCCCAGAGGCCTCCCCTATTCACGCGAATCCACTGATCCGACAGCGGTTCCGTGGCGGAGTATACCGGCGGCACAACCCAGTGGGCAGACTGGGCCGGCAGGGACAGGCAGCAAAGAAGCGCGCCCAAGAGCGATAGGATATGAAGCCTGGTCACGGTTAAAAGTCGGGATAAAGGGATTTAGCATGAATGATAGGCGAAGCCATGGTGTTGTCCGTGGAGGTTCTTCCGCCCCACAGCACACCGATCAGCCGGTTTTTTCCATCGAAAATAGCTGCACCACTTTGTCCTCCGATGGATTTGTCCCCCTGGAAAGCGAGCTGATACTCACCCGGATCCTGCACCAGGTGAAGCTGCCCGGAAGTGGGTTGTATCATGGTGGGCGTGGAGACCCGGCTTTCCTGCAATCCGGCAGGGAACCCAAGGGTATAATACTGCTCTTTCTTGCTCAGCTTCTTTATGTCCGTAATGGCATCTTTTGTCCGGAAATAATCTGCGCCTTCCGGCAAGACGGGATTGTTCAGCTGAAGCAGCGCCATGTCCACATTCTCGTCGGATGCTTCCCTGAGAAGGGTGGCCTTGTCCATTTCCGTGTAAAGCGTATAATTCCGGCCGGAATAGCCAATGTAGAAGATGGTGGGGACACTCTCCAGCTCAATGGAGGAGTTGTACATTCTTCTGGCATACGTAATAGCGTCATCCTCATCCACATTGGGATCGTAGGCATAGAGGGCCTCTGCTACGTATTTGGCCAGGGACGGACGCAGTTTTTCCACGATATTGAGCCAAGGCTGAGAGTCGTGGCCATCGTTATAATGTTTGTCGGCCCAGATAAAGTTGGTCACGTGCCGATTGGTAAGGATATGTCCTTTTTCGGAAATAAAGAACCCGGTTCCCGTTATATAGCCGGGAACATAGGCCGTGGCCGGATTTGTTGTAAGTCCATAGCCGTTTGACGGGCTGTAAGAGAGATACCAATCGCTGCCGGTCCGGGCCTTGTAAGGATTGTCGGAGAAGTTCACCTTGAGAATGAAATCCTGGCGGATAAAGACCGTGGCCTTGGTGGGATCCATCTTCTTGCTGACGACAGAGCCCATTTTGGAAAGGCCCAGTCCCAGCCCTGCCAAAAGGACAACAGCGGCCACGGCGCCCCATACCCATGCCGGGATTTTGACGCCCCCTGGAATGGGATTGGGACAGGATACGCTGCCGCACAGGATCTGGTCCCCTGCTTTTACCGGCACATCCTGTCCGGTAGGAATGCGCTGGCCGTTAATGAAGGTGCCATTCCGGCTATGGTCCTGAATGAACCACTTGCCGTTTTTCATTTCCTTGAAGGTGGCATGGTAGCGGCTTACGCTGTCGCCGGGAAGGCAATAGCGGTTCCGCTGGCTTTTGCCAATGCCATATACCCCTTTCACCTTGGCAGGGTCCGGGATTTGGATAGTGGGAACCTGGCTCCAGTCAAGCGCTTCCTGGTCAAACTCAATTCGGTCTCCCCTGCGTACCGGCACCTCTACATTGGGTTTGATTCGGTTCCCTTGCACGTACGTACCGTTGGTACTGTTGCAGTCAATCAGGAAGATATCGCCGTTGTCCATCAGAAGGAGTTCGGCATGATAAGAACTGACAAACGAACTGTCTATGCGAATGTTGCAAGACGAGGATTTTCCAATGGATAAGAGTCTCATGGGGATGGGGTTTTTAGATTAGAAAACGCGGGAATCTTGTTTTTGTTCGGGCTCCTGCTCCGGAGCGACCTCCACTTTGGCCGGTTTGGTCTTGGGGGCACCCGGTTTATCCGGGATGGCCGACAACAGGTTACGGACCTCTTCCAATCCTGCGCGGGCCGCCTCATATTCTGCCATAAAGGCATCAAGCTGGGAAGTCATTTCCTTGACACGCTGCTCCGTTTTGTCCGACCCGTCTTCCAGGCTTTGCGTAACGGCATCCAGGGATTTCTGCAGGGGCTCGGAATTCAAGGTATTCACCTTTTCTTCCACCTGGGACAGCAGGCTGTTAACCTTCGAGAGTTTATCGGCCGGCTTTCTGGCGCACTCCTCCTTGGTGGCAGCCAGACTGGTCTTCAGGCTTTCAATGGCCTTGTTGGCCCGCTCCAGCCGAGTTTTCAGGGAATCTACCTGGCCCGAGAGCGCTTGCTGGGCCGCGGCCGCTGCGGCTGCAGCCTGCTCCTGCTGAGCCTGACGGTTTTTCAGGTAGAACCAGCCGCCACAGCCAACCGCTGCAAGGGCAATGATGACCGCGAGGATAATCCACAGTGTACGCTTCCCAGGATTGGGGATTTGTCCCCAGTCCAGTTCCGCCACCTGGGCAAAACTGACGACATCTTTGCGCGTTACGGGGACCGGCGTTCCGGATGCAATACGGATACCATTGATGTAGGTGCCGTTGGAGCTATTGTCCGTAATGGTCATTTTGCTGCCGTTCAGCGTTAAGGTAGCATGATTACGGCTCACCATCTGTGTGGAATCCGGAATGACAATGTTGCAGGTTTCTTCTCTGCCGATAGTATAAGATTTCATAAGCCCTATAAGATTATTCTAATGAAACAGGAAACTGAAAAAGCCTTTTTTCTCCTGGAAGGTGGAATTGGCCGTGGTAAAGACGAGGGATGCACTCAGGTTGTCATGATGGCTGCCCTGTTTTTTGCCTTCCCCATTGACGAACATGGCCAGGCTCTCCGTTATCACCTTGGGATGCTGATGCTGAGCAACGCGGCGGATAAGTTCCTTTTCCGGCATGGTGCCCCATATGCCGTCGGTGCATTGGAAAAAACGGTCGCCTTTCTTATAGGACAAGTCCTGGGCATCCACATCCAGTTCTTCTTTCAAGCCCACGGCCCGCAGAATCACATTGGACTGGGCCGACAGACGCGCCTGTTCCTCGGTAATCACCTTTTTCTTCACCAGTTCGAATACCATGGAATGGTCGAAGGTGCGGAAAACCTTCTTCCGCCCCCTCAACTGATAAATCCGGCTGTCTCCCACATGGGCGACGGTGGCCTTTGTCTCATTGAGCAGGAGCGCCGTCACCGTGGTTCCCATCCCTTGCAATTCAGGATGTTCCACCGTATAATCCAGCAATTGCTTATTGGCAAACTGGATGGCTTTGATGAGGGTGAGACGGTTGTCATCGGCAATGTCATCCTCACTGGTAGGGCGTGACACAAATTCGGTAATGGCCTGAACGGCCATGCGGGACGCCGTAGCGCCTCCGGCCATTCCACCCATTCCGTCACAGACAAGCACAAGCAGTCCGCGGTCTGTCTGGGTAATGCCGCAGGAATCCTGGTTTTCATCGCGTCCGCCGATGCAACTGACTAGGTTATTGGGAAAAAGCTCGTTCTCCAGGGAGTAACTTTCTATTTCGCTGGTCATGACAAAGGAATTAAAGAATGATCAGTAAAACAATAGAGAGAATGACGATGAGCGCAGCGCCGCCCACGAGCCACCACCACCAGGGGGTGGCATCCGGCTCCAGCGCCTTGTCTATAGCGTATTTGAAATCCAGGGCGCTCTGGTACCGGTTTGAGGGGTCTTTATCCGTCGCCTTCCATATTACGGGCAACAGCCTCTTGTACTTTTTGGACAGGCCAGAAATGGCGGGGAGCCGCTTGGTCATCTGATTGACCAGAATTTGCGCTTCTGTATCTGCGTCGAAGGGATGATTCCCGTTAAGCAGGACATACATGGTCATGCCCAGGGAATAAATATCGCTGGCCGGAGTAGCCTGCACCTGCATTTTGTCGCGCATAATCTGTTCCGGAGAAGCATACAGCGGAGTTCCCACAAACCCGTTGGACGTGTATTTGTTGGCACTGCTTACCCGGGCAATTCCCAGGTCCATCAGGATGGCACGCCGCTGGTTGTCCACCATGATATTGGACGGTTTTATGTCGCGGTGCACCACGCCCTTGGCATGCAGGTAGTCCAGTGCATTGAGGATTTCTCCCATAAACGTACAGACAAGATCTACCCGCTCATCGCCCTCGTAGTTGGAAATGTATTTGTCGATATTGACGCCATCCACAAAGTTACTCACCACCCACACGTGCCAATAGCCTTCTTCGTCCTCGTACATGCAGCTGCCCTGCATCTGAACGATATTGGGATGGTTGTAGGCCAATGACGCCTCCAGGCGCGAGCGTTCCCGGATAGAGGGCTCGTTGGCATATTTGTCGAACAGCTGCTTGATAGCCACTTTCTGGTTGGTGTCGTAATTGTAGCCCAGAAAGACTTTGCCCATGGCACCGGCGCCCAACGCTTTTTGGTCGGGATCATAATAGTACCATTTCCAGCCTCTGTTGTCTACGGCGATGTAAACGTTGGGGTCGTTGTCAAACACCCTTACGGGGATTTCCTGTTCCATAATTGTCTTATTCGCTTGCCGCTGCCGGCAAAATGAAATTTTTCGCTGTAGGATAGAGTTCCTGCACACGCGTTTTCACTAGGGAGGGGAACTGCTCCGGAATCCAGTCTACATCCTGCTCCTGAAGGGCATCCAGTGACATACAGGCCAGCACATAGGCCAGGCGACGGGAAGAGATGGTTCCATACTCTTTCAGGTAAGCGGCTCCTGCCTGCCGCCCCTTTACCGTGCTCTCCCAGAAGGTTTTGGCAGCCTTGTCCGGAGCCTGCTTTTCATAAATAAGCGACAGGGCGTACAGGACGGCCGGAGAACCGGGCCGGATCTGGAGTTGGGCCCAAAGTTCCGGTGCGGAACAGGCTAGTGTTGCCGAAACATCTTCCACTGCACGCGTTTGGGGCTCTTCCTCCACAACCGGCTTGGGTTTTTCGATGCGGATGGTGTCCTCGCTCAGCAACTTGTCCTTATTCCAGATTTTCTCTACGCGCGTGTATTTGTCTATATTCACCACTTCTTTTCGGAGTTCCCCGTTTCCTCCGGATTTCCGGCCCAGCAGGATGGCCAGCGCCACAATAGCCACAACACCCGCCCCGGCTCCCACAAAGGGGACCCACTTGGGCGCCGGTTCCGGACCATCCAGCGCGGCACGCATGGCCGACGCCGAAGCAAAACGCTTGGCCTGC
Source organism: Bacteroidales bacterium UBA2716 (assembly GCA_002354005.1). GTDB lineage: Bacteria > Bacteroidota > Bacteroidia > Bacteroidales > UBA932 > Cryptobacteroides. The sequence goes on from DEKS01000016.1 coordinate 11,161, forward strand.
TGCTTTTCCAAAGCCTTTTCTACAATGGCGCGGCACTTCCTGGAATGGATGGCGGACACATTGGGCTTTTTCTCCAACTGCCCCTTCATGATTTCGAAGCGGTTTCCCTCAAAGGGCAGATGGCCGGTAAGCAGCCGGTAGAACAGCACACCTATCGAATAAATGTCCGTGGTATAATCCTGAACGGAAACCCTGCCGGAGATAAGCTCCGGAGCGGCATATTCCACCTTTCCCACAAAGGAGCCTTCATCCGTAGGGGTATCGGCCCCCTTGTTCAGTTCCTCCAGACGGGTGGCGATGCCATAATCGATGAGCTTGATTTTGCCATCGGCGGTTACCATAATATTGGAGGGGTCGATATCCCGGTGCAGATAACCGGCATCATGCATCGCCACAATCGCAGACAACACATGCTTGATAATGTACGCGGCCGTCTGTTCGGGGTTCTTCTTCAGGCGTTCGGCAAGGTCCTTGGCATAATGGATTTCTTCCGAGCGATAGTCCGTGTACCGTCCTTCCAGAATATGGTCCAGCGTTACGCCGGAGAGGAACTCGCTCACCACGTACAAGCGCTTCTTGACAAATCCGAGGCGACGGTCTTCCAACTCCACATAGCCCATCATTTCCACCAGGTTGTCGTTGCGCAGCTGGATGGAGGCTTCGCGGTAGGCCTGTTCCACTATTTCCCGCGTACTTTCAGGATCCCCGCCGGTCTGAACCTCCTTGATGGCCACCTCGCGGAAAGCTCCGGTGTGTTCGTCCACCATCCGTCCACGGTATACGACTCCCATACCGCCTTCCCCTATACGGTCCGAGCGGTCGAACTCATAATAGATATGGTTCTGGATTTCGTATTCGCCCTGGATTTTCATGGCTCAAATAGGTTGTTAACGGGGAACGGTGCCTTCACCGGTGTTATCATCGCCATCCATGGAACGGGTACGGTCCGACCCGCTGCCGGGGACCGGATTGGAGAAACGGGAACGGGTTGCATTCCCGGGACCGGTGAAGATGCGCTGGTCCACCCGGCGGGAGGATTTTTCTTCCACGGCCACAAAGTTCTCCGGCTGTTTGAGCCCGCAAGAAGCGGCATCGACCAGAATGAACAGGAGTTCATAGGCCTTGCCTATCTTGATGATATCCATGTTCTTGCAGCCCACAACATCGAAATGGGCGCTCTTTCCGTTGACTTTTACGCCATGCGTGGAACCATTGTCTTTTATGCCGGCATACACTTCCCCGTCATCTTCCTGATGAATGATGAGCGTAGCATGTTCCCCGGAAACGGTGCCTTCCGAGAGCACGACATCGCAGGAGGCATCCCGGCCAATGGTATTGGGCCCAAGATACAGCGGCCAGAACTCTCCAAAGGAGGTACGGGAAACGGAATAGAAGAAACCAAGGACAGGCTTGTCAGGAGTGGACGGAGCATTGGACGCTCTCCGGGACATAGGGTCATCGGCGGTCTTGGACTGGCTGTTGCCATCCATGCCGGGAACATAAGTTTTGTCTGCCATAAGAATATATTTTAGTGTTCGCTTCTTCTTATGGACTTACGCAAAGAAACTCAGTAACAGGGGGATGAAGACGGTCACAAAAAAAGTGGACTTCTTATTGTTACCGGCTTCTTGAGGTTTTCGACGACCTGTGTGGCACCAATAATAGAATAAAGCCCACTAAGCTACGCATAGCTACGTGAGCGCTGGACTTTATTCTTTGTGCCACTTCCTTAGTTAAGTCGAAATTTCAAGTAGCACGAAAAAAGTTTACGCTGCGTATGTCTATTTTGGATATTAATCCGCAACAAATATAGAAAAATATCACAAAAGGACCAAATTTTTAGACATTTCTTTCGCTGGCCCACAACTAGCTTGTTATGAGCACTTTACGCAAAATCCTCGGCCCCATTTGCGCCGAGGATTTTTAGTATATTGCTGATTATCAGTGGCCTATTGACCAGCCCGGTTTTATCGTTTGGGCACCCGCTTGGAGGAGGAGATGGCGCCCACGGGGCAAACCAGGCGGCAGAGGTGGCAACCCACGCATTTGGGGCCGATGAGCTGGGGTTTGCGGGTTGCCGCGTCAAAGACCAGGGCCTGGTGACCGCCGTCGGCACAGGAGATGGTGCAGCGGCCGCAACCGATGCACTTCTGCGCATCAAATTTGGGATACACCACGGTGTCGCGGTCCAGGTTGGACGGGAGCCGGAACTGCGGCAGGCGTTCGCCCACCAGGTCCGCCAGATTCTCCACGCCCCGATCGGCCATATAATGCTGCAGGCCCATCGTCAGGTCCTCGATGATACGGTAGCCGTACTGCATCACGGCCGTACACACCTGCACGTTCCGGCAGCCAAGCTGAATGAACTCCAGGGCGTCGTGCCAGGTCTGGATGCCGCCCACGCCGCTGTATTGCACCTTTTGCATCAGGGGGTGCAGCGCCATGGACAGGATATGGCGCAGGGCGACGGGCCTCACGGCCCTGCCGGAATAGCCGGAGCCCGTCTGGCTGCCGTTCACCTCCGAGCCATCACCCATGGTAACGCTCTTGATGGTATTGATGGCCGATATAGCGTCGGCCCCGGCAAAACAGGCGGCCGTGCCAATGTCCGAAATATGGGTGATGTTGGGCGTCATCTTGGGAATGACGGGAATGCGGACGCTGCGCTTGACGGCGGCCGTGAAGAAAATCACGAGCTCGGGGTCCTGTCCCACGTCGCTGCCCATGCCAGCCTGCCGCATCTGCGGACAGGAGAAATTGAGCTCCACGGCATCGCAGCCCGCGGCCTCCGCCCGCTTGGCAAGTTCCATCCACTCCTCTTCCTCGCGGCCCATGATGGAGGCAATGACCACCTTGGAAGGATAGTTCTGCTTCAGGCGGCGCAGAATCTCGAAGTCCTCGTCCACGGGGTTCTCGCTGAGCTGCTCCATGTTGCGGAAGCCGAAGAAGTCTCCGTGCTGGCCGTTGACATGAACGGCGTCGAAGCGGGGCGATACTTCCTTGATTTCCTGCAGGCAGATGGTCTTGTAGAACACCCCGCCCCAGCCGGCGTCGAAGGCCCGCGCCACCATCTCATAATTGGTGCACACGGCCGACGAGGCCAGAAAGAAAGGATTCTCGCAGCGGATGCCGCAGAAGTCAATCGCCAGGCTGGGAAGGGGCCCGGAAGGCACCTCCGGAAGCGCCTTTACCAGTTCACGGATACGGATGGGAAAGTCATAATGGATACAGGCCTTCTCCGCTGCAACGAGTTCCTCCTCCGAGCAATCCTTTACCCATTGGCGTGCAAGGGCTTGGTTACCAAATCGGACGGAGCGGACGGCCCTTGCAGGATCTCCGTTCTTACAGGCTTTGCTGCAGGGTGCATCGGCGCACAAAAGGCAGCGGGCGGCTTCTTCCAGAATGTTCATACGACAGATAGTTTAGTACGCCAAGGTAGGGATTTTTTGATGAATTTGCAAATGCCTAATGCAGCAGCATCCACTTCACCAGCTTGAACATCCCGTACGGCATGTAACGGAATTTCAGGTCTATCCAGGTGGGTGTCTTCACCACGCTGCGCTCATGGCTGAAAGCCAGGAAACTGCGCTCCGAGTGGTAGCTGCCCATGCCGGAATTGCCCACGCCGCCAAAGGGAATGTTGCTGTTGGCAATGTGCATGATGGTGTCGTTGATGCAGGCGCCGCCGGAAGTGGTCCTGCCGATGATATCCCAGCCATCGGCCCCCTTGCCGAAATAATAGAAGGCCAGGGGTTTCTCGCGGCGGTTCACAAAGTCCGCCACCGCCTGCCGGTCCTTGAAGGTGAGGATGGGGAAGATGGGGCCGAAAATCTCCTCCTGCATCACGGGCGCATCCGGCGAAACGCCTTCCAGCAGGGTGGGCTCTATCCACAGCTTTTCCTTGTTGTAATGGCCTCCGGCAACGATTTTTCCGTCTTTCAGGTAGCCGGTGAGCCGGTCGAAGGCGCTGTCTTTCACAATGTGCACAAAGAGCCGGGACTGCTCCGTTCCGTCCGGGTACAGGCCGGCGAGCTCCCGCTTGAAGGCATCGACAAAAGCGTCTTTGATATCCTCATGCAGGAACAGGTAATCCGGGGCGATGCAGGTTTGCCCGCTGTTGAGGCATTTGCCCCAGGCGATGCGCCGGGCGGCCAGGGTGAGGTCGGCGTCCTTGTCCACGATGCAAGGGCTCTTGCCGCCCAGCTCCAGCACCATCGGCGTTAAATACTGCGCCTGCGCGGCCATGGCAATCTTGCCTAAGGACGGGCTACCGGTGAGGAACACCAGGTCGTAGCGGTGCTTGAACAGTTCGCCGTTCACTACGCGATTGCCCTGCACCACGGCCACGTACTCCTCCGGGAAGGTGTCGGCAATGAATTCTTCAATGACCTTGGAGACTTCCGGAACGTAGGGCGAGGGCTTTAAAATGGCCGTACAGCCAGCCGAGATGGCGCCTACGAGCGGGTTCAGGAGAAGCTGTACGGGATAGTTCCAGGGACTGACGATGAGCGTGCAGCCCAGCGGTTCGCGCACGATGTAGCTGGAGGACGGCATGCCGGTGAGGGGCGTGGGACGACGCTTGCGACGGGCCCATTTGTCCACTTTGCGGATGGCCTCCGAAATCTCCCCGTACACCAGGCCGATTTCTGTCATGAAAGCTTCCTCGTAACTCTTGTGCAAATTGGCCCACAGGGCGTCGCAGAGCGGTTTTTCCCACTTCTGCAGGCCGGCCTTGAAGGCTTTTAACTCCTGCTTGCGCCAGGCCACGTCGCGGGTGACGCCCGTGGCATAGAACGCCCGCTGCTTTTCCACCAGTTCCTGAATTCTTGCTGCGCTTGTATTTTCCAGTGCCATATTATTTCCTCCTGCCGGTAATGAGAACGGTCTTTCCTTGTATTTTCATGTGTTCAGGTTTTAGCAACACAAATTTACGAAAATAATTCGTACCTTTGGAGACTATGGACAGATTGTTTCTCATCGACGGCCATGCGCTGGTGTTCAAAATGTACTACGCCTTCCTGCGCCGTCCCATGATCAATTCCAAGGGGGCGGACATGTCCATCCTCTACGGATTCACCAAGTACCTGCTGGAGCTGCTGGAGAAGGAAAAGCCCACGCACGTTGCCGTGGCTTTTGATCCGCCGGGCGGCACCTTCCGCAACCAGTTGTATCCGGCCTATAAAGGCACGCGCCCCCCTACCCCGCAGCTGGTGATAGAGGCCCTGGAGCCGCTTACGGAGCTGGTACAGGCGATGAACATTCCCGTGGTCATGATTCCCGGCTTTGAGGCCGATGACGTGCTGGGGTCGATAACCGCGCAAAACGCATCGGCCCAACTGGACGTGTACATGGTGACGCCGGACAAGGACTACGGCCAGCTCATCGGCCCGCACAGTTTCCAGTACAAACCCGGCAAAAGCGGAACGGACGCAGAAGTGTGGGGCGTGCCCGAGCTCTGCGCCAAGTGGGGCATCTCGGAGCCCGCGCAAGTGATTGACATGCTGGCCATTTGTGGCGATACAGCAGACAACGTGCCCGGCGTGAACGGCGTGGGCGAAGTGGGCGCCGCCAAGCTCATCGCCAAATACGGCACCCTGGAGAACATTTACGCGCACCTGGGCGAGCTCACCGCCCGGCAGCAGGCACAGTTCGAGGAAGCCCGCCCGCACATGGCCCTGTCCAAACGGCTTGTCACCATCAAGACGGACATGCAGCTGCCCGTAACCCTGGCCGATATGCGCTACACGGGGCAGTTCACCCCGCGCCTGGCGCAACTGTTCCAGGAGTATGAGTTCAGCTCGCTGAAGAAGTATGTTTCTGTCATACCGAGCGAAGCCGAAGGCGAAGCGAGTGCATCTCCTACCCTTGTGGAATACCGCGAAGCCTCCCTGGCAGAGGTCACGGCCGCAGCTCAGAAGGCCGGGAAAGTGGGCCTGGTGCTCAGCGGGGCCTCCATCGTCCTTAGCGCAGACGGCCTGGCCGTGCAGCTGTCCCCCGCCCAGGCGAAGGGCCTCCTGGAAGACAGCAGTATCGATAAGTATGGCGTGGATCTCAAAAAGCTGGCAAATACGCTGGCGGCGGAAGGCGTGGACCTGAACGGCCGCTGGTGGGACCTTCAGCTTATGCACTACGTGCTCAATCCGGAGCGCAGCCATGACCTGGCGGCCCTGGCGCAGACTTATCTGGGCGTCTCGCTGGAGGCGCGCGCGGAAGTCGTCACCACCAGTTCGCTCTTTGACGATATCCCCGAAGAAGACAACACCGCCGCCCTCCGGGAGGCCTCCATCCTGGTGCCGCTGGGCGAAAAACTGCGGGAAGGCCTTCCGGAGCTGTACCTCAGGATGGAGGAGCCCCTGTCAAAGGTGCTCGCCCAGATGGAGTGCGACGGCGTAAAAGTGGACATGGGTGTTATCCGACTTTTTGCCGATGGTCTCCGCAAAGAGCTGTCGGAGCGCGAGGCACGCATCCGCGAAATGGCGGACGAGCCGGAGCTGAACATCTCCTCGCCCAAACAGGTGGGAGAGCTCCTGTTCGAGAAACTCAAACTGGATCCCAAGGCCAAGCGGAGTTCCCGGGGGCAGTTTTCCACCGACGAAGCTACCCTCCTTGCCATTGCGGACCGGCATCCCATCGTGGACGAAATTCTGGAATTCCGGGCGGTGAAAAAGCTGCTGTCCACCTATATCGAGCCGTTCCCCAGCTATGTATCGCCGCGGGACGGGCGCGTGCATACTACGTTCAATCAGGCGCTTACGGCTACCGGCAGGTTGTCATCGTCCAATCCCAACCTGCAGAACATTCCCGTGCGAACGGAGCGCGGAAAAGAGATTCGCAAGGCCTTTGTGCCGGGAACGCCCCACGGGGTGATTGTGAGCGCGGACTACTCGCAAATTGAGCTGCGCATTATGGCGCATCTGTCTAAGGATGAGCACCTTACGCAGGCGTTCCGGGAGGGCGTGGACGTGCATGCAGCTACGGCGGCCAAGATTTTCGGCATTCCCGTTTCCGAGGTCACGCGTGAGCAGCGCAGCATGGCCAAAACGGCCAACTTCGGCATTATGTACGGCATCTCTACCTTCGGGCTGGCGCAGCGACTGCACCTGCCCCGGGCGGCGGCCAAAGAGCTTATCGACGGGTATTTTGCCTCCTTCCCTTCCATCCGCTCGTTTATTGACGGAAGCATTGCCTTTGCCCGCGAGCACGGGTATGTGGAAACGCTCTTCGGGCGGCGGCGCTACCTGCCGGACATCCATGCGCGGAACGCCACCGTGCGGGCGCTGGCGGAGCGCAATGCCGTGAATGCGCCCATCCAGGGGACATCGGCCGATATCATCAAACTGGCCATGATTGGCGTGGCGGCGCGCCTGAAGGCGGAGGGCCTGCGGAGCAAGATGGTGCTGCAGATTCACGACGAGCTCCTCTTCGACGCTGTGCCGGAGGATGTTCCGGCGCTGAAAACCCTGGTGACGGATGTCATGGAGCACGTGATGGAGCTCTCCGTCCCCCTTACCGTGGAATGTTCGTCGGGGATCAATTGGTTAGAAGCGCATTAACCTGTCATTTCGAGCGAAGTCGAGAAAACTCATACCATGCAAGATAACGAAAAAGACATCATCGAGCGGGCCATCGCCGGCGACCAGATGGCCTACCGCATGCTCTACCAGATTCACGAGCGTGCGGTGCGCGGGCGCGTGAGCGGCTACTTCCAGTGGAAGGCCGACGTAGACGATGTGGTCACCGAGAGCTTCCAGAAGGCGTTCCAGGCCCTCGGGAGCTTCGACCTTTCCCGCGAGTTCCGGCCGTGGCTGATGACCATCGCTACACGCACGGCGCTGGACCATTTATCGTCCATCCAACGCGAGGACGAGAAGAAGGAAGGCATCCTGCACAAGGCGTCCTCCGACGGGTCGGAATCGGCCCAACTTACCGACTATACGCCGGAAGAGGAAATTATCAACGACGAGCTTCACCAGCGGCTGATGGGGTATATCGACGAGCTTCCGTCGCTGTATAAAGACGTGATGATCAAGTATATGATCGAGGAGCTGGAGTACGAGGAAATTGCCAAGGAGCTGGACCTGGAGCTCAATACCGTGCGCACCCGGATTCGCCGGGGCAAGCAGCACCTGTCACAAATGATGTTACGGGGGGAAGTAGAATGAACTGGAAAAGTATTTTAGAGGCCGATTTTACTTTGTCGGCACAGCAGATGGCGCGTTTTGAGGCCCTGGACGGACTGTACCGGGAGTGGAATGCGCAGATTAACGTGATTTCGCGGAAAGACATTGACGCGCTGTACGAGCACCATGTGCTGCATTCCCTGGCCATTGCGCGGTATCTCCAAACGGTGCCGGGGCTGTGGGAGCAGTTTGCTGCTTCTGCGGTGCTGGACCTGGGGACCGGGGGCGGTTTTCCGGGGATTCCGCTGGCCATTCTGTTTCCATCGGCCCGGTTTACACTTTGTGATTCAGTTGGTAAGAAAACCATTGTGGCTCAAGCGGTTAGTTCCGCGCTGGAGCTAGCGAACGTGCAGGTGGTGAATGCGCGCGCAGAGACGCTGCCTTCCGGCTTTGACTTTGTGGTTTCGCGGGCGGTGGCTGCCCTTCCGGACTTTTTCCCCTGGGTGAAAGGCAAGTTCTCGCAGGGCATTTTGTATCTGAAAGGCGGCGACGTGAACGAGGAGATTGCCACCGTGATGGCCCGTCACAAGCTCCCGCGCGGCTCCGTGCACACCTGGCCCGTCTCCTCCTGGCTCCCGGACGCCTGGTATGACGGCAAGCTGGTGGTACATATTGAAAAATAATTTTGTTTTTTCCTCCGGAATTACTACCTTTGCAGTCCTTACGCGAAAAATATAAAATAGAGATATCATGAAAAGAACATTCCAACCTTCCCGCCGCAAGCGTGTGAACAAACACGGCTTCCGCGCAAGAATGGCCAGCGCCAACGGCCGTCGCGTCCTTAGCGCCCGTCGCCGCCACGCCCGCAAAAAGCTTTCCGTCTCCGACGAAGACCGCTGGTAGAAAACAAGCAGCCCACCCGGGTTGCTTTTTTTGTGCCTTCTCCCCTGTCCTCCAGACATACGCCTTTGCAGACGGGCTGGCCCATAACCAATTGATACTTAGACACATGCTTATAATCCTCGGCTCCTTTTGCGCCGAGGATTATAAGTATCTCACTGATAGTCAGACACTTATCGACCAGCGGCACAAGGCAACATATCCTCTCCTTACACTATCTTTGCAAGAAAAAGGTATGATAGAGGGATGGTTGGCGGCATATTACCTTACTTGGGGAACACTGGAGGAGCCTTGCCCACTCTATGGAATCAACTGGGAGGAGCAAGAGACAGAGGAACTGATTACCTTTGTTCAGTTAGCCATGCAGGAGGTAAGCAAACGGGGTCTCCAGTTACAAGCTCCGCTACAGACCGTGCGGATAACAAGGGGGCTTCGGGTCTATATCGGCTCATCGGAGCTAAAAATACGGCCCATGGCCAAGAGCATCCTGCTACTCTTTCTGAAACACCCGGAAGGCATTCCCCTGAAACAAATCACTTATTACCGAGAAGAATTATTCCGCCTATACAGGCGTGTGAGCAGAAGTTCGGAGCCCCATGAGATTGAACTTCGCATAACACGGATGATGGACCTTTTCAACAATGACCTCAACGTGAACATCGCACGTGTAAACAAAGCGCTTGCCGCACTGGTGGACAATGCGCCTCAATACCAGATTCAAGGAAAAGCAGGATATGCCAAAGGGATTTGGCTGGACAGAAAATGGGTGATTTGGGAGTAAATACAATCGGTAGAAACAGCAAAAAATCGTAAAAAACAGCAAAAAAACATGTGAAACAACACAATGTTTCAACCGATTCTTCTTTTTTTGTTTTCTTCTCTCTAACTTGCCGATACTCATCGTCCTAAAAGGTGAGTGTGAAGGATTATGAAGAAGCGAAAAATTTATCCCGGAGAGGTACACCATGTGTGTCAAAAGACCATCGACGGTGTACTGGTTTTCTACTCGATCAGTGATTATGTGGTTTTTTTCACCATCTACTGCACCGTCGCCAGACGTCTTAACATCCCTGTCCTGGCCCTCTGCCCCATGGTGGATCACTTGCACAACACGGTTATCGCCACGGACAGCACTACGCTATCCCGGTTCGTACAACAATACACGCATCTGTTTTCCAGGGAGTGGAATGAATCCCGAGGCCGGAAAGGCCCCCTGTTCAAGCATCGTTACATGAGTTCTGTCAAACTGGGCAACAAGCAAATTAAAACCACCATCAACTACAATTTCAACAATCCCGTGGAGCGGAAGATGGTTGAAAGAGCAGAAGAGTACCGTTGGAATTTCCTGCAGTATGCACAGCACAAAATGCCCTTTTCCGCGCCGATGGATATTGGTAAAAAGAGCAAAAAATTCCGCTCGGTCTATAACGAAGTGAAGCGTATTTATAACGGGAATGGCCACTTACGATATGCGCAACTGAAACGCTGGAAAAAGCTTTTATCCCCTGAAGATTTGCAGCAAATCATTGACCTGGTCATCCGTTTATGGAATGTCATTGATTACAAGGAAACCATCAGTTACTATGGCGACTATGAAACCATGGTCCGCTCCTTCCACGACAATACGGGAAGCGACTATACCATTAAAGAAGACCATGACAACTATTCCGATAGTGTGTACAAAGACTGCACACGTATCCTTTTGAGGGAACATGCTATAAGTGATGTAACAGAGATTCCCGGGCTGCCTCCGGAGAAGAAAAAGAGCCTGGTGCAACTGCTGCGCTACCGCACCACAGCCCGCCTTCGCCAGATAGAAAAATACCTGCACCTTCCCCCCGGATCCTCCCTCAATCAGACTGGTCAGTAAACAACTGATACACAACACTTTGTCAATAATCCTCGGCTCCTTTTGCGCCGAGGATTTTCCGTTGTGTACTGATTATCAAACACTTATTGACCAGCCTACTCACAATAAACCTATCCAGCCACCCTGGTCAGTAAACAACTGATACACAACACTTTGCTAATAATCCTCGGTTCCTTTTGCGCCGAGGATTTCCCGTATTACACTGATTATCAAACACTTATTGACCAGCCTACTCACAATAAACCTATCCAGCCATCCTGGTCAGTAAACAGTTGATACACAACACCTTGCTAATAATCCTCGGCGCAAAAGGAGCCGAGGATTATGAGTAAACAATTGAGTATTAGACCAGTAGCGACCAGCCCCACCCTACTTGTTGATTGGATACATCTTGAGCAGCAGGAGGATAAGGAGGGCGATGGCGGCCGGGAAGAGGGAGAACAGGGCCCAGATCATGGTTTGGACCGAGCCAAGGTTGGTAATGGTGACTACGGTTTGGCCGGTGAGCGTGTCGGTGGCCGAAACAAAGCCCGCGAAGCCCAGGAACATGGCGACCAGGGCGCCGGAAATGGCCGAGCCAAACTTCTGGGCCATGGTACCGGAAGAGAAGATAAGGCCCGTGGAGGAAGTGCCGTTCTTGGCGGTGGCATAGTCGGCGACGTCGGCGTACATGGACCACAGCAGCGGGGAGTAGAAGCCAATGCCGACAGAAGTAATAATCACATTAGCCACCATCACCCAGATCCAGGCCGGATCCATGGGGATAAAGAAGAAAAGGATGGAGGACACGGCGCAGATGATGGCCGACCAGGCAAAGGCCTTCTTCTTGGAGCCCACCTTCTGGGTGAACCAGGGCGACAGGCCACCGAAGACCATACAAGCAGCCTCACCGAACATCATGAATACCGTGTAGTTGATGACCAGCCTGCCCACGGTGACGTCTCCATGCAGGCAGTACTCCATCAGGTAGGCGGCCACCGCATAGCGGAAACCGTTGAAAAAGTTGGTGCAAATGCCGATCAGCGTCAGGATAATCCACGGCTTGTTGCGGAAGAGGTCGGCGAAGGGCTTGAAAGAGAATTTCTCGGCACGAATGGGTTTCAGACGTTCGCGCGTGAGCAAGCCGCAGGCGAAGGTGCCCAAGGCCGCCACAGCGCCCAGCACCACGCCCAGCACGGCATACTGATGCTGCGGGGTACCGCCCACCATCCGCTGCAGGTACGGGAAGGAAAACAGCATCACAAAGCCCATCGCGTAGGCGCCCACCATACGGAACGATGAGAACTGGTTCTTCTCGTTGTCGTCATCGGTCATCACGCCCAGCAGGGACCCGTAGGGCACGTTCACGGCCGTGTACACCACCATCATGAGCAGGTACAGGCCATAGGCCCAAATGCGTTTGCCGGTAGGGCCCAGGTCCGGGGTGAACAGCAGCAGGGCGAAGACGACGCCCAGCGGAATGGCGCCAAACAGGAGCCAGGGCCGATAGGTGCCCCAGCGGGACTGGGTGCGGTCGGCGATGGCGCCCATCAGCGGGTCGGTGACCACATCGAAGAGGCGGGCCACCAGCATGAGGGCGGCAGCGTCGGCCACGGTGAGGCCGAAGACGTTGGTGAAAAAGAACGGAAATGCGATGGACATCACCTTCCAGGTAATGCCGCCGGCAGCGGCGTCACCCAGCGCATACCCTATTTTCTCGGAGAGTTTTGCCATAAGTTTTAGTTAATTAATGAGATACACTCGCTTCGCTCGGTATGACAGAAAATGAGATCTCTCGACTCGCTTCGCTCGCTCGAAATGACAAAAAAAAAGCTATGCTGTCATCCTGAGCGCAGTCGAAGGATCTCATTTCCGAGCAGACAAAACTTTTTCGCTCCCCCTTGTGGGGTAGAAAAAGTTTTCGTCTGCGTTGAGACTAGCCAAACAGGGAAAGGGCCTGGAGGCACATGCGGGAGTTGTGGTAGGGGCATTTCCAGAAGCCGGCTTTGGGCTGGGAGAGGTCCGGGGAGCCGTCCGGGAGGATGGACCACCACCACTCGCCGGCGGCGGTGTCTACCAGGTACTCGCGGATGTAGGTCCAGCAGGCCAGGGCGCGGTCTGCGGCAGCCGCATCGCCGTGGAATTTCCACAGCCAGAGGTTGCCCACCACGGTCTCGGCCTGCACCCACCATTGGCGGGAGTCGTCATAGGTGCCGTCCGGGAGCTTTTCGTAGCGCATGGAACCATCGGCAAAGAGGCCTTCGTTGCCGGCCTTGCCCATGGCAAGGGCCCAGGGCCGCACGCGCGAGACCACATCCAGGTCACGGGTGGCAAAAGCGCATTCCATGGCCAGCCAGGAGGTCTCGATGTCGTGCCCGTAGGAAACGCCGCCGGGCAGCACGGTCCAGTCGTTCCGGAAATACAGCTGCAGGTGGCCGGAAGGGGCCATGACGCGGGTGCCGATTATCTCCAACAGCGCCACAATCCGCCCCCGGAGCTCTTCGTCCGGCCACACCTTATACAGGTTGGCATAGGCCTCCAGGATGTGCAGGTGGGAGTTCATGGTTTTGTCGGCGTTGATGTCGTGGGCCGACAGGGACATGTCTTCCAGGGGCGAGAAATCCCGCGCGAGGGCCTCCACATAGCCGCCGTTCTCCGCATCCGCAAAGTAGGTTTCCACTACGCGGTACAGGTTGATGGCCTCTTTGAGGGCACCATCGTCCTTGGTAGCTTTGTACAGCTCCGAGAGGCCGTAAATGGCAAAGCCTTGCGCATAAAGCTGCTTTTTGGTGTCCTGCCGCTCCCCTTCTGCCGATACGCTCCAGTACACGCCGCCCCACTTGTGGTCGCAGAAGTGCTCCAGGAACCAGTCGCGCGCATGCATGGCGGCCACCAGGTATTCGGTGTTGCCCAGGGCCTTGTAGGCGGCCGCAAAGGTCCAAATGAGGCGGGCATTGAGGATGACACCGCGCGGGGCGTCGTACTGCACGGTGCCGTCTGCGGCCACCTCCCCGTAGAATCCCCCACGGGGGTCTTTGAGCCGCAGCCAGTACGGCAGGATGTTCTCCGTGAGGCACTCACGGACTTCCTTCAGGAATAAATCTGTCCTATTTTCCATATTCTTTTTCAATGAGATACACTCGCTTCGCCTTCGGCTCCGCTCGGTATGACAAGAAGAATTTCCGAAGCAGACAAAACTTTTTCGCTCCCCCTTGCGGGGTAGAAAAAGTTTTGGTCTACGCAAGTTAAATATTCGGGGTGTCCCAGATGTACGTTTCGGTGCAGTTGAGCATAGCAGAGAGGCCGCCGCAGGAGAGGCGGAAGTCGCCTTTCTCCAGGCGCCAGCGGCCGTCGGCTCCCACAAAGGCGAGGGCGCTGGCGGGAACTTCAAAGGTCACTGTCTTGGTCTGTCCGGGCTCCAGGTCAATTTTCTCGAAGCCGCGAAGGCGCTTGACATCCGGGATGAGGGAAGCCACCAGGTCACTGCTGTACAGCAGCACGGCCTCCTTGCCGGCGCGGGCGCCGGTGTTGGTGACATCCACGCTCACGCGAAGGACATCGGCGGCGGTGAATTGAGATTTCTCGACTCCGCCTTCGGCTTCGCTCGAAATGACAGGAGAGCCCCCGGCTACCACCAGGTTGCTATAGGCAAACGTGGTATAGGAAAGGCCATGGCCGAAGGGCCACTGCACGTCCATGACGGCGTCGTAGTTGTAGGAGCCGTCCATGGTTTCACGGTGCTCGGAGACTTTGTAGTCGTAGGTGTGCAGGGCGTTGATGTGCTTGGAATAGGTGAACGGCAGCCGGCCTGAGAAGTTCTCGTCGCCGCTCAGCAGGGCAGCCAAGGCGTCGGCACCGAAGTTGGAGGGCAGCATTACATCCACCACGGCGGCGGAGAGCGGCTCAATGTCGCCAATCAGGCGCGGACGGCCTTCGTTCAAAACCAGGACGATGGGCTTGCCGGCACCGGACAGGGCAGCCACCAGCTGCTTCTGGGCCTTGGAAAGGTTCAGGTCGTCCATGTTGCCGGGGGTCTCGCAATAGGAATTTTCGCCTACGCAAACCACCACCACGTCTGCACTGCGGGCGGCGGCCACGGCCTTGCCAATGCCGGAAGCATCCTCGGCCTGCCAGTCGGCACCCTCCAGATACTTCACGCCGGGCTCATAGCTCACGTGCTTGAAACGGTGCTGCAGGGCCTCCACGATGGTATTGTACTGCGGCACGTAGGCATCGGCATTGCCCTGCCAGGTGTAGCTCCAGCCGCCGTTGAGCGCACGCAGGGTATTGGCGTTGGGCCCGGTAACCAGGATGCGGGCGCCTTCCTTGAGGGGAAGAACGCCGTTATTCTTGAGCAGGACTTCGCTCTCCAGGGCGGCGGCGTAAGATTCCTTGGCAAACTGCTCGGAGCCGAACTTCGGGTAGGAATAGTCCCAAACGGGCTTGTCGAACAGGCCCAGGCGCACCTTCAGACGCAGGACGCGGCGCACGGCGTCGTCCAGGCGGGACTGGGAGATAGCGCCTTCCTTGACGCACTCCACAATGGCCGTCACGCACTCCGGGTCGTACGGGTCCATAATCATGTCGATACCGGCGTT
>DEKS01000016.1:26699-30540 GCA_002354005.1 Bacteroidales bacterium UBA2716
TCGGCCCAGTCCGTCACGAACATGCCGTCCCAGCCCAGCTCTTCCTTTACCCATCCGCTCAAAAGGATGGCGTTGGCATGCGTGGGGATGCCATTGATGGAGGCGCTGTTCACCATGGCGGTGAGGGCGCCGGCGCGGAAGCATTCCAGGAACGGGGCGAAGAACTTCTCGCGGAGGTCGTTCTGGGCGATAATGGCCGGCGTACGGTCCTTGCCGCTCACCGGAACGCCATAACCGATGAAGTGCTTGAGGGAAACGGCGCAGTGCTCCAGGTCCACGTGGTTGGGATCATCACCCTGAATGGCGATGGTTTCTTCGCGGGCCATTTCCGCCTGCAGATACGGGTCTTCGCCATAGCTTTCCCACAGACGCGGCCAGCGCGGGTCGCGGCCCAGGTCCATCACCGGGGAGAACACCCACGGCACCTGCGCGGCGCGGGTCTCATAGGCCATGGCGCGGCCCATCATGCGGGCGTATTCGCGGTTGAAGGTGGCGGCGAGGTTAATCTCCTGCGGATAGAAAGAACCGTCCGTGAGGTAGGTGGCGCCGTGAATCATGTCCATGCCATAGATACAAGGAATGCCGATAGCCTCCATGCTCTTTTCCTGAATCTGGCGCACCATGGCGGCCGTCTGCTCGCGCGAATGGGCGGCATCGTGCATCACATTGAGGATGGACCCAACCTTGTACTGGCCGATAATCTTCTCCAGCTTGGCCGGGTCGATGGCCTCGCGCGTGCCGTCCTCCAGCACGGAGATGTTCAGCTGGACCAGCTGACCGGCCTTCTCTTCCAGGGTCATGCCCTTCAGGACTTTTTCCACCTTGGCTTCCACCGCCTTGTCGGTGGGTATGGCTTGAGGTCCTTTGGGCGCACATGCGACACCAAGGAGCGCTGCAGACAACATAATCAATGCTTTTTTCATATCGTTCTCGTATTATAATTTTATGGTCAGGGCCTGTCCGTCATACTGCACGGGCCGGCCGGGAGCGTCCGGATCCCAGGCAAACGGATGGGCCTCATCTACAAAGATAAGCCGGAATTGGCGTTTTTCCAACATGCCCGGATAGGTTCCTTTCCGCGCGCCGATGGTGAGCGTACGGGCTGCGTCGTCCCATTGCAGGTCGATGGTGCTGCTCTCACCCTTCTCATACGCGTAGGTGAGGCCGTCGTCCTCGTACAGGGTGAAACGGGCGTCGGCACCCGTGTAAATCACCAGCAGGAGGTCGTCGGCGGGCTTTTGGTCGCTCCATTCCAGGGCCGGGCCCACCGGGACAATACTGCCCGCCCGCACGTAAAGCGGCATGCGCTCGTACGGCGCCTCCACCGTCCGTCGCTGGTTACCGGGAATCTTTTCGCCGGTATAGAAGTCGTACCACCCGCCGGAGGGGAAATACACCTCCCGGCTGCGGGCCTTGTACTCGTACACCGGGCAGGGCATGAGGGCCGGGCCCAGGAGCCACTGGTCGGAGAGGTCACGCACGGCCGGGTCGTCCGGGAAATCCATAGGCAGGCCGCGCAGGAGGGTGTAATCGGCATAATGCACCGCCCCCGTGAGGGAATACAGATAAGGCATGAGCCGATACCGCAG
The DNA here is from genome assembly GCA_002354005.1 of Bacteroidales bacterium UBA2716. Classification (GTDB taxonomy): domain Bacteria; phylum Bacteroidota; class Bacteroidia; order Bacteroidales; family UBA932; genus Cryptobacteroides. The sequence continues at coordinate 28,289 of DEKS01000016.1, forward strand.
CTGCATGTACCACAGGATGCTCTCGTAGGCCTTGGAGCCTTCCGGGGCAATGTTCCAAAGCTCGCGGCGGGGCCACTGCCCGTGCGTGCGGAATAGCGGTACAAAGGTACCGAACTGGTGCCAGCGGGTCTGAAGCTCCTGCCATTCGTCCTGACCGGCAGCATCGTAGAACTTGCTCATGACGGAGAAACCGCCAATATCCATGCCCCAGAACGGGATGCCACTCATGGAGTAATTCAGGCCGGCAGCCATCTGCATGCGCATGTCGGTCCAGGAGGTGCCAATATCTCCGCTCCAGGTGGCGGTGCTGTAGCGCTGCAGGCCGGCAAAACCGTTGCGGGTGAGGAGGAACACGCGCTTGTCCGGGTCCACGCCGCGCTGACCTTCATAGATGGCCTGGGCGTTCACCAGGGCGTAGGCGTTCAGGTATTCGGTGCTGGTGCCCAGTTCATTGGGATTCAGCAGCCATTTCATGTAGTCCAGCGGCAGGCAGTCGCGCAGGTTGGGCTCGCTGGCGTCCATCCACCAGGCGTCAATCTTGCGGCCATACTTGCTGTACAGGCTCTGGTCCATCTGCTGCCAGAAGAGCTTCCGGCCGCCTTCCGCATAGGCGTCATAGAAGGACTGCGTATGGCCCAGCCAGTCTTTCAGGCTGTCCTGTTCCGGATGCAGGTACATGTAACCGGCCGCCTTGAGTTCCTTGTAATGTTCCGTATTGGTGTAGAATTTGGGCCACACGGAAATCATGAAGCGGCCATGCAGGGCATGGACATCGTCCAGCATCTGCTCCGGGGCCGGGTAGCGGGTGGTGTCAAAGGCGTGACTCCCCCACTGGTCATCTTCCCAGTATTGCCAGTCCTGGACGATATTATCGACCGGAATGTGCCTGGCGCGCAGTTCCCTCAGCGTTTCCACCAGGTCCGCCTGGGTGGCGTAGCGTTCGCGGCTCTGCCAGAAACCCAGCACCCATTTGGGCATCACGGGCGCCTTGCCGGTGAGCTGGCGATAGTCCTTGATAACCCCGTCGTAGTTCTCTCCGCCCATGAAATAGCAGTCCAGCTGCGGCTCGCACTCGCTCCAGAAAGTGAGCTTATCGGCCTGAACGGCGCCGAAAGGCTGTACACGGAGGCCGATGTAGGACACGTCGCCGTCCGGCTCCCACTCCACCCGGATGGGCGTGGGCACGCCGGCTTCCAGGTGCACGGTGTATTTGTAGCTGTTGGGGTTCCAGGCCGGACGCCAGCGGCGGCTCATCACTTCCTGCCCGCCGATGCTGGTGCTTTGGAAGCCGGCATAGTACTGGATAAAGTGGTAGTCGCCCGTCTCCTTGGCGGTTATCGTACCATTGTAGGTCACTTTTGCACCTTGGAGCGGCACCTGGGGCAGGTTCCGGATGGCGAATTCATTCTCGTAGAAGAGGCTGTCCTCCTGCTGTACCAGCACGCCTTCGCGCGTGGTGTAGGTACCGGTCAGCTGCAGGTCGAAGACCTCGCCCAACTGCCTGTAGGCCTGGTCTGTGCCCCATCGGCTCAGGGAATACGCGTCGAAGAGGAGGCCGTAGCCCTTGCTGGACACCACCATGGGCACGCTCACCTTGGTGTTGTACTGGAACAGTTCTTCCTGACGGCCTTTGTGGTCAAACTCCCCTGCCTGGTGCTGGCCCAAGCCGTAGAAGGCCTCGTCCTCGGGGCTGTCGAAGCTGAGCGTAGTGCTCCAGCGGTCCCCGTTGGGAACCAGCGTGGCGTGGCCGCCCAGGGCGAGCGGGGTGCCGTCGGCCTTGTAGAAGTTGATTTCACCGTTGGCTTTGTAAATGTCTACGGCAAGTTTCTCCGTGGTGAGGTGCACCTTGCCCATGGCGTCGGAGACTTCAAAGTCCGTTGTACCGGCCTGGGGCAGCACCACCAGGCTTGCGCGGTCGTGGAACTTGCCGTCTGCACTGGCGCTCACGCGGATGATTTCCGGGGAAATCACCTGCAGGCGGAGGGTATAAGGAGCACATTTTACCGTAACGTCCTGCTTCTGGCAGGCGGTGAGAGCCAGGGTCAGAAGGACGCCGCAGATAGCGTGAAATGCAACTTTCATATTCTTAATTACTTACGCAAAATCGTCTCTGTTCTTTTACCTAGACGATTTTTCACAATCGTCTCATGCTCAGCCACTTCCATTTTACAGTCTAGTACGCCCAGTCGTCCGTGCGGAAGGGAGGTACCGGAATGCCATTGGATTTGGCCAGGTTGGCGCCCATCCAGTTG
>DEKS01000007.1:0-470 GCA_002354005.1 Bacteroidales bacterium UBA2716
ATATAGCTACGGACGTTCCTCCAGGTCTCGTGCGTCACATCAGAGCCAAAAACCTTTCTCACAGCAATCTGTTTGGTGTTTTCATCGGCAAAGTAGGTACTCATAGCCAACAGGCCCAGCAGGGAGATCAGAACTGCCAGGACCGCAAAGAGTTCCACCAGCCGCAGGGTCCTCCGCACAGGGGCCAGCATTTTCGTGTTGATGTCACGCACGAAGCCGTACCGCCAGGCGGGTTCCTCCACGCCGGAGGTCTCCAGCCGATACTCCCTGTAAGCCTGCCGGATGGCCTTGTCGTAAGAGTCGTCCTCCCCCGTGGTGCCGATGAGCATGCAGTTGGCATACCGGAGTTCTTCGGCCCGCGTTACGATGACGCCGCCATTGGGATTCTGACTGCTCTCCGAGGCCGGCCGGGCCGGAAAATCCGTCACCACGCCGCCGATGAACTCCGGCTGGGCGCCGTTCATATTGAT
>DEKS01000007.1:566-1192 GCA_002354005.1 Bacteroidales bacterium UBA2716
ACCTCCAGTCCCAGCAGTTTGAAATAGGTGGAATCGCAGAGGATGACGGGCATATCCACGTGGTGCTCCTCGTCCACCTTGATGCCCATCGTCATATTGATGAGCCCCGGAATACCGCGTCCCACGCCTGCCTTTGTCACAAAAGGCAATGCCTCCACCTTGTCCTTGAAAAGCTTCATCATATCAAAGTCGCGGGCAGAATACTCAATATAATAGCGATTCTCCGAGGCAGCGTGCATCGGCCGGGTAAGCATGTGGCGCATCTGCACTTCCATCACCAGCGCCAGGGCAATCAGGAATACCGACAGGACATTCTGCACCACAATAAACACCTTGCTCAGTACCATTTTATTCCGGCGCCGGAGCGTGCCCTTGATCACGTCAATGGGCTGATAACGAGACGCCGCGACAGCCGGAAGGAGCCCGTTGATAACACCCAGAATCAGAATGCCGGCGATATACGCCAGGATATACCCCGGTGTCATCATGAAGGACAGTCTTACGCTGGTATCTCCGATGCCCAGCATCAGCTCGTCCGGGTCGCTGGTGGAGACCAGGCTGTTCATCATCGGGACCAGAAGATCGGCCAGCAGCAGTGCCGCGGCAAAGCAGACGGCGGTGAAGGC
>DEKS01000007.1:1205-3668 GCA_002354005.1 Bacteroidales bacterium UBA2716
ACGGATTCGCCGATGTACTTCCACAGGATGCCGGTCTTATCGGCCCCCAAAAGCCTCCTGGTGGCCATTTCCTTGGACCGCTTGCCCGTAAGCGCCAGACTCAGGTTCACATAGTTGAAAACGGCCGATAAGAGGAGCAGGAGTACAACTACCGTCAAGAGCCTGAGCATCTGGGCGTTGCCTTGACGGGTGAGCCCGTTGCTGTTGCCAGTAGTGAAGAAAGCTTCATCCATCCGGTACGCTTTCCACGCGTTCACCTTCTCCGCGCTCCAGACAGGGTCATAGTTCTTGTGCAGCAGCGCACTCACTTTGGCCCTCACATCGTCGGGATCCGCATCTTCGCGGACGCGGAACCAGGTAGTGTAGTTGCCGATACTGCCAAAGTTCCGCTCCCGCTCAGCGGCCCAGGTTCCCGAAATGTGCGTAATGATGTCGTAGGGCATGAAGAAGGTGCCGTCAAAATCGGCATAGATGCCTTTGATGGTGCGGTTTGATTCGTCCACGTTTATGACGCCGCCGATGATGCTTTCTCCATCTTTTGCCAGTTTCCTGGCCAGGGATTCACTGATGAGGATGTCCTCCTTCCCGACAAAATCTTCCGCACTTCCTTCTACCAGATGATACTCCGGGAACACCTTGAAGAAGTCGGCATCGGCCTCCATGCCGGCGCACTGGAGGAGCTGGTCACCCTGACGGATAAGCGGCTGCCACAGCATGGCGGCACGGGTTGCCGCCTGAACCTCCGGGATATTCATCTCCAGTTCTTCTTTGTCCCAATAGGTCAGCCCCAGGAACTCATTGGTTCCCAGCACAAATGTGCGCTTCCACTGAGGCGACTCGTGCGCCACCTCATACTGCTGCACCACGTAGGAGCCGATCAGGATCACAAACGCCAGGCTCACGGCCAGCCCCACCGCCTCGATGGCGGTGTACAGTTTGTTGCGGGAGAGGAATTTCAGGTAACTTTTCATATCTGCTTGACTTGTATTCTACGATTGTTTATATTTGTAACGGACTAAAGATTGATTGACATGAGTGAAGATTTGATGATCGTCCAAAATCTGATTTATGAGATTCGTGGGCAGAAAGTGATGCTGGATGCTGATCTGGCAAAATTGTATGGAATTGAAACGAGGGAACTCAAACAAGCGGTTCGTCGCAATATCAAACGATTCCCGGCCGATTTCATGTTAGAACTTGATATTGAAGAATACAATGCCATGATTTCCCGTTCAAGATCACAAATTGTGACCTTGGACAAAAAAGGCAGGGGTTCCAATGTCAAATATAAGCCATTTGTTTTCACAGAGCTTGGAGTGGCTATGCTATCCTCCGTTCTTAAAAGCGAAACAGCCATCCAGGCGAACATTGGCATCATGCGTGCTTTCTCCCAAGTACGACAGTATCTGATGGCCGCCTCTACCGTCTCTGCCGAAGTAAAGGAACTCAGGGCCAAGGTGGACCTGCTGGCCTTGCAGCAGGAGGAGAACCTCGGTGCCGTCAATGACCTCTCGGAGGATATCCGGAGAGACATCGACAACCTGTATCTGGCCATCGGCGAACTCTCTTCCCGTATAGAGGAGAAGAAGCGGGAGCCTCGGCGAAAGATTGGTTTCCAGCAAAACATGGAGGACTGATTTTTCATTCTGAATGCATTTGTCATTCTGAGCGATAGCGAAGAATCTATTCTTTTTTCAATTCAACGGCCGGATTGGTGCGGGCGGCCTTGAGGGTTTGCCAGAGGACGGAGAGGAGGCTGATGGCAAGGGTGAGCACTACGGCCACCACAAATATCCACCAATATCCCTCCAGCTTGTAAATGAAGTCTTTCAGATATTCCTGAGCCGCATAGACGGCAATGGGAATGCCGATGACGCAGGCAATCCCTACCAGCAGCATATAGTCCCGGATGCTCCTCCGGACCTCGGAGTCAACGGTGCCGCCAAAGACCTTGCGGACAGCGATGTCGTGGGCTTTTTCATCGGCATAGAAGGTACTCATGGCAAGCAAATCCAGCAGCGAAAGCAGCAGCGCCAGTATCATGAACACCTCCATGAGCCGCATGTTGTTCCGGGCTGGCTTCAACGCTTTTTCGTAGAATTCAGTCAGATAACCGTCGGCAAGTTCGTAATAGACCATATTGTCCTTCTTCCAGGTTTCATAGCTTTCCCTTATCTGTTTACGGGCCTCTTCGTGGTCTCCGCCGATTTCCATCAGGATGCCATAGGCATAAGGAAATTTTTCCTGAATATTTTCAACCAGGACAATCATGTTTTCTTTCACTCCCATATTGTTCAGGGAGACCGGAAAATCAGCAATGACGCCGCCCATATTCTCGCAATTGCCCATTCTTTGACTCAGGGCCCCGATATCGTGTGACGCATCGGTAAAGCCGGAAGCCGCAAAGGCCGATTCTCCGAACCAGACAGTATTGTTCACCGGGGCATTGTAATCGGCCAGCAC
>DEKS01000007.1:3838-10138 GCA_002354005.1 Bacteroidales bacterium UBA2716
CGATATCGGCATGCACCGGCCGGTTCAGCGATTTCCGGTACTGCGCTTCCATGACGATGGCAAGGGCAATCAAGAGGACCGACAGCGCATTTTGCAGGACGATAAACACCTTGCTGAAAGTCATTTTGCTCTGCGCGCGGAAGTTCCCGCGGACCACGTCGATGGGTTTCCAGCGGCTTGAGAATAGGGCAGGCAAGAGTCCCGCCAGGAACCCGACCACCAGCACCAGGCCGATGAAAATGGCGATGTATTTGGGTGTGAACTGAATCCGGATGGCTATGTCCGGGTCGTTCAGGAGGCGGTTCACCACAGGCGTCCACCAAATGGCCAGAAGGAGGGAAACCGCAAAGCAGACCAGTGTAAAGAGCACGGACTCCAGGATTCTACGGCCAAAGACGGAGGCCTGCGAGGCGCCGATAAGCCGCCTTGTAGCCATCTCTCGAGCCCTTTTTGCGCTGAGTGCCATGTTCAGGTTGATGTAGTTGAATACGGCACTGACCAGGAGGAGCAGCACGGCCGCAAGCAGCAGGTCCAACGTCCGTTTGTCGCTGTGGGCGATATTTCCCGAGACAAAGGTGCCGCTTTGCGCGTCTCCGAATATCAGTTCATCCAGTCTATAGATCCGGACTCCTTGCAGGAAGGACGACCCGTAAGTGTCGTAGAGGCGCTTGCAGACCGCCACGGCCTTCTCTTCCAACGCGTTCCTGTCGGCCCCCGGACGAAGTTTTACAAAGGTACAAACGCTGCCAAACTGGTCGTTGGGGTCGGAAAATGCCTTGACGGGCCCGTCGATGGAAAGGACGACATCGGCATAATCGAAGAGTGTGGACTTCCAGTCCCGCATGATGGCGGCGACGGTAAAGGCGTCTTCTCCCAATTTCCACTTGTCTCCGACTTTCAGTCCGGACTTGTGCGAAAACTCCTCGCTGATAATCATATTGCCGGCATCGGACAGGACGTCTGGCCCGCCTTCTACAAATTTCAGATTGGGGAACAGCTCAAAGAAATGCCTGTCTGCCGTAACTATCTTGGCCTTCAGCATCCCCTCCTCCGGGAACAGGAGATAATCCACTAGAGACAGCCTGCCCGCCACCTCCACTTCCGGGGCGGCTTCTTGGATGGCATCCGTGAAGGTGTAGGTGAGTCCCAGCTGGTCCGGATGGCCGTCTTCCACCATTGCAAAGGTATAGATGTCCCGCCAGAGCGGGTTTTCATACTTGACCTCGAACTGCTGCACCACATAACTGCCGATGATAATCACAAACGCCAGGCTTACGGCCAGCCCCACCGCCTCGATGGCGGTGTATAACTTATTGCGGGACAGGAATTTCAGATAACTCTTCATACTGTTTCTTTTTTCGTCATTCCCGGCTTGACCGGGAATCTCTTATTGCTTATATTTGTGACGGACTAAAGATTGATTGATATGAGTGAAGATTTGATGATCGTCCAAAATCTGATTTATGAGATTCGTGGGCAGAAAGTGATGCTGGATTTTGATCTGACAAGGTTGTACCAGGTGGAGACCAAAGTCTTGAACCAGGCTGTAAGGCGTAATATTAAAAGGTTTCCTGAGGATTTCATGTTCCAGCTTGATAATAAGGAGTTTGCAAACTTGAAGTCACAAATTGTGACCTCAAGTTGCAAATATTTCAATACTTCGCGCTTTTGTTAAAGTAAGAGAGTATTTGCTCATGGTATCTACCGTATCTGCTGAAGTAAAGGAGCTCCGCGCCAAGGTGGACCTTGCGATAGCGAAGAATCTATTCCTTTTTCAGTTCCGTCGCCGGGTTGGTCCGGGCGGCCTTGAGGGTTTGCCAGAGGACCGAGCCCATGGTGATAGCGAATGTCACAGCGGCAGTAGCTGCAAATATCCACCAATATCCGCTTATCCTCTCCGGATAGCTCTCCAGGAAACGTCCGACCATCCACACCGACAAAGGAATGCCAATGGCTATGGCAATTATCGTCAATACAAGGAACGTCCTGGCGAGCCGTTTCACCTCTAGCGATACAGTACTGCCGAAAACCTTTCGTATGGCCACGTCCTTTGAATAAGAAGCGGCAAACCATGTACTCATGGCAATCATGCCAAGAATGGAGAGTAGGACTGATACCAACGTAAAGAGCTCGATAAGCCGCACGTACTGTTTCAGGTCATCATATTCCCTGGCAATGATTTCATCCAGATATCCGCAGATGACACCCGGAAAGCCAAGGACATCTGAAAGCCCTTTTGTTTCACGGTAATAGGAACGGATATACCCCTTGAACCATTGTTCAAATTCCTTTCTGTCTCCCCCAACCTCTATCCAGATACCGGAAAGCTGTTCGGAAGACATGATACTGACTGCAAAAAGTTCCTGAATCTCATCTCCGAATCTGAACCTAGGGGCATCATTTACGGGATAACCGCGGAAGTTTTCAACAACGCCTCCGATGGATGTAATATCGGGGTTGGTATAGTCTCCCCAAAGGCGGGAAGGCGCGGAATCTTCTTCCGTCACGCCGATATAATTCCTGGCCTCTTCGGTGAGCCAGAAGGTCCCGGGAACAGATTCTCCCCACTGCTCCATTATTCTGAAACCCAACATCCGGAATGCAGTGCTGTCGCACTGGACAAAGCTGTAGAACGCGCCTGGAGGGCCGGTCTGGATACCCCAGCTTTTCGTCGGATAGCCGGTTCCGTATCCGATGGCATTCACCTGCGGATTCGCAGTAAGCGCATTGCCTATATCCATTATCGGCTCATATATTCCAGGGAAGAAGTGATAGAGGTTCTTTAACGGAGTGGTTCCGATATCCTGTTTCAGCATAAAGCGAAGCTGGGCTTCAACGGAAATGGAAGCGACGATGAAAAGGATCGAAAGGACTGTCTGGAATACAATGAATACCTGATTAATCCCCATTTTGCGCTTCCGACGAACCTGGCCTGTCACCACATCCAAGGGACGGTAAGAGGCCATGACCATTGCCGGGATAATCCCGGAAAGGAAGCCGATGACAACGACAAGGGTCAGAGATATCAAAAAGAATGTGCCGCTGAAAGGGATATGAAAAGGTATCGTTAGTCCTTCCGGCCTAAGTCCATTCAGAAGCGGAACCAACCATTCGGCCAAGAGTACTGCAAATGCATAGCATACGAGCGTGAACACCGTAGACTCGGCTATGCCTTTGAGGACAACCGACTTCCTGCTTGCGCCCACCAGCTGGCGGGTAGCCATTTCCTTGGCCCGTTCACCGGATACCGCCAGATTCAAATTGACATAATTCAATATGGCCGACAGAAGCAAGATGAGTCCCAGAATCACAAGAACGGTAATGTACAAGCGGTTTCCCTGGCGAAGCCCTTCATAACTGTCAGAGGAGAAGAAAATGTCGGTAAAGGCCGTTGCCATCGGCTTTTCCTTATCCCCCTTGTTCACATACGGTTCAAACAAATCCAAGTACTTCGCAGAAAACTCTTCCATATCAAAATCCGGCTGCATGTCGGCAAGCACGTTTACAAACTGCCCGCTTCCGGTATTGAAAAGATCCGATTCCACGATTTCAACTACAGCAGGAATCTTGGAGCGAAAACTGAGCATAAGGTCAAAGTCATCCAGGATAGAATAGGAAGGATCGCCGATGACGGCTACAATCTGCTCCTGAACGGGAGTCTGTTCCTCTCCTTCAGCTCCAATGTTGGCAATGGTAACATATTCGCCAACGGGGTCCTTGTCGGGAAAGAACTTCCTCGCGGCCGATTCTGTGATGAGAACACCGCTCCCGTTCCGGAAAGGCTCAATGTCGCCATCAATGACGTGCTGCGGAACGTAGTTGACAATTCCGGGATCGGCAATCATGGCCATTACTAGGTCTTTGTCTCCATCGAGGAGTGCGAGAAACTCTATTCGCCTGAAAGCGGCAAGGGATTTGATTTCCGGGATGGATGAAAGGCTTTCCATATTTCGGTATTCCGTCCCAAAACTGTCGGGGCCGATGGAATACAGGTTGGTTCCCGGTGGCGTGTCCTGGCGGATTCTGAGCTGATCGGCAATGGATATGCCGATGAGAATCACAAACGCCAGGCTCACGGCCAGTCCCACCGCCTCGATGGCGGTGTACAGTTTATTGCGGGAGAGGAATTTCAGGTAGCTTTTCATATCTGGCTTGACTTGTTTTCTACTATTGTCTATATTTGTAACGAACGATAAATTGTTGGGTTATGAGTGAGGATTTGATTCTCGTCCAAAATCTGATCTATGAGATTCGTGGGCAGAAAGTGATGCTGGACGCCGATCTGGCAAAGTTGTACCAAGTGGAGACCAAGGTACTTAACCAGGCGGTTAAGAGAAATGCTGAGCGTTTCCCCTCCGACTTTATGTTTCGATTAACGGCGGAGGAAGTGCTAAATATGAGGTCACAATTTGTGACCGCATCTAAAAGAAACACTTCTGCGCCACCTTTTGCTTTTACAGAGCAGGGCATCGCTATGCTCGCAAGTGTGCGGAAAAGTCCTATCGCTGTTGCTACAAGCATATCCATCATGCGCGTCTTCGTGCGAGTGCGGCAGTACCTGCTCACAACGGCCTCCATGTCGGCCGAACTGAAGGAACTCCGGGCCAAAGTGGACCTGCTGGCCATGCAGCAGGAGGAGAACCTCGGTGCAATCAACGACCTTTCGGAGGATGTCCGGCAGGACATCGACAACCTGTATCTGGCCATCGGCGAACTCTCTTCCCGCATTGAAGAGAAGAAGCACGAGCCGCAGCGACGTATTGGATTCCAGCAGAATATGGAGAACTGATTTGCCATTTTTATTTGTATCTTTGTCGAAACACTTTTTTATGCAGATTCTTCAAAAGCCCATCTCCATTGCAGAACTCAAAGAGTTGGCACAAAACACATTCGGCGATATGATAAAATGCGTGGCCGATGTTACGCGTGGCCTTCTGGCCATCGATGCCGATTTGCATGCAGACTTGGAGCGTCTTCTTTTGGAAGACGGCTCTGCACAGGAAGACCTTTGGGGCTTCAACCTCTGGGTAGAGGAAGAGGGCGATGATTTCATTGAGTTCGAATCGCTTATCAATATCCGCTCCTGGCAGGGAAATCCTTCACGGGACGTGGAGGATCCGGAGGTTCGGGCCGCCATTAAAACCATTGTCGATAAATTCATTACAGCATAAATGCAACACGCGTCTTTGGAAAACGGCCGTTGGGCCGAACTCACTTTCCCGCAGCAGATGGCCAACATCGGCAGCGAAACTTCCCGTGTCCTGAAGGCACTGGAGACCGGGAAAGAGAGCCGCGCCCAGAGTGCATTTGCCCGCTTCCAGGAACTCATTGACCTTACCATCCGATACGGCCGTCTCGGGCAGCCGGCATCGGCCCGCAGTGCCATGTGGGAGGAACTCTGCCGTTTCCGGGAGTTGTATTGCGCCGCCTTCCAGGAGAGAAATCTTCCCGAACTCGCCGCCGCTAACCGGTATTTGGACCAATTTGCTTCCATTCGATAGTCTGTCATTCTGAGCGTTAGCGAAGAATCTATTCTTTTTTGGTTTGTAACTAAAATTTAGTTACTTTTGCATATGGGAACGAAAGAAAAACTAATAGAACGATTAAAACGCCTGCCAACAGACTTCACATTCGATGAAGCCGAGAGATTATTGAGTTTGTTCGGATATGTAAAGTCGAACAAGGGTAAAACCTCCGGATCGCGTGTTCTTTTCTCAAAACCGGATAAGATGCCTGTGTTTTTGCATAGGCCGCACCCGAATAAAGAGTTGAAGGAGTACGCGTTAAAACAACTTTTAGCAGAACTTATTAACAATAAAGACATCCAGGTATGAACACTCTTAAATATAAAGGCTATATTGGATCGGTTGCATACAGTGAACCGGACAAAGTTTTTTTTGGTAAAATTGAAGGAATCGAAGGTCTTGTAAACTACGAAGGCGAGTCTGTACAAGAACTTACGGCAGCATTTCACGAGGCGGTGGATGATTATCTCATATTTTGTGAAGAACACGATTGGAAACCCCAGAAAAGCTATACTGGGGCCTTCAACGTCCGCATTGCTCCAGACACGCATCGCGATATCGCCAACCTGGCGGCAGAGGCAGGCATTTCCATCAATGCCTTCGTCAAACGCGCACTGGCAGAGGCCGTCAAGCACCCGTGGGTGGAGACCGGTTCCCTGGTAACAGGATACAGCGCAGAACAAGCAGAACCGGCTATGCTCATGGAGCCGGAAGGCCCACGCTACGGTACCCGGGATACCCTCCAACTCACCCTTCCCCAGAAGGATGTCGCCTT
>DEKS01000113.1 GCA_002354005.1 Bacteroidales bacterium UBA2716
CTCGCGGCACTTGCTGAGCACCGTGCCCGGGTCCGGGGTGTGCACATGCACTTTTACGATGCTGCCGTCGCGGAAGAACACCAGGGAGTCCCCTTGGGTTAAAAGCCAATCCCGGATGATGCGCTCGTCAAAGGTGTCCGGGTTCACTTTGGAGCGCTGCAGGCGGAGGAGAAACTCCGTGCAGTAACCATACTCAAGGACACTGTCTTCCGTGAAGGCGTTCAGGTCCGGGCAGGGCTTGGTGGGGGCGCCGCTTGCATTTCCCACGTCTCCGACCGGGTGCATCCCTTCCAGCGCCATCCGCATCCCTTCCGCAATACACACAAGTCCTGCGCCGCCGCTGTCCACCACGCCGGCTTTTTTAAGCACATCCAACTGCTCCGGCGTGTGTTCCAGGGCCGTTCCCATAGCGGCAATCCACCAGTCCAGATAGGCTTCCAGGGTGGCGGCGTCCCGTGCACCTGCAACACCCTCGCGAAGCACGGTGAGGATGGTGCCTTCCACCGGCTGCGAAACGGCGCTATAGGCTTCATCCACAGCTTGTTGCATGGCGCTACAGAAGGTGGGCATATCGGCCTTATCCCTTCCTTTTACACCTTTGGCGATGCCGGCAAAGATGCGGGAGAGGATAACACCGGAATTGCCGCGGGCGCCCAGTAGCATACTCCGGGCTACGGAATCGGCCATTTCCGTCAGGCTGGAACCGCTGGCATGTGTGCCGGCCTCTATGGTCATGAACATGTTGTCTCCTGTGTCTCCGTCCGGGATAGGGAACACATTGAGGTCGTTGATACGCTGGCGATTCCGGGAAAGGTTGGCGGCACCGCCACAAATCAGGTTCAGGTACAGTTCAGCGTCCAGCATAGGTTTACTGTTCAGGGATGCGGAATCCGCGACGGAAGAAGCGGTATTTGCACAGCTGACGGAAAATAAACGGTTGCAGGGAATAGGTGATCAGGATGGTGGAAGCCATGCCGATGAGCGTGATAAGGCCGATGGAATGGATGGCCGGATGCCGCGCAAAAATGAGCGAGAAGGTCACAATGGCCAGCACCATGGCACTGTAGAAAATGGCCACCTTGTGATAGTTGAGCATGGATTTTTCTCCGCGCCGGGCCTCTGCCAGGAGGCCCTCCATCACAAAGATACTATAGTCTACACCGATGCCGTATATGAAGGTAGAGATGACAATATTGATGAGGTTGAACTCCAGGTGGAAGATGGCCATGTAGCCTTGCATCACATACCAGCTCACGAACATGGGCAAGAAGGCGATAAGGGCAATCCAGATGTTGCGGAAACTAAACAGCAGCACCAGGAGCACAAAGATACTGGAAATCCAGAGGGTGGTGTTGAAGTCCTCATGGATGATTTCCACCATGTCGCGGCAATAGAAGAACGGTTCCAGCACAATCACGTGATTGGCGGCCGTGATGGCATGCCAGACCCAGTTTTGGTCCTCACGCGGGTAGGAAACCTCTGTGAAGAACATTTGCCGGCCGCTTTCCTGCGACTCATAGAAGTTGGCCAGGAGGCCGGGAGGAACGATGCCCTCCTCAATGAGATTGCCGGGTTCGTACTTTTGCCGGAGCAGCGCAAAGAAGGAATCGAACAGATTGGCTGGCAGTTGGTAGGCCTTGGCCGATTCTGTCAGATCCCGGCGAAGCTGCGCCACGCGGGAGCGGGTCCAGAACTGCTTCCAGGCCTGGATACGTACCTGCTGGTCCTGCGTAGAACGGAAAACCAGGCCGGAGATAGGGGAGTAACCCTTGATGACGCCCGCCTGCTGCAGGGAATCCAGATGGACATAGAAGGCGGCATTGTAGGCCATGGCCTTGTCCATGTCTTGCTCGTCCCAGGCGGCGAAGTAGGCGTGCGCAAAGCCATCGGCATTCTTGGTATTGTAAAGGTCCTGCGCTTCCTTGAGGGTGGCATTGTCGTAGTCCAGGTTGCCCAGGTCGCTGTCGAACTTCACGCGCGGGCTCATGACAACACCAACGATGATAAGGATGGTAAGGGTGCCGATGAACCATTTGTTGCGGTCCCAGGGGAGGTTGTTGAATTTCTCCACCAGCGGGAAGCCGTGCGTGCGCTTGAAGATAATCTGGTCTTTGCGCAGGAAATGCGGCAGGAACACCAGGGCGAAGAAGGTGTTGCCAATCAGGGAGAAGGTGGCGAACAGGCCGAAATCCCTGAGCAGGTCACTTTCCGTAAAGAGCAGGCCCATGAAGGCGCCTACCGTGGTGATGCAGCCCATGAATACGGGCGTGCTCTCATCCCTGAGCATTTTTTCTGCATCGCCCACGTAGTAATAGTGGATGAGCACATGCAGGCAGTAGCTGATGGCTACACCCAGCACAATGGCGCTCAGGCCCAGGGCCATCAGGGACATGACGCCTCCCTTGATCCAGTACATGCAGGCCAGGGCAAAGAGGGCGCCGTATATTACGGGGACCACTTGCTGCCACACGAAGGAGAAGCGATGGAAGCTCATGATGATAATAACCAGGATGAGCAGCAGGGACAGGCCGATGGTCCAGACCAGATCACGCTTGATGGTGCTCGCATTGGACACACTGTCCAGGGGAGTGCCATGTACCAGTACATGGATATCCGGATTGGCAGCCTCAAAGGCTTTTGCACTTTGCTGGACGGCATGGACGAAGCGGGTGCCTGCGCCGGAATCCAGGCCGTCGAAGGCCGGGGTCAGGAAGGCCAGGGCAACGGTTTTGTCCGGGCAGAACAGATGACCGTCTTCTATGGTGAGACCGCCCATGGAAGAACCGCCTTCCATGATGGAGTTCAGGAGCACGGAACGCAGGTTCAGGGGGTCCATGGCCACCATCTGGGTGGCTTCGCCGGTTTCATCGTTCTGGATAATCTGGAAGTTTTCCTCCATTTGCTCGTCGATGGCTTCCCGGGTGAGGGCCTGCTCAAAACCCGCATACAGGGAAGTATCCATGAAGGAGGGAAGATGCGCCAGCGCAAAATCCATGGCGTCCAGGGCCGTATCCACGTCCAGGGTGTAGAAGATACCCGCAATGTAATGGGTTTTCTCGTCCTGCTTTTCCAGCATGCCGCAGAATTCTTCCATGGCCTCTCCCAGCCGGGCCGGATCCACCGGATTCAGTGTGTCCTTGGAAGTGATTTGCAGGAACACTTTGTCCTTTAGGCCAATGTCACTGAAAGCCAGTTCATTGTCCGTTGAAGAGCGGGGGAGCAGTTTGACAATGTTTTCTTCATACTCCAGTTGGAGTCCGTAATAACCGAACAGGAGCGTGGAAGCGATGAGCAGCAGGTACATGAGCACCTTGTGCTTCCGGAAGAAGTGGTATAGCGGCAGGAATATCCGATGCATATTGTCTACTTTGTGTTAAACACACAAATATAAGGAATATTCCGCAACAAAACAAAGTTCCCCTATGGGGAACCCTCAGCG
>DEKS01000042.1 GCA_002354005.1 Bacteroidales bacterium UBA2716
TCGTCCCACCAGCGCATCACAAACACCTGGCGCTGTTTTTCCGGCAGACGGGCCAGCGCCTTGAACAGTTCCCGCTGGGCGTCTGTACCATTAAAATATGGATCGGCCAGAATCCGGCGTTCCAGTTCTGCGTCTATGCTCTGGAAGCGCAGGGCGGCGCGCACCCGCTCCCGGCGCAGCCAGTTGAGCGTTTCATTGGTGGCGATGCGCCATACCCAGGTATAAAGCTGCGCCTCCCCCCGGAAAGAGGGAAGCGCAGTCCATATTTTCAGGAAAATGTCCTGGAGCAGGTCGTCCGCGTCCTCGTGGGTGCCCACCATGCGGCGGACGTGCCAGTAGAGGCGCTCGCTGTAATCCTTTACGATAGCGTTAAATACTTGCTCAGGGTTTTCCATTTATTTTTTGGCGATGGCCTTCTTGGCGGCCTCCGCAATGTGCGGAGCGTCAAGGCCATACGCGGCCATAAGTGCAGAAGGCGTGCCAGACTGGCCGAACTTGTCTTCACCGTTGACAAAAACAACGGGCGTGGGCAGCTCGCGGGCCAGCACACCGGCAACAGCCTCGCCCAGGCCGCCGGCCATGTTGTGCTCTTCTGCAACAACTACGCAGCCGGTCTTTTTGGCGGAAGCGATGATGGCTTTCTCGTCCAGGGGCTTGATGGTGGCCATGTCGATGACCTCCGCCTTGATGCCCTCTGCCTCCAGGACCTCGGCGGCCTGCAGGCTCTCCCACACGGTGTGACCGGTGGCGATAAGGGTGACATCCGTGCCTTCGTTCATGACAATGGCCTTGCCAATCACGAACGGCTCGTTCTCGCCCGTGAAGTTGGGCACGTTGGGACGGCCGAAGCGCAGGTACACGGGGCCGTTGTACTTGGCGGCGGCAATGGTGGCCTGCATGGTCTGGTTGAAGTCGCAGGGGTTCAGCACCACCATGCCGGGAAGGGCGCGCATGAGGGCCAGGTCTTCCATGGTCTGGTGCGTGGCACCGTCCTCGCCCAGGGTAATGCCGGCGTGGGAGGAGGCAATTTTGACGTTGGTGTTGCCATAGGCCACTTCCTGACGGATTTGGTCGTACACGCGGCCGGTCACAAACTCTGCGAAGGAGCCGATGAAGGGAATTTTACCGGTGATGGCCAGACCGGCGGCTGCTCCCACCATATTGGCTTCCGCAATACCGCACTGGATGAAACGCTCCGGGAATTCAGCGGCAAAAGCGTCCATTTTCAGGGAGCCTTTGAGGTCCGCCGTCATGGCCACTACGTTAGGGTTGGCCTGTCCGGCCTTCAGAAGACCTACACCAAAACCGCTGCGGGTGTCTTTTTTACCTGTATCTGTATATTTTTTCATATTAAAAATCTCCTAAGGGGGTTTCACCTAATTCGGTCAGGGCTTGTTCCAGCTGTTCCGGCTTGGGAACGGAACCGTGCCATTTGTGGGTGCCGGCCATAAAGCTTACACCATGACCCATCTCTGTCTTGAACAGAATCATGTTGGGTTTTCCACTGCCCTTGCCGGCCTTGGCCAGCTCAAAGGCTTTCTGGATGGAGTCGTAGTCGTGACCGTCGGCCACAATCACGTTCCAGCCCCAGGCTTCCCATTTGGCGGCCAGGTCGCCTTCGCCGGCTACCTGGTCCACGGGACCGTCAATCTGCTTGCCGTTCCAGTCCGTCATGGCAATGAGGTTGTCCAGTTTGTGGAATACGGCGAACATGCCGGCTTCCCAAATCTGGCCTTCCTCGGATTCGCCGTCTCCGCAGAGGCAGTAGACAAAGTTATTGTCCTTGTCCAGCTTTTTGCCCAGTGCCAGGCCGCAGGCGGCGCTCAGGCCCTGGCCCAGGGAACCGGAAGCCTGGAAGATGCCGGGGAGGTTCTTGCGCACGGACGGGTGGCCCTGCAGGCGGGTGCCCATCTGGCGGAAGCTGCCCAGCTCACTGGCCGGGAAATAACCGGCACGGGCGAGGACGGAATAGTACACCGGGGTCATGTGACCGGCGCTCAGGATGAACATGTCCTGTCCCTTGCCATCGCGTGTCCAGGTGGCGGGATTCTGGTTCATCTGGTTGAAATACAGGGTGGTGAGGATGTCCGTGCTGCCCATGGAACCGCCCGGATGTCCGCTCTTTGCCATGCACACCATGCGCAGGATATCCCTGCGTACCTGTGTGGCAATCTGCTTGAGTTCTTCGTTTGTTTTAGCCATATGATTGTATATGTAGATTGACAAAGATAACTATTTTACGCCAAAAGCGAAAATGGTGTGGCTGGTATATGTTTCGCCGGGACGAAGCACGGCGCTGGGCCACTCGGGCTTGTTGGGCGTGTCCGGATATTTCTGGGTTTCCAGGCAAATGCCGGTGCGCATCATGTAGGTAATGCCCTTTTTGCCAACGACGGTGCCGTCCAGGAAGTTGCCGCTGTACACCTGTACGCCGGGCTCGTCCGTATAGACTTTAAGGTCAATACCGGTTTCCGGGCAGTAGAGTTCGCAGGCTACCTTGGAAATGTCGCCGGCGGTGTCCAGGCACCAGTTGTGGTC
>DEKS01000097.1 GCA_002354005.1 Bacteroidales bacterium UBA2716
GTGATGTCCGAGCCCGCGACCAGCTGCCCCACCACATCCCAGAACTGCTCCGTTTTCTCGGTCTTTTCCTGCTCCTGCTGCGCCTTCTGCTCCTCCGGGCCCGGTCCCTTCTCGCAAGAGGACAGGGCGGCGGCAGCCACAAGAATGGCTGCAGCAGCGGGCAATAGGTTCAATAGAAATCTGTTCATCCTGTTTTTTTGTCTAACGTCGTCCCCAGACTCTCATCCAATCCGGATACTGATACTTTTCCCCATCCTCGGTAATGACGTCCCGAGGGAATGTTTGTAGGGAATAAAATGCTTGCACGACTCCCATTTCTTCCTTTATTCGCGCCGCCTCATCGGCGGGATTGGGCAGAACATAGCCCAAGGGGAATTCTTTCACCGGGGTGAGTTTGTGCCCATTCACCGTGATGGTGGCATACTCGTCCCCACGGTCATAGACGGCATCTGCGCGGAACATCAGGACAGGCTCGTTCCACATGTCGGCGGGATACTTGTACTCATCCCACAGGTCATATTTGTAGATATAGGATTCAGGGAACTGCGCTAAAGACTCCGGCTGGGTACGGTAGGGTCTTTTATCCGTCGTCCTTCCATGAGTGGCCTGATCGGGATGAAATCCCATGGTAGCGTATAAGTCGGGACCGTATTTCTTCACTTTTTCCCCATCCGCCACATCCTGAAGGAACATGGTCTCGTTACTAAAATCGTTGTATAATGTGGCCGTCACATTGGGATTGCTGGGATAATGCTTCCAGAGGTAGCGCGGCAGGTCTGCGTTACTGATTTCGGTCGGGAACAGGTACCTGCCCACAGGCTGACCGGTAGTGTTGAATGACGGGTCACTATAGGCAAACCCCGCCATGTGCGTGAAGTTTTTATCACCCCCTGAGAGGGGTTGCACCACCTGGAACAAACGCAGAATATTGACGCGGGCATTCTCTGAGATAAAACGTATCACAGCGGTTGAAGGATGGAGATCCTCCCACTCATTGTTCCATTCATCTATATTTGCAAAGCCGTTATGAAAGATAGAATGGAGGGCGAGGACGGCTCGTACGGCCTGTTCATAAGTGGGCAGGCCGGCAAGATAATGGGAACCCTCCATGCGCGACAGTCCACTGAAGGAGACCAGTTCCGAGTAAGGTGAGGGCTCACACAGCCCTTCCACGTTATTGGAACCTGCCATGCTTACCACAAACCACAGAGCGTCCTTTTCATCTTTGTAGATATTCCCGGTCTTATAGTAGGCAACACCGTTAAACTTGGACAGATCTTGCTTGTTACGATCGTCCACAATTTTAGTCGACGTAATCTCCGGCGCATGTTCTTCCAGATTTTCCACCGGCAGGACATCCCGGTAATAGCGGTAAACAGCTTCCGTCCCGGGAATGGCCTTGTGCACATCGGAATACTTTCCGGTATTGGAAAGCTCGGCGCCGGTGGCATAACGAACGATGTAGCGGAGATTACCGTCTCCAAAGAAACCTGTGTTCTTCACATACTTTTTATCGCGCACGTCAAACTCCAAATCCTTGTCCGGCTCCTTCTTATATACCATTTGCGCTTCAGGCTCCGAGTAAGGATTCTTTGTATGCATATTGCTGTTCTCTTCTGTGCCCTTTTCGAAGTGGGCCTGATACAACGTGGCAGAATTGGACGTCCATGTATTCCAGGAATACCCTTTGTAAAGGAAATAAAGGCCGTTCGCATCAATGTCACGGGAAATGTCGTCCAGGGTGCGCTCAAACAACAGCTGGGCGATGCCCTTCCCACGCCAGGCGTACGCCACATTGCTCCAGAATTTGGCATTATGGTACGTGGCGTTGTTCGAGCTGAAATCGTGGAAGATGGGAAGGCCGTAGGGGCCAAAATAGCCCACTTTGCTATGATTGAAAACGTTCGTCTGCCACTGATCCGGGTAACAGATGGCATACAGCATCTCCGCCAGGTTCTGCATATGTTCCTTGCTAACATTGAGCTTGGTGGGGAGATAGTATTCTTTTTTGTTACTGCTCTTGTAGTACCACCAATTCTCCTTCGGCAAATCACCAATGCTCATCCAGTGCGTCTCCCCCTTCCCCTCCGGGTTAAAGGCCGGACGCACGCACACCCAGTATTCTGTTTTATTGTCTGAGTTTGTACGACTGATGACATCGCCAAAGCGATAGTAGGCACTGCCCTTGAAGGAAGCGTTGGTGTCTCCCTGCTGCGCACTGCGGTAGATGATTTTAGAAAGGTGCGGAACGGAAGGGATATCTACCTTTACCTCTGCCCAGGACGTACTGCCGTCCGTCTTGGTGTAGGTAAGGGTTCCCACCTCTGCCTGGGACCAGGTATAAGCGGACGTATTCTCGTCTATGGACTCCACACCAACCAGGTTGGCAAAACTCCGGGCAGCAGCTGCGGCGGAGTTGGTAGCCACTATGCGCGTCTGCGGGTCCAATGCATCCGCCACGCCAATCACAGGCTCAAAAGTTTTTCCCTTGTAGTCCGGGGTAATGTCCGAGCCCGCTACCAGCTGCCCAACCACGTCCCAGAACTGGTCCGCTTTTTCGGTCTTTTCCTGCTCCTGCTGCGCCTGCTGCTCTTCCGGGCTCAGTCCTTTTTCGCAAGAGAACAAGGCTGCGGCAGCCACAAGAATAGCTGCGACAGTGAACATTTTGTGCATATGTGTCATCTTTGTCACTTTTATTGTATTCACTATCGATGATAATACTGATTCCTCCAGACAGTCTGCCAATCCGGTACCGCATACTGCCTGCCGTCCAGATAAACATTTTGGCCGTGCAGGACCTCAAAAAGGAGTGCTTTATAACTATATAACGTCGTCAGGTAGCCTTCTTCGGCCTCTTCCCTTGCTTCTTCATTGCTGCCGACGTTTTGATGAAGCAACGGGAATTCGGCCACCAGCGTGAGATTGTGTTGATGATGCACCGTCACGGTGGAATACTCGTCACCGCGGTCATAGACAGCATCCGCTTGGAACATCAGCAAAGGCTCATTCCACATATCGGTACGATATTGATAGGCATTCCACGAAGTATAGTTATAGAAATACAACTCGAGCATCTCTGCAGTCGGGTCGGCAGCTTTACGGAATATTCTTTCACCGCCCAGCTGTGAACTATATTTGGGATCAAACAAGGTGAGCTTACCGGCCGCGAAATAATCAGGGCCGTATTTCTGCACCTTCTGCTCATCGGCCACATCCTGAAGGTAAATGGGGTCCTGGCTATAAGATTGGTACGTCAGCGCGTTAGCACTGGGCTCGGCGGGATAGTGCTGCCAGAAGTAGCACGGCAACTTTTCGTTACCAAGGGCAACCGGAAACACGTAGCGTCCCACCGCCTGGCCAGATGGATTGGGCAGTTCGTCCATATAGGCGAAACCGGTCATCTGTGTGGAGGAGCGTTCGTCTCCGGTATGGGCTTCCACACTTTGGAAAAGGCGCGTAATATCTATTCTGGCCTGTTCCTGCAGAAAACGGACTACGACTGAAGCAGGCTTAAGTTCATTTTCCGCCTGCCCGGCATTGTATACTTCCGGGACCGCATTCATATAAAGATTATGGAGAAAGGCTATCGCTCGCACCGCCTCATCATACTCGGGCAAATGCCAAAGGTAGCACATCTGGCGATCCACGCGCTCGATTCCCTCAAAAGAGACCAGTTCCGAGAAAGGCGCATTCTCTCTTGGAATGTCGGTGATTCCTCCGTTTCCGGCCATATTCACCACAAACCAGAGATGGCCCTTTTCATCTTTGTAAACATTTCCCAGCCTGTAGTGAGCGGGTCCGTTAAAACTATTTAAGTCATGCGATTTGGGATTGTTCACAATCTTGGAAGTGGTCACCTCGGGCTCATGGTTGGCCAGATCTGTCACGGGCAACACATCCCGGTAATAGCGATAAACATCCTCCGTTCCGGGGATGGCCTCGTGCACATCGGAATACTTTCCGGTCTTGGAGAGTTCGGCTCCGGTGGCATACCGGAGGATGAAGCGGGGGTGAGCGTTTCCAAAAAA
This sequence comes from Bacteroidales bacterium UBA2716, assembly GCA_002354005.1. GTDB lineage: Bacteria > Bacteroidota > Bacteroidia > Bacteroidales > UBA932 > Cryptobacteroides. Next base: position 4,029 of record DEKS01000097.1, read on the forward strand.
CTGCGACTCAATATAATACGCCGGCTGCTTGGTGACATCCAATACCACATCCTTGTTGGGATCATCGTAAACCACCTGCGCCTTCACATCCGAGTATGGCTCCTTTGTCTGCATGTTGCTGTTCTCTTCTGAGCCCTTTTCAAACCGGGCCTGATACAACGTAGGAGAATTGGACGTCCATGTATTCCAGGAATACCCCTTGTACAGGAAATGAAGGCCATCCGTGTTAATTTCCTCGGCAATGCCCTCCAGGCGGACACCAAACAGCTTCTCAGCTATGCCCATCGCACGCCAGCCACTTGCCACATTGGCCCAGAATTTGGCACTATGATAATTGATATTGTTCCTGCTAAAATCGTGGAAGATGGGAAGGCCGGAAGGGCCAAAAAAGCCCACTTTGCTATAATTGAAAATGTTCGCATCCCACTGATCCGGGTAACAGATGGCATACAGCATCTCCGCCAGGTTCTGCATGTGTTCCTTGCTGGACTTGAGCTTGGTGGGGAGATAGTACTCCTTTTTGTGACTGCTCGTGTACTTCCACACGTTCTCCTTCGGCAAATGGCCAATACTCATCCAGTGCGTTTCCCCCTTCCCCTCCGGGCTGAAGGCCGGACGCACGCACACCCAGTATTCTGTTTCATTGTCTGAGTTTAAACGACTGATGACATCGCCAAAGCGATAGTAGGCACTGCCTTTAAAGGAGGCGTTGGTGTCCCCTTGCTCCGCACTGCGGTAGATGAGTTTGGAAAGGTGCGGGACGGAAGGGATATCTACCTTTACCTCTGCCCACGCAGTGCCACTCATTTTGGTATAAGTGAGCGTACCTACTTCCGGGTTCGTCCAGGTATAACTGGGCGTATTCTCGTCAATGGAGTCCACGCCAACCAGGTTGGCAAAACTCCGGGCAGCGGCTGCAGCGGAGTTGGTGGGCACAATGCGCGCCTGCGGGTCCGACGCATCCGCAACACCTATCACCGGCTCAAAAGTTTTTCCCTTGTAGTCCGGGGTAATGTCCGAACCCGCGACCAGCTGCCCAACCACGTCCCAGAACTGGTCCGTTTTTTCGGTCTTTTCCTGCTCCTGCTGCGCCTGCTGCTCTTCGGGGGTAAGTCCCCTTTGGCAGGAGAACAATATCACTGACACGCAAGCCAGCATCAATAAAAGCTTCTGTTTCATGTCTGAGTTTATTCTTTATTAACTATTTAATCCATGTGTCTTTCCATGCCCGGACATCATGTGCCTTCCCATTCAACGTCACAGTGCCACCTGTCCAAGCAGCCTGGTTAGCGGCTTTATTCTTATATACCTCCGTGATTCGGTCTTCATATTCCCGCAGCTCACTTGTATTATCCTTATTATACGAGAGAGGATTTAATTTGTCAAATGCTGCCACGAGCGTAAGGCGACGGCCGCCCACAGTTGTGGTAGCATACTCATCGTCACCGCGGTCATAAACGGCATCTGTGCGGAACATCAGGACGGGCTCGTTCCACATATCACGATGCAGATTCCATGTGGACGAATGATAAAAAAACTCGCTTATGTCGTCCCTGGCATATCTGTCCACTTCGCGTCGGATATATCTTCCGTTTGCCGACGATTCCAGAGGCTGCGTGGCGTAGAAATCCGGCGCATAATCACTCACCTTGAGGCTGTTTGCAATATCCTGAAGATAAATTTGCTCTGTGGAGAAATCAGTTCGGTCGTATTTCTTTGTATTTGTGTCCGGCTTGGCAGGATACTCGGTCCACAATATGTAGGGCGTGTTTTCGGGATAAAAACTGAGGGGATACACAAAACGGAGGAGAAGCTGCTTCCTATAGGTGTTCGTCAATCGGACGTCATAATAAGCAGCGCTGAACGCCTGGGTAACATTGTTTGTCCCCTGTCCCCCGATGGCCTGGACCAAATCCAGCATATTCACATTTGCCCGTTCACTCAGATGCAATACCAGCTGGTGGAACAAAGATTTTTCTTGTGCCGTAAAGGCGCCTCGTCCCATTCCGTAAATACTACGAATATAGGTGGCCGCACGCACGGCTTGAGAAAACTCAGGCATCTGACCCACATACGACAACACCGCTTCATTATTGTCTTTAATTACTTTTAATCCGTCGAACGAAATAAGTTCCGCCAGCGGAGCAGGCTCAGGTGTGAGCTGCGGGAAAGATTTCTGACGCACAGCCCCCCCCTGGCCTGCCATATTTACGACAAACCACAGATTATTCTCCTCATCTTTATAGACATTCCCCAGCGCATACCGGCCGATGCCGTTAAAATCGGTGAGATTTTGCTTATTGCGGTCGTTGACGATTCTACCTACCGACGTTTCCGGCTTATGCTCTTTCAGATTTTCCACCGGCAGGACATCCTTATAGTAACGATACACGTCCGTGACGCCCGGAATGGCCTTGTC
>DEKS01000096.1:0-5054 GCA_002354005.1 Bacteroidales bacterium UBA2716
CCGGACTACAAGGGAAAAACTTTTGAGCCGGTAATTGGTGTTGCGGATGCGTCGGACCCGCAGGCGCGCATTGTGGCTACCAACTCCGCTGCAGCGGCTGCCCGGAGTTTTGCCAACCTGGTTGGCGTGGAGTCCATAGACGAGAATACGCCCAGTTATACCTGGAGTAATCTGGAAGTAGGTACGCTCACTTATACCAAAATGAGTGGCACTGCGTGGGCAGAGGTAAAGGTAGATATCCCTTCCGTCCCGCACCTTTCCAAACTCATCTACCGCAGTGCGGAGCAAGGGGACACCAACGCCTCCTTTGCCGGCAGCGCCTACTATCGTTTTGGCGATGTAATCGCTCTTACGGGTGAGGATAGTCCGATACCGGAATATTGGGTGTGCGTGCGTCCGGCCTTCAGCCCGGAGGGGAAGGGGGAGACGCACTGGATGAGCATGGATTATTTGCCGCCTTATAACTGGTGGCTCTACACGAGCAGTCACGGAAAAGAGTATTGTTTCCCCACGGAGCTCAAGTATAGCAAGGAGCACATGCAAAACCTGGCAGAGATGCTGTTTGCCATCTGTTTCCCGGACAAGTGGGCGGATAACGTTTTCAATTATAGCAAAGAGGGCATTTTTGGCCCTTCCGGCCTGCCCATCTTCCACGATTTCAGCCCGAACAACGCCACGTACCATAATGCCAAATTTTGGAACAATGTGGCTGATGCCTGGCGTGAAAATGATATTGACAGGCTAATCATGGGACGTAGTCTGGATGAGATTTCCCGTGAGATAGAGGGCGCTGGCCTTCATTTCCTGTACAAGGGGTATTCCTGGGTGACGTCGTGGACCAACTATGCCAAGGTGTATCAGGCCCGGTTTGTGAATACGCCGGATGGTGTTAACGCCAACATGCAGACAAAAAGTCCTTACACGGAACCCAAGGCGCTAATGGTCAATGATGACCCGCAAAAGGACGTGGAGTTTGACGTGCGCAATAAGAAGTATGTTGTAAATCCGGCTTTCTTTGGAGACTCCAGTCCCCGCTACATCGTCCGTTATGCCACCGGCGCCGAGCTTTCCGATACCGGAAAGTATACCGATGTGCACCACGCCATTCCCGGCGTCTGGGATGTGTACCGCTATTACCGGGATGTGGTGCCTGTGGAAAACATGGCGGACCATGAGCCGGAAATTACTGATACCAAAATTGTTAACGACTACACGCATCAGAACCCGTCCAGTTTCACGGGGAGCGCCCACTACAAGACAGGTGATATTTACGCGGATGAAAATAAAGACCTCTGGTTTGTCGTGAACATGTCGGGTACAAATAATAATAGTAGCGATTGGTGTGAATCCTCGCCATACTCGGAACTGGTCTCCTTCCGTGGATTGTACCGCCTGCTGAGTGCCCGCTATGTGGAAGACCTGCCTACGTATGGACAGGCGCTGCGAGCCATTCTTGCCATGCACAATCTTCTTGTGAATGATGTCCCTCAAATATTCCAGGCCGACGGAGAAATGCAGAATCTGGGTCTCTCGTCCGCTGTCGTCCGTTTCCTGAAAGACAATGCCCTTGTCGATGCATCTCGCTTTTTCCAGTTTGTTCGTCCCTACGGCCAGGTCGATCGTAACTACACGAGCATGACCGGTTTTGCCTATAGCGATCCGGCCGGCAATGCTGTCGGTCAGCCTGTAGGACGTTTCCTGTATGTGAATGACATCAGTAATTTAAGCCCGCCGCGTTTTTTCTGGAAGCATTATCCAAGCAGTCCCAGTGCGACGGCCGAGTCCTATTCCTCCTTTAGTGGGGAGACGATCTTCCTTCAGGACGTAGCCGATGCAGATAAGGTGGCGAAGTACGGTAAAGACCTGTATGCTACCAGAGGGTTCCATCCCGCGCAGGGATCGGAAGCCGACAGGCCCTACCGCACCCAGCCGGACCCGAGCGCGGAGTACCCTGAAAAATATTTCTACAATTTCAATGCATGGCAGGACTACAGGTTCCCCACGGATATGTGGAACGAGCCCGTATTGATGTTCCGTGCCGATGCCGTTTATGACCGTGGGGATGAGTATGCCACTAAAACGGTGAATGGTCATACACTCACGCTGGTGAAGGAATTCCCCTTGGACTACGCTGTGCCAGAGACCGCCAGTGCGTATAGACGGAAGGAGGTGATAGCGCAAACTGTGAGCAGTCTTTATGACTTCAAGGCAACTATTTGGCTAGATAGAGCCAACATTCATGTGGATGGACAACCAAGCTCGTATCCGTCTTGGATGAGTGTATGGATTACCCGATAAATTAACTAAAACAGAATAGATATGAGACTTTTTAACCAAACACTTGCTGCCGCAGCCATGCTTCTGGCTGCCGCGGCCCTGTTCTCCTGCCAGAAGGAGGACACCCCCAGCACGGTGAATGTGGACAAGGAGCTCGTCGCCCATGGCGTCGAGACCGACATGCAGAGCGCCGTGAAAGAGGTCCCCGTCAAGTGCGACGGAGAGTGGCATGTCACCGTTACCCAGAGTAAGCCCCACTGGCTGCGCATCGAGGGATGGCAAGTCGTGTACAAGGGCAATGCCACCCTTACGCTCATCATAGACGAAAACCTCTCCAAGGTGGACCGCAGCGCCATGCTCCGGATTACCAACAATGTGGGTGAACTGGTACAGGCCATCCCGGTTACCCAGTTCTACAATTACAAGGGAGAGGCACCTACCAACGGTAGCGGGCAGGCCTTCGCCGACAAAGGTCTGGGCACCGCCCTTGCCTACGACTATGCCCTGAACGTGAAGAAGATGGTCACCATGAATGCCAATGAATACCAGGCGTCCAAGGTGCATCTGCTGAACAACGTGCTCAATTTTGCCCGCATTGAAGACTGGCTGTACAGAGGAATTATGCAAAAGTCCACCTACGTGGAGGCCCCCATCCCGGTGTCCAATCTGCAGGCCGTACTCCTTGACAGCTGCCTGGTGCAGAGCAAGTCTCTGAGTGTGGGCATGGACCTGGGTGTCGAGTTTGGTCCGCTTACCGTATCGGGACACGGCCAGTATAATTCCGCCAAAGAGGAATCGCGCGCCCATGTGGACTACTCCATCATCCGGCGCGCACCCATGTACAACGTGTATCTCTCTCCTGCAGAGCTTTCGGCCTTCGCAAGCGACGCCCGTTACAACAAGGTGGACTTCGATGCCGATGATGCCGCCTTTGCCCAGATTGACGAGACCATCCTGCGGTACCAGCGCTACAATCAGCGCACCAAGAAAACCAACCTCAACTACCGCGGCCTTACCGAGGACCAGGAAATTGAGGTGAGCAACATGGAGGCGTCCATCAACCTCCGCTACGACCATGCCGGCGTCTATTCCACCGCCTTCAACGAGCGCTACAACGAGCTTTACAACGCCATTGTCCGCCGCAAAAACCAGGGTAAGGAAGTGAACCTGGATGAGCTGGAGTCCATCCTGGGTGCGCTGGACAGCGAGTTCGGTCCGTTTATCATCGCGGGCGGCGACTACGGCGGATCCATGTTCCTCCACTGCGAGATTGATACCATGAAGATGGTAGGTAACGCTTCTTTTGTAGCACAGATGTCCGCCGAATTTGCCGGGATTGGCAATTTTACAGGCAAATTGGACTACACGGAAGACGGTTACAACCTGCTTCGCGACTCCAATACGGACATTAAGATTCTGGGCGGCAACGCCAATGAGACGACCGACAAGATGCTGGATTGCATTACCAGCGGCGACGCTACGGACCTGGGCAACTGGCAGCAGCTCCTGATGGAATGGGTGCAGTCCATGTATTCCGACGGCAGCCCCGACAACCCCTTCAGCGGCACGCCCAATGTGAGCAAAGCCGTGCCCATCTCCTTTACCATTACGCCCATCTGGACCTTCATCCGCGAGGCCGAAATCCAAAAGTACGTAAAAGACTACTTCATGGAGGCCTACAAAGAACGTGGCATTGGCGAATACTTTGGCATCATGGAGGGTTCCGACAATCCGGGTGCAGAGAATTTCATGAACCTTTACAAGAATTATTGGGAAGAGTAATCCGCCATGCGGGCTCACCGGCATATCGCCCTTGCAGGACTTCTTCTGGTGGCAGGCCTGTGCCTGTGCTGCCGGAAGGAGCCCCCTGCTGCACAGGAGGAAAAAAAGCTGGACGTGGTTTTCCTGGGCGGTTCTCCCGCTCAGGAAGACGGCGTCCCGCTCCTGCCTTACCGGGCCAGCTATGAGTCGTTGCAGGTGGCCCTGAGCGGCCGGGATGCCTCCACGGGAGAAATCTATGTGCGGAGCAATGCCCGCTGGCTGATAGTATCGACCGGAACCCTGGCTGCGGATGGCATGGTGTCCCTCAAGACCCAGGCCAACCTGGGCGAGCAGCGGCGGGAAGCCATCCTTACTTTTACGGATGCCGCCAATCCCACGCGCACGGCGCAGCTGCGCCTGGTGCAGCTTTCCTCCAGCGACTCTGACCAAAACGCCGACGCCGCCCGGGAGCAGTTGTATGTGGGGTATGGGTACGACATCTACAAGGCCCTGGAAAGCCCCATGGCCGTGCGCGTGCGCATGCCCGTGCTGAACTATCCCTTCATGGTCCAGCAGCTCAATCTGGCCGAAAAATACCAGCTCGTCCAGGATTGCCACCTGAGCCGTCTGGATGTCAACTACGTGAACGCCGGGAATATCCATGCCTATGGACAGGGCCTGAGCCAGCTGCAGACGGAAGACAAAGACAATATCTTTGAAGGCTGCCTGGACAACTGCAACACGCTTGTGAAATTGCTGAAAACCTCCAGCGAGGGACTGGACCAGCACAACTATGGCCATGGCTCGCTGGAAAAGGCCGTTGCGTCGCGCATCATTGACCGGGCCGCCCTCATGGACCTGAAGCGGGAGGGGAGAGTGCCCTATTCGAATGAGTTTTCCATGCGCCTTCTCGAATGCCGCCGGGTCAGTGGGGAAACCCGCAGGCAACGCATCGAGTCCGTGCTTACGGAGTTTGGCACGCATGTGATTCTGCAGGTGGACCTGGGCGGCCGGAT
>DEKS01000096.1:5118-11110 GCA_002354005.1 Bacteroidales bacterium UBA2716
GTGAACTTCACGCTGGGGCAGATTGCCGACGGGGACCGTACGGGCATGAACCGCGAACCGTCCACACCCAAGTCGCCTGTGGTTACCTCGCAGGGGGAGGCCATAAGCGCCATTGAGGTGCGCGGCGGTGGTGCGGCCCAGGTGCAGGCGCTGGAGAAGGAGATAAGCGAACTGTCCGCCAACGGACAAATCGACCCGGCCCGTATTACGGACTGGCTGGCCTCCATTAATTACAGCCCGCATTTCCAGGGAGACCCTTCGCTGGACGTGATTCATTTCGAGCTCATTCCCTTGTGGGACCTGGTGACGGAAGACGTCCGTGCGGACTTTATGCGCGTGACGTTTGCCCTGAGCCAGCGCTCGGACAATGTCCTCCCGGACAGCTTCACCGGAATGGATATCTACCCGATAGACCCGCAGGGCGCAGACAAGGCACTCTTTACTTTCCCCGAGGAAGGGAAGGGCAGCCTGTGCCGCATCCTGTACATGTCGGGAGAACCCATTTTGGAGGTGTGCTCCGAGTATGTGCCCGCCATCCGCTCCGACAAGCGCGTGACCATTGCCTATCCCATCTACCAGCAAGGCATCCGCCTGAATCAGGGCCTTTTCCCGGGCGATGGCACCCATCGGCCTGCCTTTGTGGCCTTTAGCGGAGGAGACTGTTACGTGAATCCCTTCCCGGACATGGCTCCGGACTCCGTGCTCACCCGTTTCTGGTATGTGAACGGCAGCCTGATGCCGGAAAGTCCGGTGGACCTTTCTTCTTACGGCCGGAAAGGCCGGGAGGTGCGGGACGATGCGTTCTACTTCCTGGACCCGCGCAAAACCTACAGCCACCCCATTGTGAAAGTGGGGAGCAATTTCTGGACGCGGGCCGATATTGACCATCCCATGGGATTCAGTGAAAATCCCCACTCCGGAGAATATTACTTTGACGAGCATGTGGAACAAGGCGTCCTTTATACCCGCTTCGATTTTCAGGTGAACGATATCATCATGGAAGACAATGACTGGATATGGGGAAATGAGCGGCGCTGGTATTTGCCCTCGTCTGCGGAGGTGAAAGGGCTGGAAGCGTTTCTGGGCTTCAATCCCAAAGCCCTGTTCCCGGGACAGCTTTCCGGCTTCGACGCCCGCTTCAATGGCTATTGGGGCATCAGCGACGTGCTGAACGGACGGGCTGCCTTTCCGGACAATGACCTGGCGCTCCGCTACAAAGGGCAGCTCCACCTGTTCTCCGTGATGGACAACGGCGGCGACGACCCCCAGCTGCTGGTGCTGGACAACAACTATCGTCTCATTCGTTACGACGTATTGGGCGACTGGCACGAGGACTATTATCCCGTACGTCCTGTGCGTAACTACAAATTTGAATATCCTAAGTTGGAAGTGATAAAACAATATGTCGATTGATATGAAACGAATGATTATTTTCTTCGCGGCTTCCCTGGTGCTGGCTGTGATGCCCGGCTGCCAAAAGAATAATGCGGTGAATGATGAAGAGGATGCCGTGCTGGAGCAGAAGGAACGCGAGGCCTTTGTTATCCAAAATGTGATAGAGGCGCTCACGGATGTGGTGTTTGACGACGAAGACGAGTCCGAATTTGTGTTTGAAGGGAAAACCTTCGAGCCTTCCATCGGCGATGTCCTGGATGAGAGTGCGCCCTCGGAGAGAAGTGTGTTCGTGGAGGACGCTTCCCTGTCGGAACAATACTTTCGGGCACTGGCCGGAGACGATGGCTTTGTCGCCGAAACGCCGGACGGCCTTGTGATAGACCTGACCCGGCTTAAACTGGGGAAACTCACCTTCCATCGCGCGGGAGAGGGAGACAATGCCGGATATGTGGACGTGGCCGTTTCCTGCATCCCGCACCTTTCCAAAATCATTTACCGTACGGATGCGCAGTGGGGAAGCAACAGCTTCACCTCGCCGTGCCGCCGGGGAGACGTCTATTTTGGGGAGGGCGTGTATTGGGTGTGCGTAAGAGAAAGCAAGAGCAGCAAGAATCCCGGAACGCTGGTGAACATGGGGGCCGGCAAAGGGAAACTTTTCAAAAACAGATGGGACGAACTGTGGGATCCCAAGCACGGAAGCGGGCACGACCTCAATTGCCGTGTCAACGACATCAGCGACTACCTGCTCCTGTGCTCGGACAGTAATATCTATGCCCGGAAAAAGGCCAAGATTGTAAATAAGTTCCCCAATGAGGTTTTCCCCTTTGCCTGCTATTCCCGAAACGCCAAAAAACAGGATTTCCCCAGCCTGGGCGTGGACGGCTTTGCTACGGACAAAAATGACTACAGCCATTGGAGCGACTATAACCTGGGCACCTACAGAAAAGTGGTCATGGTGCTGGGCGCCAAGCATGGCAAATACAAGTTGTTCAAGGGTAAAAAGCGTTATTGCCAGCACGTGGGCATTAATCCGCAGTGTATCAACAACGATGGATATTATTTTGACGAGAAAGGCTATTACGGTAATGGCGGCAAGGACAACCTGTATGATTTCCTGAATGCCAGTTTTGTATATACCATGAACAGCGTGCATTTTACGGATAAAGTGCCTCAGGGCTTTACCCTTGTCAATATTTAGTGCGTGAAAAGGTTCCTTCATATGACCTGCCTCCTGGGCCTGTCCGCTCTTGTATGGAGCTGCCGGGGTCTGGAGATGCCCCCCTCTTCCGCAGAGAACCAGGCCCCCGAATGGATGCCGGAAGGGGGCTACAACTGGGTAAAGGCCGAAGATGTGGAAACCCGCGAGCTGTTCCGCCGAAACTACGGGCTGGGGTACTCGTACAATGCCGTACGCGGGGACTACTGCAACTGGAAAGACATCCGCTGCCAGGTCCTCAACCGCTATTTCCTGGAGAATCTGCAGGAGGCCAGCGGCGAGATACTCATGGCGGAGAACACCGCCAGGGAATCCTCCGTGGCCTCGGAGTTCAGCTATTCCTTCCGGGACTATGTAGCCAACGTGGCCGTAGAAACCAAACAGAAGGTTGATTTGGGCCTGTACAAGAACGAGAAACGCAATCGGCAGTATTTCCTGGAAAATGGCATTCAGGAATCCTTTTACTACACCCTGGAGGAAAAAGAACTTATGGTGGACAGTTACATTAACTACGCCAGCGTCCTGGCCCGCTATTCCCGGAACCGGGACGTGTTCACCCAGAGTTTCCGCAATGCCGTGGAGCACCTGCGGCTTACCCCCGACGACAATGTGGCTGCGGTGGACTCCATGATTAAAGTGTGGGGCACCCACGTCATTGTAGGCGCCAGCTTGGGCGGCCGTCTCCGGGTGGACCTGATGAACAGCATGTGGCGTTACAATGACCGCGCCAGCGAAGAGGCATGGAGCACCCAGGAATTCTTGAAGGCAGTGGAAAACAAGCAGAAGGCCCGTGTGGAGGAAGAGTTTGTATGGATGAAAGACTGCCGCCTCAAGCTCCAGGCCTGGGGAGGGGACCAGAGCCACCTGACCGGCCTCCTGGGGGAGCACAAGCCGGACGGCACGCGCACGTTTTCGCTGGATGGGATATCGGCCTGGAGAAGGTCGCTGGTCTATAATCCGGCGGACGAGCTCAATTCCAACGTGGAGCTCATTGATATGGTGGTAATTCCCATCTGGGAGTTTGCCGCAGTGGTGGATAAGTGGCAGGCCATGCGCATCAAGGCCGCCGTCACCCAGGATGCCGCCCTCATGCAAAAGCTGCTCGGGGACGCCAACTTCTTTAATGCCGCTTTCCCCATCCGTTATCCTTCGGCCTCCTGCCAGTGGAGAAAGAATACCGGGACCTGGGAAACCTTTACCCGGACCGACACCGAGGATGCGCCGCAGGTGGTGAACATTGAAAGCGGTGGCCGCTATGTCGCCACCGTCTGCCACGAGCAAATTGACGGGCACGACCTTTGGGTGTGCTATCCCATCTATGAAGGGAAGGTGAAGATGGCCTGCGGGCTGGGCGTAGAAGAGAATAACAGCGTGTTCAAGGTACGCTGGATAGGGGATACCCCCACGCTCACCTATCAGGCAGGGGTTACGGCCGGCGATACGTTCTACATCACTGCCGGAGGCGTGGGTGTAGAGTTTGTGGAGGATGTGGTTTACGCCCCGGGACGCGCGCTGCCCTATATCGAGCTCAGCGGTGGTATCCGCTCCGACGGCAGCTATGCCTCCCGCCCCTTCAGCGTCTTCCGGGAGGAGGGGCATTTTGTCCTGCCGGTGCAGGCATCGGCCCGTCCGGAGAACATTGTGGGCTGGGATACGTATACCACCGTAGCCGCAGACCGCTGGATTTTTAGCCGGAATCAAGACTATACTTATATTTACAACGCCAACGAAATTCGGTAAATTTTTGGACCGCCCGTTTCACTTTTTGCGGAGGATTCTGTAAATTTGTGATGTGAAACAAGGTTTTTTCATCATTACCACCGTTTGCGTAGCGCTTAGTCTGTGGCTTTCGCGCTATATCCCTGCTGGTGCCTTCGAAGAGATCCTTTCTCCGCTCCTGTTTACCACCACGGTTACCGTGGCGTTTTTCGGCTCATTCCTTGTTTTCAAACATGCGGACGGCCTGCGTATCCGGAGAGTATGGGGCTGGACGCTCCTCATCTGGGGGCTGATCGACTTCATCTATCTTGCCGGCGATCTATTTGCCCGTTCTCAGGTGATGGATATGAGCGCTCAGCATATCACTACCATAGAGCTGCTTTTGGGCAACCTGCTGGGCTGGCTGCTGCTGATGTATCCTACGGAAGTCGTCCGGCCCGGATGGCTGACGTTCCGGACCGGGCTATGGCAAGTTCTTCCCATATATGTGCTGGTAGGCCTGGATTACCTGATTCCCCTAAGCCTGAGGCCCCTTATCGCGTTATATCCTTTTGCGCTCATTCCGCTGCTTATTACCCATATTCGCACGTATAAAAACTGGTGCGAAGAGAATTTCTCCACCCTGGATGCGTTTGATGCCCAGTGGATTGTCCACTACCTGTGGATGGTGGCGCTGGTGGGCGTCAATTATATTTTCATCTGCGTCACCCATGCCCCGGCACGCGGCTTCACCCAGCTGTGGTTCACGATTGCCATGTTCGCCTACAGCACGGAGCAAATCCTTTACCGCAAGGACCCTTGGGAGATGGTGCGTGGGCGGGAAAAGGCAGGGGAACCGGCGCCGGAGGCCATAACGGAACCCGCGCTTTCGCCCGAGAACAGTGAATTTCGCCAAAAACTGGACCGTTGGATGGAGGAGGAAAAGCCCTATGTCAATCCGGCCTTCCAGCTGTCGGACCTGGGGGCGGTCCTGCCCATGAACCGGACCTACTTGTCCCACTTCATCAAGGCGGAATATGGCTGCACGTTTTACCAGTTTGTGAACCGCTATCGCGTCGCGGAGGCCAAGCGCCTGAAACTGGAGCAACCGGATTTGAAGATGGACGAGATTGCTGCGCGCTGCGGCTTCTCTTCCCGCACGGTTTTCTCCAACGTGTTCACCCGCGAGGAAGGCGTTTCGCCACGCGAATGGTTTAAAAAATGTAATCCTGCGTAAAAAAATACGCACAAAATTTTATTCTGCGTAAATTTCTGCCCGGTACCCCTTCCGGGCAGATTTTTTCTTTTCTATATTTGCCCCCGGTTAGTATTAACGTCCATTTAGGTGGAATAGGATTAAATCCGAAAAACTTCACAAGCAAGGAGAGTGCCCCGCATGGGTCGCTCTCCTTTGTCGATATGCCCTTCCCTATCATTTCGAGTGCGCACGGTGAGTCGGGACACAGGCCGCCCTCCAGAAACGAAACAAGCACAAGATTCGCCTGGTGCGAAAAAGCCCGGGACTCGGTGGGAGCCTCGGGATTAGTAATTAATTATTCTGTGTTTGAGCCAAGCCCGTTGCTTGCCGGATGCTTTGTTCATCCACGCCCATTTCGCGCAGTTTCTTCGCAACAGCCGCCAAGGCGTTTGCTTCCCCTTCTGCACGTCCCTCTGCACGTCCTT